>DAIDMG010000113.1 GCA_027449105.1 Acidiphilium sp. | reverse complement strand
AAAAACGCGTGCAGTCGTTTACGTTGCGAGGGGACGACTGCGACTGAGCGGCTAAATCAGGGAAATCCTCGAATTCGCCGTTCCCGGAACGGACACGGAAAATGAAATTAAACGGCCACTGATCGCGCCACGTTTTTTTGCCGCTCAGGTTAGGCACGGTCGACGCCTGGTAACGTTCGCAACGCCCCTCATCATTGCCGATCATATTTGATCTGCTCGTTCTTTTCACAGGGCGAAGCTAACTTTTGCCCCATCTGCCGCCTAACCGAAGATAAAGATCAGAAGTCGAGATCGGTGTAGTGCGGCGGCGGTACGAAACCAGAAACCCGATCAGAAAGAAGCCCGCGAAATGCCGGTCTGGATTTCATGCGTGCGTACCAATCCTTTGCTGCAGGGGCGGTATTCCAGTCTATATCGCCGATAAAATCCAGCGCCGACAGATGGGCAGCCGCGGCGAAATCTGCTAGCGACAGCGTTGCACCTGCCAGCCATTTTCGCGTTTCTGCCAACCAATTGATGTACGCAAGATGCGTGCGCAATGCCCCATAGCCCGCCCGTAGCCGGGCCGGATCGGGTGAGCCCAGCCCGGCGGCGGGCTTCATCACCTTCTCATCGACCAAGTTGCGCGTAACGTCCTCGGCAAAGCGCTCCTCGAACCACGCTGTCATACTCCGGATCTCGACGCGATCGCCGAGCGTCTGGCCAATGAGGCAAGTATCCGGATAGGCCTCGTCAAGATATTCGCAAATCGCCCCTGAATGAGGAATGATCAAACCATTGTCCTCGGTCAAGGTCGGTACCGACCCGGCAGGATTCATTGCCAGATATTCAGGCCGTCTTTCCCATGTCTTCTCGACGCGAAGCTCAAACGGCAAGCGTTTCTCTGCCAGAACGAGCCGCACCTTCCGACATGCCGCTGAAAGCGGCTGATGATACAGGATTCGCATTGGGGCGCTTATGGCACTTGTAGGCTGCAGTGCAAGTCGGACACCAGTTCAGGGTGGAGAAAGGCTGCGGCATGCTCGGAAGTCTCTTCATCGCCACGATCATGGCGTTTTCGCGATACCAATGCTCACGGCGCTATTTTTAACCGTCTGCGCCGAAGCGATGTGCCGGCATTCGTTCCATCGACGATATGCACGGCCGGCCGTTCGCTGCTTGAACATTGGCGATTTAAAATAGTAGTTTCTTGGCTGCGTTAGCCTGTCGATTTGCGTGCTTTCAGCCGCGTGCCTCGCTATTTCCGCGCGTTTACCACAGCGCCCATCCGTTTCCGCACTGCGCCATTTCACACCACAACGCTGTCGCATCGTGGTCCCCAGCCGTGACGTGCCAGTAAGGGACGACCTGAGCCGGATCGCCCCCCGGAGTGGATGGCATCTATTTCATGGCCGCGCAAAAATGCTGGATGCGGGTGCATGCATCACGCAGCGAAGCAGTATCCGTCGCGTAGCTCACTCGGAAATGTCCTGGATAGACAAACGCGGCACCGTGCACCGCAGCGACGCCCTGCTCCTCCAGCAAGGCGGTAACGAACGCCTCGTCGTCCGTAATTTTGGTTCCACCAGAACTCGTTTTCCCGAGACACCCCGAAATCGAGGGGAACACATAAAAGGCGCCTTCAGGCTTGGCGCACGTCAATCCCTGGGCCGCATTCAACATCTCCACGACCATATCGCGCCGCTCCCGGTAAGCAGCGCGCATCGTCTCGATTGCATCTTGCGGACCCGTCAATGCTGCTAATGCAGCTGCCTGGCTGATCGAAGAAGCGTTCGACGTTGATTGGCTCTGTAATTTGTCCATCGCCTTGATCAGTGCGACCGGCGCGCCGCAATAACCGATGCGCCAGCCGGTCATGGCGTAGGCTTTCGAGCAACCGTTCATTGTCACGGTGCGCTCCCGCAAGCGTGGCTCAACTTCGACTACGGTGGCTGGCTTGAACCCGTCGTAGACCAGCTTCGCGTAAATATCATCGGTAAAAACCCAAATGTTCGGATGCCGCAGCAGCACATCGCATATTGGGCGCAGGTCCTCAGCAGAGTACGCTGCCCCGGTCGGATTCGACGGTGTATTCAACATAAGCCACTTGGTCCGGGGCGTAATCGCCGACTCCAGATCTTCTGCCCGGAGCTTGAACCCGGCATTAGGGCCACATGGCACGAACACCGGAATTCCTTCGGCAAGCTGCACAATATCCGGATACGACACCCAGCAGGGCGTCGGAATAATCACCTCGTCGCCCGCTTCCACGGTTGCGAGCATGGCATTGAAAATGACTTGCTTGCCGCCAGTTGAAACCATGACTTCTTCAGGCTTGTAGTCAACCCCGTGATCTCGCTTGAACGAATCGGCGACTGCCCGCCGGAGTGCCGGGGTGCCAGCGACATCCGTGTATTTCGTCTCGCCACGCTGAATGGCGTCGATCGCTGCCTGTTTGATATGCTGCGGAGTATCGAAATCCGGTTCCCCGGCCGACAAGCTGATGATGTCGCGTCCTTGCGCCTTCAGTTGCCGTGCCTTGGTCGCTATGGCGATCGTCTGGCTCGGGCTGATGCGGTTCATACGTGCGGCGATCAAATCCATTTCTGTGCTCCCGTTGTATTTCTGTACGCTCGGAATGGCATGGATTTAGACCGGTTTTTGCCGTGTGAACATGGCGCATCAACAACGCTGCCTTGGTCCTATTGCGGCAAGTCGCGCAACGCCATATCAGGGGGAGCAAATTTGGGGTGTAGCCAAGCGGTAAGGCAGCGGATTTTGATTCCGCCATGCGGAGGTTCGAATCCTCCCACCCCAGCCACCTCAATCGGGCCCTTTCTTGGGGCATAGGTTCCTCTTTACACCAGGCACAGGGGTTACATTTTGGCCGTTTATGGGCGGCGTCGCGCGCCTTGGAAGAAGCATCGTGTTATGGGTGAACGTATGAGGGTCATCACTCATGCTCTGGACGGTGAAAAGGTGGCGGCACTGGTCCGGATCTCTGGCAAACGGCCTGAAAGATCATCGAGCCACGACACGGGCCTGAAGAGGCACTGACGACTGGAGCCGCGGGCCACATCAGATTTCAGAGCCGCAAGATCAACCGAGCCACGTGGTTGCGAGCCTGCGGGTCGGCATCAGGGAAATTGATACCGGCATTGGCTGGTCAGCGCCATGGACCAGGATCTCGGCTCCGTCGATGATATGGCGTGCCGACTTGGCCCCGCCGACTATCCGCTCGGAGCAAAACTGTCACCCCTGTCCCCAGAACAATAGGTCGCCAACGCTCGGGAAGGACATCGGACGACAGGTGCATCTCGCTCGTTGTCCCCGAATCAGGACCGTGTATAATTTGCCCGGCTTGTGGCAAATGGTGATTATGCCTGCATCCGGAAGCCGTCACGATGGCACTGCGCTCGCCCTTCAGGGCGAGGGATCGCACGGCGCGTTTACTTGGGGCGTTCTCGATGCTCTCTTCGAATCGGGGGTTAAGCCTGACGCAGTGAGCGGCGTTTCGTCGGGAGCCATTCTGGCTGCCATGGCAGCCCAGGGATTCGCTCGAGATGGCCAGGATGGGGCCCGCAGCGCGATGGCAAAATTCTGGAATCGCGTCGCCGCCACCGACTGGCTGACAACCATTGCGAAAGCCTTTGGCCACTGGCTGCCTAGGTTCGAGATCGGGCGCGACGTTTCCAACACCATCGCGATGCAGGGGCTATCCGCGATGACAAGCATGTTCGGACCCTTATCGGTTAACCCGCTTGGCCAGAACCCATTACGCCCGATCTTGGCCGATCTTCTCGACCAACCCGCCCTCTACGATCCGGCCGCTTCAACGCTCTACATCGCCGCCACCGCCGTTGACACTGGTCGGCCACGGATTTTCTCCAACGCAGAAATCACAATTGACGCGCTTCTCGCTTCTCCTTGCCTGCCGTCCGTCTTCCCTGCCGCGATCATTGATGGCGTTGCCTACTGGGCTGGTGCCTACTCAGGCAATCCGCCCCTCGCGCCGTTAAATGCCCGCCAGCCTAGGCGACTGATCCTGGTCCGGGCACAGAGTCGGCAGCGCGTTGGCGTTCCTGAGAAACCCACAGAAATTCTCAACCGCATTCAAGAACTCGCGTTCCAAACGGCGGTCGAGGCAGAATTGTCGATGTTGCCGGCTCAAACGCACCTCATAGAATACAATGCTGACGCGGCCTTGGCCGGGCTGCCTCCTGCGTCCCGCCTGAATACTGAAAGGGCCCTTCTCGATCGATTATTCTATGCTGGCCGGGCTGCGCATCGAGCCGCGGAGGCTGCCTGAACATGATCAACCTGCGTCAATTGTGGCGCGCCCCCAACAAGCCTCGGCGACAACATCACCGTGGCAATCCGCGGCGCAGCCTGTCCAATCGTCTGCTGCGTCTCACCGTCGGCTTAACATTGACTGTTGGTGTAATGATCCTGCTCCCGAGCCTTGGTCTCGAACGTACGGCTTGGTTCGAGTATCGTCTGCGCGAAGCACATCTTGCCGCCCTCACGGTCGCAGCAGCTCCGAACGGCATGATCAACTTATGGACTCGCAACGAACTGCTGCGTCTCTCTGGCACCGAAGCAATCGAGCTCAGGACTCCCAATGGTCGGAAGATCGCGGTCATGCCCTCCTCTCGGCTTTACGACAACAGCGGGGCGGTTCGGCTCGGCGACGAGACACTGTTCACCTCGACGTTGCGGGCATTGCAGGTCCTCATCGGCGAAGCACCCACCAACCAGCTGGTGATCGCACCGAGCCCGCTGCAGCAGGACGCAACGGTCCGCATGGTGGTCAGCACGCAAGCGCTATACAGCGACTTGCTCCGTCACGCCGAGCACATTGCGGCACTCTCATTGGCGCTGGCATTGGTCATCGGCCTGGCGCTTTATCTTTCACTCGACCGTCTGCTGGTGCTACCAATGCGCCGCCTCACGCGCAGTATTGCGGAGTTCCGCGCCGACCCGGAGCACGTCGTCCCTCTCGCGCACGAGGAGACGGACAGGGCTACCGCAGATGAAATCAGCGTCGCCGCCCGTGAATTGGCGACAATGCAAACCGAATTGCGCGCGGCGCTCTGGCGGAATGCGCGGCTCGCCGCTCTTGGTACCGCCGTCGCGAAAATTGGCCATGACTTGCGGAATATTCTGGCCTCTGCACTACTGATCGCCGATCGGCTCGTGGACAGCAAAGATCCAGCGACCCAGCAGGCTGCCGGAACACTCGTGGCCGCGGTCGAGCGTGCAACCGAACTGATGACCGCAACCCTTGCATTTGCCCGGGAAGGTCCGCCGCCACTGCTGCGCAGCCCGTGTAAACTACAAGCTTTGATCGATGAAGTAACGGAACAGGTTCGGCCGCTCGTTGGCGACTTCTCGCTGATCACCGACATTCCAGCCGGCTTGACGCCAAAACTCGACCGAGGCCAGTTTCATCGCGTGCTGTTCAATCTTCTGCGTAACGCTGTTGAGGCCGGCGCTAATAAAGTCAGTTTCTCTGCCCGGACGGAAGCAGGAGCTCTGATCCTCGACGTGACCGACAATGGGCCGGGACTGCCGGATCAGGCCCGTTCCAATCTTTTTCGCCCGTTCGTTGGCTCGGGCCGCCGGGGTGGCACCGGTCTCGGCCTCGCTATAGCGCGCGATTTGACCCGCGCCCATGGTGGCGAACTCGAGCTCATCGCCACAAGCTCAATCGGCACGAAATTCCGCATTGCAATTCCGGAGGAAGAGTAACGTGTATGTCCCCCTCAGGCCCGCGCTGCGTTACGGAGCGCCGGTGCGCTGGCAAGGGCAGCAATATTGGGGACGGGCGGAGCAAGATCCGGCTCCAGGGCGCAGAAAAACTCCAGGGCCAGCGCTGCCTGCAGCAGTTTGGTATCGCCATGGCGCTTGCCGATAAGCTGGATGCCAAACGGCATTCCATCGGCATCCGTCCCTAGCGGCAAAGAAATGGCAGGATGCCCGACGATCGTCACCGCGTAGGTAAGTGCCACCCAATCGTAACTGGATCGGGTCGGCTTGCCATCAATCTCCGTTGGATAAGGCTCCGTCCAATGCCTCGGCTGGATCGTCGCGCTCGGTGTGATTAGCAGGTCGTAGCGATCAAAGAATTTCTGCCAGCGCTGGTACAAAAGCGTCTGGGCAGCCAGCGCCCCGGCGACCTGTTCAGCGCTGTAATGCATACCTTCCTCGACACTCGCGCGAATGGCAGCACCGAGTTGGTCCGGACAAATCCGGTAGGTCGCCCCAAATGCTGCCAAGAAACTGACAGCCCGAAGAATGCAAAAAATCTCATCGGCGCCACTGCAATCCGGTGCCGCATTGTCCGCGACCGCAAACAATGGCGCCAGGCGGCGGTTACGCTTGGCAAACAAGTCACGCACCGCTTGCGACGTGGGAGCAAATCCGAGGTCGTGGCTAAAGGCAATCCGCAGCATGCCGAGATCGGCTGGTTCGATCCGCTCGATTTTTGCACTTGGAAAACCAAGCATGTCCTGCCGCTCATGACGTGCAATAGCACTTAACAACAATGCCAAATCGGCAACACTGCGCGCCATCGGCCCGAGGGATGACAGGCTCAACGCGCCGAGTTGCCGCTTTTCCGATGGCACCAACCCAGGCGTGGGCCGCATGCCAACGACCCCGCAGAAAGCCGCCGAATTCCTCAAGCTCCCGCCCAGTTCCGAGCCGGTTGCGAGGGGTACCATCCCGGTCGCCAGGGCTGCAGCAGAACCACCTGATGATCCTCCCACCGCTTTCACCGGATCAAACGGATTTCCGGTCGTACCGTACACCTCGTTACACGCATTGGCAGCAAGTCCGAATTCAGAGGTGTTAGTCTTGCCCAGGATGATGCCACCTGCGCGTCGAATGTCAGCCACGAGATTCTGATCCGCTACCGGAAGGTGATCGGTGAACTTCGCGCTGCCGTACGTTGTTCGAAGACCTTTCGTGTCCTCCAGATCTTTGACTCCTATCGGCAATCCATGCAGCAGCCCCAACTCTTCACCGGCCATTACCGCAGCTTCAGCCTTCTTCGCGGCAACTTGCGCCGCCTCAAAGTCGCGCGCCACGATCGCGTTGACCGCGTGATCCACTGTCTCGACCCGCTGCACAAAGCTCCTCAGCAGCTCGACCGGGGACAGCCGCCGAGCCCCGATGAGAAGCCGCGCTTCAGTCGCCGACAAGTCACATGGTTCGGTCATCAATACCCCAGTGCACAACCGTCTTTGCGCGGATCAGACGCGCCGACGAGAACGCCTCGATCATGATCGATCCAGATCGCTTGGCCTCCACCGAGAGGGCGTTGATTGATGGAGATCTCGCTGAGGCCGTGACCTCGCACCATCAGCCCCTGACGCGCCAACTGCGGAATTCCACGCTCAATTTCGACCATGCTGCCGACCGGAAACAGTCGCGGCAGATCAAGCGATTCCTGAAGATCTAGCCCGTAATCGACGAGATTGGTCAATAGCCAGGACTGGCCCATCGGCTGGTAATGCCCGCCCATGACACTGAAGGGCATGACCGCTTTGCCGGCTCGGGTTACCATGCCCGGTATGATCGTATGCATGGGGCGTTTGCCGGGTGCGATGCAGTTCGGATGGTCACGCCGAAGCGTGAAGCCGAGACCTCGATTTTGCAGAATGATCCCGGTATCACCCGCGATTATGCCGGTTCCGAAGCTTTCGTAAGTTGAATTGATGAGCGAGCACGCGTTGCCGCTTTCATCGACGACACTCACACAAACGGTGTCCCGATGGGCCGGCAGCACAGCTTCGCCGGCGCGCGGCAGATTTTCCATTGCATGATTATCGTCGATCAAACCGCGCAACCCGTCAAGATAGGCGCCGCTTAACAAGTGCTCCACAGGCACTATGGTGCCATCCGGATCGGCAAGCAGTGTATCGCGGTCACGATAAACAAGCCGCGCGGCTTCGATATGCCGGTGCATGCGGACCGGTCC
>DAIDMG010000112.1 GCA_027449105.1 Acidiphilium sp. | reverse complement strand
ATTTCCTGGAAGCAAGCGAGACCATCAATCTCGTTAGCCTAGCGGTGATGATGGCTCTCTTCATCTTTTTCCAAAAACAGTTGCCATAAGTCGAAAGGGTATACTGGCTACGCACTCCAGCTGCGAGCATTCCGTCCTAAGCCACAACTCTGAGAGTGCCAGGATCATCAATAAGACATGACCGGTACTCTACTGGTCAACGTTAGATGCGTAAAATTCAATTTCTGCGTCGTGGGACGCTGGGGCCGAGTCGCCTCTAGGGCACGCCAAAAGGCCTTCCGAAATGCGTCTCGTAACTCGCCAAACTCCCTGGAAAGGCGTTTGTATCGGAGAATAAGATAGCTTAGTCCATATGGTCGGCCGAGAACGATAGGGTCGCCTTTTTCGCTATAGCCTGCTAACAATTCTATGGGATCACACGCAAGCGATAATCGCGCTCTTAACAAAACCGCCTTTGACAACTCCGCCCAGACACAAGCTATTACAAAAGTTACCGCGTACTGTACGTTAGACACCAACCGTTCAAAGGAAAACCACCCTTCGCCGCAGAAGCAGGGGGACCAATCTACGTCAGACGCTGAAACACTCACGCTGACTTCCGGCGTCCCCTCGACACATTGGAGGTTGGTCGAGAACTTGGTTTAGTACCAAGACCAATCTTCTTTGCAAGGACAGACCGCTGTTCAGCATAGTTCGGCGCCACCATCGGATAGTCTGGACGAAGATTCCATCGCTCACGATATTGTTCCGGCGTCATGCCATAAGCAGATTTCAGGTGCCGGCGGAGCATCTTGAGTTTTTTCCCGTCCTCAAGGCAGATTATATACTCTGGAAATACAGATTTTCCTGGATTGACTGCTGGTTCCGGTTTTGCTGAGTTTCTTTGCTGCTCGCTAGGTTCATCTTTCAGACTGCGATACACTTCGCGAATTAAATTTGGCAATGCATCTGAAGACACCGAATTATGAGAAACGTGGGCAGCCACAATCTCCGCTGTCAGACGCAACAGATCAGATTTATGGTCGTCTTGCGGCATAGAACACCTTTACATGACAATACTAAGAAATAGGGTTTCCTGTGTCGAATTGGCACAAAGCGTTTTGCCTTTCAAGAGCCGGATTTCCTGTGTCTTCCCAATCCTGTTCCACTAAAATCTCTATTAGTATTTTAAATAATACTTTTTGATACTTGCACTGTTTTTGGCTCAGAACGGAAGCAACGCACGCCGCCGTTATTTGTATGCATTGCCATCCTCCCCCTTTTATGCCGCGTTTTTCAGACCGTGATAACAAGCGAATCGACGTCACATCACCGCGATCCTTTTCCGCAAAAGGAACGACGAAAATATTCAGAACTCGACACATAACGGCCGCCCTATCTTGGTCACGACACTTTCCATCTCAAAACTCGCGCTACATTCTTATGCTCCATGCACAGAACGCATTGCTTCAAAACAACGTAATCAAGGAGAAATTTGAGCGCCACCTGCCAGATTTGGCGATATCATGCGGTCGCATATCGATAAGTCAACTGGAAAATCTACAAATGTAGCAAATATGATTTGTAATCAAACATCTATGGCAGCGGCATTAAAAATGGGGCTCATCTCTCCCCATCCTGCACCGCTTGTCAGGCGCGACTGAACGGTAACCTGTCTTCGTTAGCATCTGTTCGTCCCGCTCGACGCCGCTCCACTTCCGACCGCACATGTGGCACGTTCGGGGCCCGCCTGTCAGATCCAGCCAATCGCGCAATCATGCGCATTACATGCCTGACAGTCCTCTCTTCGTACAAACGTCGCCTAGACCATACGTGGTCGCCTCCGTTAAAAAGGGACTTGCCATGCCGCTCAACCAGAGCTATCCGGTCAGACACACCTCTGGTGATTCAGCGGTCGCGCAGTCGCTCGGTCAATCTGTCAAGGAACCGATCGTCACTGGTGGGGGATAGTTTAGCGGTAGAACTTCCGGCTCTGACCCGGACAGCCTTGGTTCGAATCCAGGTCCCCCAGCCAGAAAGGCGGACTTTACCCGCCCTCGGTGGTTGCCAAAGAAGTGCAAGCCTCTGTGCTTCATGCTTCTGGAAACCAGACCTATGTTCCATAGACCTGTTGTTTAGTCAGTTGATTTTAAACTACGCCCCTTTTCTCCGTCGGATCGTACGCAGGGCTTGTAAGCGACCTCATAATTCCCGTAATGGACGGTCACGGGGACCAGAGAGAATGCGAAAAGCCGTCGGCGGATTCAGGACGGAAACGACAAGACCGAGCAGCGCGTTCAATCTTTTCGCTCAGCCACAATCCAACCAAAGAAAAACCTGAAAGCCGCCTTAGGCCGCGCGTCACCAGAAATGGATAGATTCATAAAAACGGCAGCCGTTGCCGAGACATTATGGATCAGCAGGTTGATGGCTCGAGAAACGCGATTAACGTCTACTTTTTGGAAAAGGTTCCACACCCGTCTGTCATGGTAACACCGCCCAACATAAACATCTATACGAGAACAAGTTGATTTTGTGGGCAGACCACCGTATCGCCAGAAAGGCCACGTACCCGAAATGTACAAATAACGGCCACCGGATAAACCCTATCAGCGTTGCTGTGCCACAATAAGGCCCTCGACATCGGCTGCGCGCCGGCTGCTCGCCAGTTCTTGAAATGGGCCATACAAAACCAAAATCGTATGCAATGTTATCTAAACTCTCAGAAGCCCCGCCACGGTCTACGCCAACACGCTCAGTTGGCGGACCTGCAATACTGCCAGGCACTTACAATTTTCAAAAAATTATCTTCCCGTGCGTCCCAGTGACGATAATCACCAATGACATCTCGCGCTGTCTCTTTTAGCCACCTATTGGAGTCCTAACGCACGCATGCGTTCCGGCTCTTCATCCCACCCCGAGCGTTCTTTTACATTGACAAAGAGATGCACACGACGTTCAAGAAGTGCTTCCAACTGGAGGCGGGCACGCAAGCCGATAGACTTGATCTGTGCGCCACGTTCACCAAGCAGCATTCTCTTGTGGGAAGCTCGCGCAACATAGACTGTAACTTCAATCCGCACTGCTCCGTTCCGCCACTCCTTGAAGCTCTCGGTTTCAACTGAGGTAGCATAGGGCACCTCCTCGCGCATCTGCAGAAAAATCTGCTCACGGACAAGCTCAGCGGCCAGCATACGATCGGTCTGGTCAGTAAGTTCATCTGGTGGAAATAGATGAGGGCCCACGGGCATTGCCTCCGCCAAAGCATCAAGCAGGGATTCTACCCCGTCCCGTCGCAACGCGCTGATCATGAAAACTTCTTGGAACCCTCCGAGGTTAACCAGAGTATCAGCAATCGGAAGCAATCTTTCACGGGGCAGCAGATCAATTTTGTTCAGAATGAGCCAGCGTGGGCGCCTCGCTTCTGCAAGTACCTTGATTGGCTCAGCAAGATCAGCCGTCCGCGCGCGCAATGAATCCACCACGAGACAGACCAGATCCGCCCCGGTTACCGAGTCCCAAGCTGCGTCCACCATAGCCCGGTCGAAACGACGCGAGGGCTTGAACAGGCCCGGCGTATCGACCAAAATAATCTGCGTATTTCCTCGAAGTACAATGCCGTTGGCTCGAAACCGTGTTGTTTGCGCCTTCGGAGTAACGATCGAAATTTTTGCTCCAACGGCTTCATTCACCAGTGTCGACTTACCCGAGTTGGGGCGACCAAGCAGCGCAACGTAGCCACATTTTGTCTTCACGGGGACAGCTGCTCCAAAAGGCGTTGGGCCGCGTTCTGCTCCGCTTCACGTTTGGTTCCTGCCTCGCCTTCGGCCGTAGCAGCACCCACTATTACCCGAACGCGGAAACGGGGCGCGTGGCTTGGTCCCTGTTGGGAAACCACATGGTAACAAGGGAGAGTCCCCTCTCGCGAGAGAGACAACTCTTGGAGAGCAGTCTTGCAATCTTTCGGTGGCACTGATTGCTGTGCCTCTATTCGAGCGGCAAAACGTGAACGAATGAACTTGCGCGCTGCGTCGACCCCGGCATCGATATAAAGCGCGCCAATCAAGGCTTCCAACGCATCAGCCAGTACCGTGGCCCGATTGCGGACACCTCGTTTTGACTCACCGTCGGCGACCGAAAGCAATTCGGCCAGACCGATTTGTTCCGCTATTGAAGCAAGCACTTCGCGCGAAACTAGGTGAGCCAAGCGTGGCCCAAGCGCCCCCTCACGCTCATGCGGGTAACGCTCTATCAACCATTCCGCAACCACAAGCCCCAACACGCGATCACCGATAAATTCGAGTCGTTCATTCGACCCTGCACCACCTGGTCCGACAGCGGAGCGATGGGTCAACGCTTCCGTCAAAAGATCAAGCCGGGTGAATTTGTGGTCCAAAAGTGTTATGGCCCGCTCTAACCGGTCTTCTGCTCTAATCATTAGGATCCGGCTCATTAGGTATCGTTGCACCGTTATCAATGAATAATGGTTAGGAATCGGTCCCAGCGGATCTCGAAGGGAAGATACCAAATTTCCCACAGCGGATGGTCAAGCCGCACGGAAAATAAGACTATCCTGGCCCGTCCCACTATATTCTGAAGCGGTATATACCCAACCGCGTTCAGAAAGCGCGAATCTTCACTGAAGTCACGATTGTCGCCCATCATAAACAAATGGCCAGACGGCACCTTGTAAAGGGGTGTGTTGTTGGCGAAGCCCCGGTTCGTAGCCTTAAGAATGAGATGGTTCACGCCATCAGGAAGATGCTCAATATATTGACGCACCGTAATTGGCACACCTTCTCCTGAATCCAGTGGTGTTTCGATATAGGTGCCATCTGGGGTGCGCGGCACTTCTTTACCATTGATGAAGAGTTGACCGTCCGAAACCTGAACCGTATCGCCCGGTAATCCGATCACACGCTTGATATAATCAATGCTCGGATCGCGTGGAAGTGCAAAAACCACAATTTGCCCCTGTTTAGGCACCGATCCAAAAATCCGCCCCCGAAAGGCAGGCTCACCGAACGGAAAGGACCACCGAGAGTAGCCATAGTTATACTTCGTTACAAGCACGAAGTCTCCAGGCAGCAACGTTGGGGTGAGACTCCCCGACGGGATAAAGAAAGGTTCGACCAACAGCGAGCGAACGCCCACAACGATCAGCACGACATAGAAGATCGTCCTCAACCACTCTCCAATTGATTCGCCTTTGACTTGTTGTTGTTGTGTAGCTGCCATAGGACCCTAAAAAACTGACTGTAAATTCAATGATAGTGCCCGCATCAAGCGCGCGCTCGCACTCAAGTCAAGGAACTGTCGTGGGAAATAAGCCTGTTTCCGAAGTTCGTGATCGCGGCCCCGCTGGCACGCCACAGAGATTTGGTTCAAAGACGTATTCACAACAGCATTGAGTTCCTCAACTTACTCCGACCAGGATAACCTGCATGCAGTTTGCCGCTTCACCCCGCCAGCTTCTGTTGGTCCTCAGTTCATTGGCAATCACCGTCGTGTCCACCACGTCCCTCGCAAATGCGGGACCGCACCCTTCAACCTCCATCGACACAACGAATCTAGGCAATACCGCCCTAGCATCATCCGCCGCTCCCGGTGCCGCGCCGCCGACAGCACCCCTAGCAATCACTGGAGTACCACAACCACCGACCTTGCCGGCGCAAGCCAGCTATGTACTGATGGACGCTCGAACAGGCGCCGTAATTGCCGCCAAATCTCCCAATCTTCCTTGGCCACCTGCAAGCCTCGCTAAACTTATGACCGCGTACCTCACATACCAAGCGCTTGCAGATGGCACCTTAAAAATGAATCAAACCGTGCCAATCAGCGATGCAGCGTGGCACACAGGCGGCTCCCGGATGTTCATTGCGCCGAACATGAGTGTGACAGTGAATCAGCTACTGCACGGCCTAATAATCGACTCTGGGAACGACGCCGCGGTTGCTCTTGCGCAGGCTGTGGCCGGCAACCGTCAAGCATTTGTCGGAATGATGAACGCAGAGGCGGCGAAGCTCCATCTCACAAGAACACATTACACCGACGTCGACGGTTTGCCGAATCCAGCTCTGCGCACGACGGCCATGGACGTGGCCAAGTTATCGCGGGCAATAATTGAAAAATATCCGCAATATTTGAGTATTTCTGTTGAAAAACATTACACTTTCGACAAAATCCGTCAGCGCAATTGGAACCCAGTTCTGTTCCACGACCCAACGGTCGACGGACTGAAGACTGGGCGTACCGATGCAGCAGGTCACTGTATTGATGCGACAGCTGTGAGGAATGGACGACGCCTGATTGCGGTTGTCCTCGGCGGTCCCAGTTGGGCAGTCAGTACCAACGACATCGAGGCACTGCTCGACTATGGCTATCGGTTCTATACAGACTTACCTGTGACCGACCCGGGGAAGGTCGTCGGCTCGATGCCCGCACCGAATTATCGGATCCAATCCGTACCGGTCGCAGAAGCACAAGCTGTCGTCGTTACCATCCCCGTGCTTGAAGCGAAGGACATCAAAACCACCGTCTCCTATGATCCCCCTCTAAAGAACGACATCGTTAAGGGAGCACAGGTCGGAACAGTAACCGTAAGTGGAGGCGGAAAGACCCTCGCTACCGTTCCCGCAATTGCCGAAATCAACGATCCGCCGGCCGGCTTCATTACACGTACACTAAGGCGCTTGCATAAATGGCTATGATGTGGGGTCGACGGTATGCTTGCAAATTGCCGCTCGACACGCCATGATAAAATCAACGATCGGTAAAATGCCGGTCATGATCGGGTGGATTGCCGGTGCTAAACTGGCGATCGCGCCCGATTTTCGTTGAACTCGCTGTCGGTTCGTTCTGCACAGCTTACCCGGAGAGACTCGATGTCCAGCACGCCGCTCGACAAGATTCGCAATATCGGCATCACGGCTCATATCGACGCCGGCAAAACGACTACAACGGAGCGGATACTTTATTACACCGGTGTGTCCCACAAAATTGGTGAAGTCCATGATGGTAATACGACTACCGACTACATGGAACAGGAGCGTGAACGAGGCATCACCATCACCTCGGCTGCCGTAACTTGCTCCTGGAAAGACCATCGAATCAATATTATCGATACTCCGGGTCATATCGATTTCAATATTGAAGTAAATAGGTCGCTCCGCGTTCTCGATGGTGCAGTGTTCATTATTGAAGGCGTCGCGGGCGTACAGCCGCAATCCGAAACAAATTGGCGTCTTGCCGATAGATACAACGTGCCGCGGATCATCTTCATCAACAAACTCGATCGCACTGGCGCCGATTTTTATCGAGCCTTTGATACCTTGAAGGAAAAACTCGACATCGTCGCGCTACCTTTGCAACTGCCAATCGGCATCGAAGACCAATTCGTCGGTGTTGTCGACCTCGTCGAAATGAAAGCGATCATCTGGGAAGGTGGAGAGCTCGGCGCAAAGTTCCACGACGAAGAGATTCCGGCCGACCTAATCGAAAAAGCCAAGGAGTACCGCCAACTGCTTCTGGACACTGCTCTTGCAGTGGATGACGCGGGCATGGAGGAATATTTCGATAAGGGTGATGTCTCGGTAAATACGCTCAAACGTGCCATCAAGACAGGCACTATCACCGGTGCATTTCGGCCCGTTTTGTGTGGCACGGCGTTCAAGAATAAGGGCGTGCAGCCATTGCTGGACGCTGTAATCGAGTATCTCCCGAGCCCTGTCGACGTCCCCGGCATCAAGGTTGCCTTGGAAGAAGGACAAGTCGGTGAGGAAGAGCACGAAGGCCAGCGCCGAATTAAGGCTGATCCGAAAGCAACGTTCGCGGGCCTCGCATTCAAAATCATCAATGATAAATATGGAACGCTGACTTTCGTGCGTGTCTACTCTGGTACACTGAAATCCGGCGATTCCGTGTTGAATACCACCAAAGGCCATAAGGAGCGCATCGGCCGCATGTTTCAGATGCACGCCGACAAGCGAGAGGAGATCAAGGAAGTCGTTGCGGGCGATATTGCGGCGTTCGTTGGGCTAAAGGATACCGGAACCGGAGATACCCTCGCTTCAGGCGAAGACCCGGTAGTGCTCGAACGTATGGCTTTTCCTGTGCCCGTAATAGACATATCGGTTGAGCCCAAAACCAAGGAATCAGTCGAGAAGATGACCTTGGCGCTGCAAAAACTTGCGGGTGAAGATCCCAGCCTT
>DAIDMG010000111.1 GCA_027449105.1 Acidiphilium sp. | reverse complement strand
AGGCACGCGCCATGTAATGTTAACATCATCACACAAGTGTTAAAACCTTGCGTATCTCCATCATGCCATGCTCTTAGATGCGTCACGGCGGCGCGTTATCATGGATATTGGTCATTAATGAACAAAAACCCCGGCGCGAAGCCGGGGTTTCCAAAGGCCACATAGATCCGGTGTAGCCTATCAGTGCAGAATGATCTCCACACGGCGATTTTGCGGCTCGCGCACGTTTGGCCCTGTTGGAACCAGAAGATGCGTTTCGCCGTAGCCCTTTATCACGATATCCTGCGTCGGAACTCCGTCTGAAACGAGCTTGGCAGCAACATTCTTCGCACGGCGCAGAGACAACTTCATGTTATACGCTGGCGATCCCGATGTATCGGTATAGCCATTGACGTTCAGACGCGTCACTTTCGTCGTCTCTGACGCTTTTGCTGCCTCGGAAATGATCTGAGTTGCCCGCGGAGTCAAACTCGCTTTATCCCAGTTGAAGAACACCAGGTAGGTGCGAGCGGGCGCCGGAGCAGGAGCGGCGACAGGGGCAGGAGTCGGAACAGGAGCAGGGGCAGGGGCAGGCGGTGTCGGCGGAAACAGTTCATAGCGAAGACCAACAAGAAGCATGTTATTGCTGTTGGAACCGAGGTTGAAGTTACCAGAAATTGTTTGGCTGCCCAGAGGAATGTGGAAACTATAGCTTTCATTCCCAGTTGTCGCGAGGTAACGATACTGCACAATAGCCGAGAGTCCAGGCACGGCACGAATTGGAAAAGAAAGGCCTACAATGCCTTGATAGGCAAAGGAACTTGGGGTCCCAGAAACGGTCAGTAGAGGTGGAACCCCGACATTGCGGCCTTGGAGCCATTCGTAACCGATGCCAGCTCCGATGAACGGGTACACATACGGTAGGCCCAAGTCGAAGTCGTAATACCCATTGACCATTGCACTATATTGAAGACCAGTACCGCTTAAGGAGGCCTGCTCTTGAGTGGGCAAGCCTGGTACTGCGACGTCAATTTTTTTTATTCGATTTTCAGCATAGCCACCTTCGAGTTCAATGCGGAAGCCGTTTCCGAATCCGTAACCGATCGCCACGTTGCCAGCAAACCCGTTATGATAAACAAGCCTAGTTCCCCTCAAACTCTCGGTTATCGGCGCAACATGGAGAGTTGCGGGAGGAAAGGCAGTAAGACTGTTGATGTCTCGGCTATTTCGCACGTTGTACCCGAGGTTTGCGCTGATATAGGGACCAGCTACCGCCTGGGCCTTCGCCATTGTCGGTAACAGTGCTGGCGTTGCGATGAAAGGCACGGCGACAAGCATCGCACGTAATTTTATGTTTTTCATATTCATATCTCCCAGACGATGGTCATCAGAAGTTTGTCGACAGGCTTTTTACGAGGGGCTAGATGCACGATAACATTCATAGGGCACTAAAAGGACCGATTCGGCTAGGCAATAATAATGCCTGCAGTTGGATGGCCCTACAAGGGCTGAACCTGCTGCTTTTGTGGTTTGGAAGCAGAAAGGCAAACATTCTGGGCGTGGAGTCCTCATATGCTCGGATGTGTTGTTAAGTTGCAACATACTGTCGGTGTTTTGAAATGCGGGATGAGCATCAATATTCAGAACGCACGAGTTCCACGATGTGGATCAGTGCTTCTTTAGCTCCATAAAGGAAGCCGCAAGGCGGTCAATGAGTAATCGGCTTAGCCGCTTGTCGGGTCCGTTCTACAGACGAGAGCCCGGTTATCTGGATTTTGGGGCTCTGTAGTTATCGTGACGATGGGATCAGGGGTGTGCCAGAGGAAAAAGTGATAATGGCGCGTGTGCGATTCGATGATTGTTTCTGCGCCGCTGTGTTGGACGCCTAAATCGGGTGGGTCCCCAAAAAATTGGTCGGTATTGTTTACCTGTTCTCATGGCTCGCTAAAGAGGGGTAGGAGCTTTTTACCGCATTCGTACCAAATTGGGAGGCATCATAGACATAGCGGTTCGTTCCATGTGGTGCCGGTGGAGAGGTTGCAGCGGCGTGGAAATTAATTGTTGCCTCAGTACCAACAGGTCTATTTTTAATTTTGTCTAGCCTAGCATGGTGGCAGACACACGGAACGACGAAGGTGGGCACCCAAGTTGCTCGTCGCTACAGCTACTACCGTCGCCAAAGCGTTACCCGAAACTGCGCTAACGCGGCCAACTGGTGGCAAAAGGCGTGTAGCCAAATGGATACCTTCGCTCAAAATAACCTCGGGGTTGCTTACGAAAAGGGTCTGGGTATTTGTCAGAGCTACGTCAAGGCGGCGTATTGGTTGGAAAATGCTGCCGAGCGAGGGTACGCCGTTGGTCCGGGCTGGATGACAGCCTTTCGGCGGTGCAGCCAATCGCCGCATATTTGTCTATTGCTCCTCTTGCCTTGGCACCAGCTTGCAGTTAAGCTGCCGCCCACTTCCACTAGTAGTGGTTCTCCTGCGCGCTATCCCTTCCGTTGCATTCCAGCCTTCTTCAGATTGCCGGAGCGTCGGCCAGCTCCGCCTCTAGCGCTAAGCTTTCGTCCCCAGCGATTAGCTCCGGCGCAGGCTTTCACAGCAATTTCCGTTGCCGGAAACCTGACAAAGAAGGCTGCAATCGCTTGCCGCTGAGCTCCTACCACAGGATGAGATGATCTTGCATGTCAACGCTTTGCATGGCGAAAATGCGCGTGGGCGTGTCAATCGATAGGCGTTCACCACTATCGGAACGGCGGAGGGCATCAGATGTACCAAGATGAAATTGCTCAGGTATTCATCGAGAAAGGGCCGTTCCACCCCAAAAAATCTCGACGGAATCAACGCGCTTCTCGCATTCAATACGTTATCCGCGCGTCTACGGACCATTCCCCAGGCATGATGGAGTGGAGTAGGTGACAAAGAGCCGACGGTGTGTTTTGTACCCATTGGTGAATACCTGCCATAACATCGTAGCTAGGCATTAAGCTTGTGAGCGGCACATTCCAGACCCATGTTGTGCCCTGTGTTCGGGGCAATTTGTGGTTTCCTGATCCTAAGAACGTAAGAAAAAAGGAAAGTGTTTATGAGATCAATAAAATTGGGTGAAAGAAACAAATGAATCAATAAAAGTGTAAGTAATATTGAATTTATTGCTTGCATCGTTCGATAATATCGCTGAGTCGTCAGCAGCCGATAGGAGCTTAGAAAATGCCGTGTGAGAAGACTTTTCAAGGGATCGTTGATCCTGAGGGTGCCCATAATAATGATGGGCTGATTATTCGATTTGATGTAGACCTAAGTAGCGATGGCCTTTCAGGTCCAGGTCGTGCAGTGGCGGTAATCGGTCACCGTCTCGCGGCCATGATTATCAAGATGCGTGATATTTGTGTGATATCAGGCGCTGACCCGATCCGAGCTCCGGCGCACAATATGATATCCTATCGCGAATATGATCCCGAAGCTGGCGATAGTACGTCTGATGATAATTACGATGAGGTTCCGGTCGACGAATCATGGGTCATCGTCGGCAAGGATCGCCTTCATTTTGAAGCGCGGCTTCATGGAGCGTTTGGTCCGGCCATTGTTGGCCCCGAGATCTTAATCGATGAGATCGAAATGCATTTCGGTAATCTTCTTCAGCAGAAGCCGTTGCTTGTTTCAATGTTAGCGGCTGCCTGAACAAGCGAGTACGGGATGGTGCGCCGATGTATTTCGCAGTCTGCCTTCCGGAGCGCTATGAATTGCATGCGCTGTTATTCATGGCTGGCTGCCACGTTAAACCTTCTGCGTTGAAGGATTCGAGTCCATTTGGGAACGATCAGTAGGTTTTTTCCGACAAACGAATTTCCAACCGCTGTTTTGATTTTCCTGTTTGTCGACGTTTATAAGCTGCGCGTGTTTGAGTTGTGGTCTTCTCGGACTGGCTGAAAATTGGTTCGGCGTGACGCCATCCTGGCTCTGAAGCTGGCTTCAGATTATATTCATTCTGAACTTTTTGCCGACCTCATGAGCATAACGACATGCAGCGCAACAGAGTGTTGCTAAGACATCTATTGATGGGCGCCGTTCAAGCTCTTGATGTTTCTATTATCTTCATGTTTTCCTGATGCTTGTGATTCAGTTGCGGTGACCGAATTGGAGCTGAATCGGTACGCAGGCGGCCGTTTTTTTTTGACGTTGGCGATCGCCTGAAATGGCTGGGTGACCTTGGCGCCCAACTCGAAGCGTTTGATGGTGCGGTAGGTTTCGAGATTTCGGGACCATCTCCGGAAATCCCTGACCTACTTCGACGGTGCCCGAGGCGGGCGTTGACCGTTCGATCCGGTCATGATGCTCAAGATCCGCGTCATCCAGGCTGCCAGTAACCTGTCGGACGAACACATGAGTTGACGGTCAACGACAGGTTGTCGTTCATGCGCTTCCCCGGATTGGGTCTGTCCGGACCATGCCACCGATGTCTGTACAGTCGGGATCGCTCGGGCAACGGCCAGAATGGGCATAGTCAACGCCATCGATAACATCAGACGCCGGGAGATCTTGCATCGAATGGCGGAAACCTGAGGTCCGAAAAGACCGGCTGAAACCCATTTTGCGACAGAAGCCACTGTTGCCTCTCACCACAACAAAATGAAAACGGCTCACGCCCAACCCAAATCAACCTCGCCACAGTGTCAATAGAAGCGCCTAGCTGGGCACGTCTGGCTAATAATCTCTGCCTTCGGGTGAGCCCTTTTTGCCCTCGAAAAACGGACTCAGTATCCGAAAGACACTCCGTTCGACGCGTCGGCTTCAGATGTTAAATTCGAAAAACTCTGCTTTCTGTATCGTTGTGGCTGCAGGTAAGCCGCGCAACGATACAGAACTCATTGGCAGTAGGTGCCAGCATATGCTATTGTTATAATATGACTCATACAATTCGTGAAAGACGGAAGCTTTTGGCGAGGGTTCGGCGGATTCGGGGGCAAGTTGCGGCGATTGAGCATGCGCTTGACAGTGAGGCGGGGTGTGAGTCTGTGATGCAGCTTATTGCGGGTGTTCGGGGTGCGATTGCGGGGCTGATGGCGGAGGTGGTTGAGGATCATGTTCGGACACACCTGGTTGACGCTGAAAGGCATCCTGGTGCGCTGGACGGTGAGGCGACGGAGCAGCTTCTGGCGGTTGTGCGCACCTATTTGAAGTGAGAGTGGTCATATGTTGGATCGAACGGCGAGCGCTGGGCATAGCCATGTGTTTCTCCGTGCTGACCATGCGCGCAATGAGCGGCGGACGTGGTGGGTGATCTGGCTGTGCACGGCGATGATGATCCTGGAGATTGTTGGTGGCCTGCGGTTTGGATCGATTGCTCTTGTGGCGGATGGATTGCACATGAGCACCCATGCCGGGGCTTTGCTCCTTGCGGCCCTGGCCTATCGTTACGCCCGCCGGCATTCGAATGATCCGCGTTTTAGTTTCGGCACGGGCAAGTTTGGGGATCTGGCGGGGTTCACGAGCGCCATCATCCTGGCGATGATAGCCGTGCTGATCGGCTACGAGGCTGTTGTGCGTTTTTTTGCGCCGGTGCGGATTGATTTCTCGGCAGCGTTGCCGATTGCTGGTCTCGGATTGGTCGTCAATGTGGTTAGCGCCCTCATTCTCGCTGGGGGTGATGATCGCCATCATGGGCACCATCATGGTCATGGACCGGGGCATGCCCATGATGACCATCCGCATGAGGCGGGGCATTACCTGTCCATCGGCGGCATGGTCCGGACAGACCCAATCCGGGGAAGCGCATGAGCGACGGCAGTTTGTTGACCGTGAGGTCAAGCATTCGTCCGACAGGTTGTTGGCTGCCTAGATGACGCGGATCTTGAGCGTCATGACCGGATCGAAAGGTAAGCGCCCGCCTTTGGCACCGTCGGAGTAGGTCAGCGATTTCCGGAGCTTCTGTGTGGTCATGTAGCGAGTACAATCAGCTAAACATTTAGAGAAATAAATAAACATTTCATCGAGGATCGAAAAATAGTATCAGAATAAGCCATACGTCTTGACAAGGCTGTATCGGCTTTTCAACATATCGTGAGCCAATAAGCATAGTCGAGCTGCCAAAGGATGTTTCCGATGCCGCTTATGGACCCTCAGGTTTGCGGCTGTTGCCGTATTCCGTTGCTGCCGCCCGGCATGAACAGGCGCCAGTTTTTCCGTTTTTCGTCTGGAAGCGCTGTAGCTCTCGCATTTCACTCGGTGCACGCGCAGGCCCAATCGACTGCAAAACCATACGCGGCGATGTTGCTATCCTGCGTTGACCCGCGGACGCAGCGGCCGGTTGCGCAGTGGATGGACAGCGTGATCGCACCGAGCCATACGGAGAGTCTTAGTGGCCGGTACAGCGCATTCACTATCGCAGGCGCTGCAGTTGGTGTGGTGGCCCCGAGGTTTAGGGCCTGGAGAGAGACGTTTTGGGAGAATTTTAGCGCCTCGGTCGAGTTGCACCGTATTGCTAACCTCGTCGTTGTAGATCACGCTAATTGCGGGGCGCTTGGTCTCGCCTATGGTCAGGAGGTGTTGCACAATCCGAAACTTGAACTCGAAGCCCACATGGCAGACGTGACAGAACTGAAACGAGAGCTGGCAATTCGGCACCCAAGATCATCGTTTCAAGCTTGGTATCTCGCGCGTGATGCAATGGGGCGCTTTGTCGAATGGAAAAGTCTCATTCCGGGACCCGTGATAGGCTAGATTGGTCTTGGGGTAATGCGAACCGGTTCGAGAACTCTAGGCGCTACGTTTCTCTTGTCGAAAGCCTACGCTGGATCTGCATTTTAGAAAGTCGCGTCAAAGTTCCGCGAGGATTTGCCGGCCGGGGTGGTTTTGCCGCTACCAATTTTTGCTAATTGCAGGCGCCCACATAGGACGTTTTGTGTATGCACGAGAAGCTGCTGAGGATCGCGAGCTATCCTCTAGCTTCGCGCGGCAACGGTCGGAAGTTTTGGTCTTCGATCATCATTAATGATCAAAATCCGACTTGCCTGCGATTGATTGCTTTACCATTGCCTTTCAGCAGTACCGCGACGCGTAACTGAAGATCTCAGACTAGCCAGTAGCTTTTGGACGCTTGTCGGAGTGGATCGCGTAGAAAGGATACCAGATGGGACGTCCGAAGTCGCATTAGGTGAAATGCGCTGGCTAGCGATGCCACTGTTGTTCGAGATCTATTGGGGAAGAGTAGTCAGTAGATCGGCAGCTGCACGCAAGGTACGCGGTTGAGCGTTACCTTTTTCCGAATGGTCAGGAAAGACTATCTTCGATACGTACGGTGCGGCCAGAAGGGATGGCGCCTACATTGCACCTTTGGGCAGGGCTTCAGCGCCATATTCAGAGATTTCAAGATCGACCAGTCAGCCTTCGAGCCGATGTCTGAGCGTTCTCGGGTTCGATTGCCGCTCATGCAGACAATAAGAGCAAATGACAGAAGCATGACTTGGGAGGGACCAAACTGGGCGTCAGGGATCTATAGCACAGTGTGCCTGTTTACTGGCAGCACGGGACGTGTTGTTCAGACGCCCCACTTCCGAACGAACCACATTTTTACGACGTGTGTAAGGAGGGCGTATGCGAGCAACATTGAGATGACAATGGGCCAGTACCCCCACGGCAGGGATACGAAGCCGAGTGTTTCTCCTATCCATGTCGTAGGCAGCATGATCCCCACTGCGCAAATGATGATAGTGGTAGTCGTTAGTGCTGCGCTGGCACGGCTCTCTACGAAAGGGATCCGCGCAGTGCGAATGATATGGATTATCAGCGTCTGGGTAAGTAGGGACTCTGTAAACCATCCGGTTTGAAATAACGATGGATCGTTCCAAGAGTGAAATATGAACAGCATGGTCGCGTAGGTCAGGTAGTCGAATAACGAGCTGATCGGCCCTATAAGCACCATGAAATTGAAAATTCCTCTAATATCCCACCGGCGAGGTAAATCCAAGAACTCCACGTCGACGTTGTCGGTAGGGATGGCCGCCTGGGAGAAATCGTAAAGTAGGTTATTTGTTAAAACCTGGATTGGGGCCATCGGCAGAAAGGGAAGAAATATACTTGCGCCGATGACACTGAACATGTTTCCGAAATTGGAACTTGCGCCCATACGGATGTATTTCAGGATGTTTCCGAAAACGCGTCGCCCTTCCATTACCCCGCTTTCCAAAACAAGCAGGTTCTTCTCCAGCAGGATGATAGCTGCCGAATCCTTGGCAATATCGACTGCGGTGTCGACAGAGATGCCAACGTCTGCG
>DAIDMG010000110.1 GCA_027449105.1 Acidiphilium sp. | reverse complement strand
GGCGGCACCGCGTATCGCGCCGTTTCCTGATCTCCTTGACTGCGCCGGGCTCCTCCAGCGTGCTGACTTTACGCTGCCTGTCGCGGAATTGGACGTTGTCGAGTTTGAATACGGAGATCCACCGGCTTTGCTTGCCGACCTGCGCGATGCCGGGGAAACAAATGCAATGATTAACCGCTCACGGACGATTCCTCCGCGTTCGATGTTTTCACGCGCATTGGCAAAGCTCAGCAGTGGCACCGAACGATGCAAAATCGTCCTGCGCCTTGCGATTCTAACCGGGTGGGCGCCCTGAAGGGCATGACCGTGGGCCATCTGCTGCCTTTCCGGCAGAGGTATCGATTGCCACAATCTTTCCGATTTCCTGCGCTGTTTCGCAGACGATGACGTCACATGGCGCATCCGTTTTCAACGAATCAACAAATATCTTTTACGTTCTTTCGAAGCACCGTACGGTCGATGTTTCGGACTGGTAACTCTGCGGCTGTAATTCGGGCTAGCTTTTGCAACCAGCTACCTCATGCGGCCGTCATTTTTTGACGGCATGAATGTCCTCCGATTCCCTCCTGGCAAACCCATCCATCAGGCGTGCTGTCAGGCGCGAAGCTCAGCTGAAAGCGCATCTTTCAACCCCGCGCCAGACCATGGGCAAGCAACAAGACGTTTTTGTTTTTTGTGGGGGATTGTCCGTGGGACAGGACAGGGAACGGTGCCATCACCCGAATGTGAACCACAATCTCGCTTAACGCACCGCACTGTTGGGACGGGTTTTTTGTTCGTTCGGTAGGGGTTATCGAGGTGGCCGGCAATTAGCGTAACCGATGTCCCGCCTAAGCTCGATTCGGCAAGACAATGTCATCACTGGAATTTCGCAGTGCATTCTGCCATCTTGCCGCGTCGCAGCGTGATGCCCGGCATTTGCCGCAACTGCGGAAAGGAGCCCATACGATGAACCAAGTACGGGAAGAAGCTCCCCAAGTTCAGGTAGTGGTAAAGAAATATGCCAATCGGCGCCTATACAATACTGAGTCTTCAACTTACATCACGCTGGATAGCTTGGCAAAAATGGTGCGGGACGGGCGTGACTTCGTTGTATTCGATGCTAAGTCCGGAGAAGACATTACGCGATCCGTGCTCACGCAGATCATTGTTGAGGAGGAAAGCCGAGATGGTCGAGCGATGCTGCCGATCAACTTTTTGCGGCAGTTGATCGGTCTCTATGGCCACAATCTACAGGCAACCGTGCCACGCTATCTCGAATCCGCGATGACTCAGCTTGGGCGCCAGCAGCGCCAGCTCCGTGATGCAATGCAAGAAACGATGGGACGGTTCTTGCCTCCGGGGATCGAGGAGATTGGTCGACAGAACGTGGCGATGATTGAACGGGCAATGCGTATGTTTGCACCATTTACCAATGATGAAGATGCCACTTCGGATGTGGGTGCGCAATCTGAGGAGGTGGCGGCGCTGCGTGCTGAGGTGGAGCGTCTTCAGGCAGAACTTCTGGCCTTGCGCCAGACCAAATCTACACAGTGAGGTTTTAGCAATGACGGAAGCGTACGGTGGACCGGGTCTTGTTCCCCGCTGGACCTCAAGTGCTAAAGACGGAGTTGGCACTGCTCTCTCACCGTTGAGCAATGTTTGGCTCACGCATAGCCATGGAATTCTCAACGAAATATACTATCCTCGGGTGGATCAAGCCTGCACGCGTGACTGCGGGCTAATTGTTACGGATGGTTGTGCCGGAGGGCTTTTCGTCGAAGAAAAGCGTGACACGGTTACTGAAACCCGTCGGGCGGCCGATGGCGTTCCGGCATTCATGATTCGCAATACGTGCCGTCAGGATCGTTTCGTAATTGAGAAGCACGTGCTCTGTGATCCACGTCACGATGCGGTGCTACAACGAATACGGATTCTTCCGGCGGACAACCAACCCCACCTGCGGCTTTTCATTTTGCTCGCTCCGCATTTGGTCAATGGTGGGTCGAACAATTCGGGTTGGCTAGGGCGCTACAAGGGCATGGACATGCTTTTTGCGACGGGCGACGGCACGTCGCTAGCATTGGCTTGTCGTGAGGGGTTCCTTGCGCGTTCCGTTGGCTTTGTAGGCGCATCCGATGGTTGGCAGGTATTGCGCCGGCATGGTGTCTTAGCCGAAATATTTAACCATGCATCGGCCGGCAACATCGCTCTCACGGGAGAAATTAGCCACGAAGCGCTGGTAGCCATTGGTTTCGGTCGCAAACCTGAGGAAGCGGCCATCCAAGCGCGATTGAGCTTGCTCGGCGGATTCGAGCACGCCGAAAGCGAATACGGTTTGGGCTGGCGCCGTTGGCAAGATGGATTGCATAAGCTGGATCCATCAAGTCGCGCTAAATTTCCGCACAATTACTACCGTATTAGTACCAGTATGTTGCGCGTGCATGAGAGTCCAGGATTCCCGGGAGGAGTCATTGCGAGCCTGTCGATCCCTTGGGGCGCGTCTAAAGGGGATGACGATCTTGGCGGCTATCACTTGGTTTGGCCGCGAGATCTGGTCGAGTCCGCGGGCGCTCTGCTTGCGTGCGGCGCGCTCGATGATGCCCGTCGAACGCTCGATTATTTGAGGGCGATCCAAGAGGATGATGGCCATTGGCCCCAGAACTGTTGGCTTGATGGTTCGCCATACTGGGGTGGCATTCAAATGGATGAGACGGCGTTTCCAATTCTCCTTTTTGATCTGGCGCGCCGAGCCGGTGCGGTGCCGGATTCAGAGGTTTACCAGTATTGGGACATGATACGGCGGGCCTGCGGCTACGTCATTTGTAATGGGCCGGCCACCGCGCAAGATCGATGGGAAGAGAATGCCGGATATACGCCGGCAACACTTGCTGTCGAAATCGCTGGATTGCTCGCGGCGGCTGACCTTGCCGATATCATGGAAAATCCGCTTATTGCCGATTTCCTGCGCGATACGGCGGATGCATGGAACGCGGACATAGAAAATTGGATTTATGTTACGGATACAACAATCTCCCGAGCAGCTGGAGTTGCAGGTTATTATTTGCGCATTGCGCCCGACGGAGATCACGACTTGGCCCGTTCGGATGCTCACGGGCGCCTGGCGATACAGAATCGGCCAGGTTTTGAAGCCGATGTTCGCGCTGACTACTTGGTCGGGCCCGACGCGATCGCCTTGGTTCGGTTTGGGTTGCGCGATGCACATGACCCGCGGATCCTCGATACCATCAAAGTTATCGACAGGCTGACGCGCGTGGATTTGCCGCAAGGACCAGTCTGGCATCGGTACAATGACGATGGATACGGCGAGCATAATGACGGCCGTCCGTTTGATGGGACGGGCCATGGCCGCGCTTGGCCCCTCTTGACCGGCGAACGTGCCCATTACGCGCTACTGGCCGGGGACACCGATATCGCCGAGTCACTTTGCCGGACGATGGAAAATTGTGCCTCGCGCGGCGGGTTGTTTCCAGAGCAGGTTTGGGATGCCGACGATATTCCTGAGCGTGAACTGTTTCGTGGTCGACCCAGTGGATCGGCAATGCCGCTTGTGTGGGCACACGCGGAATATGTGAAACTGGTCCGCTCGCTCCGTGATGGTGCCGTCTTTGACCTGCCCCCACAAACGCGGCAACGCTACATTATCGAGAAGCGTCAGCCTCGTTTGCGCGATTGGCGGGAGGCGTGGCGTCGCAGCAAGATGCCGGCCGGGCAGGTGCTTCGCGTCGAACTTTGCGCGCCAGCCATTGTTCGTTTCAGCTTTGATGGGTGGTCAAATTGGCAGGAATTGCCGACCACCGATTTGGGTATCGGGGTTCACGCCGTGGAGTTACCGAGCCAAGGCCTCAAAGCAGGTGCAGAAGTCACGTTTACGTGGCGTTGGCTTGCTCCCCAGAACAATGAAAATGCTGCGGAAGCATGGCGGGGAAAGAATTTTTCTGTGCGCGTTATGGCGTAACGAATTGTTAGATGATAGCGCTTTATTTGAGCGTGGCGCCTAGCTCAATGCAAGAAAAGAAACAACATATACATTTGCGTTTACGTCGTATTTTCGAAGGTGTTTTCTGCGTTAGTATTAAACGGATGCATTTCCGGTATTGGAAGCACGACAGCTATACAGGAGTTTGTCGGCCACAATAGGCAGGCTAACGAGGAATTTGCGGGTTTTTCGGAGGGCGAGACCGTCGCAAGACGAGAATCGCATTTGCGGTTGGCCATGCGATACTACGGCTTTCCAAGATCTGCTGGGGAGGGGTGGGACGGCGAACGTCGTTCGGTTTCGGACTTCATCTTATTTCAGCGCACTCCAGTGGAACCACGAACGGAAGTGGCCGCGATTTAGGAAGGAAAAACGGTCGGCTGTCACGCGGCAGTGACGGACCTACAAGCGCCCGGTGATGCCTGACAGGTTCGCGCATCATGTCTTCGACAGGTCACGGGACTATGCCCGGCGTTGGTCTTCAAGAAGGCCACTCATAGAATCACAATGTGAGCAACGATTTGCTCGGGGATACCGTGAGTGTTACGACCGGCATTGATTTCGCTATTCTCCCGATCTCTGGCAATGCATAAGTTGGTTGGGTTGTGGATCAGGAAAATGTTGGAATCAGGATCGGCTTTGCGCAAATCGGGTGTGTTGGTGACCGGCGCTTCCGGCTTTATAGGGCGCGCGGTCGTTCGCCATCTTGGAGCGTTGGGCTGCCATGTCATAGCGGTAAGCCGCGGCCGATCGTCAGCCGCCCCGATCTCAGGGGCTGCACGTGAGGTACGTGCGGGTGATCTTTCTGCTCCCGACTCGGTGTTACGCGACGCGATGCGTGGAGTAAATGTGGTAGTTCATGCTGCGGGCTACGCACACCGCGCTGCTCCCGATCACACTAGCTTGATAGCCGCGAACGTGACGGCGGCTGCTCGGGTTGCGGAAATAGCGGCGTCGTGTGGCGTTCGCCGGCTTGTCCTGATTTCGTCGGCCGCGGTGCACGGCAAATCCGCGCTAGGGGTAATAACGGAGATTGCCCCCATAGCATCCGATGACGCGTACGCGGTGAGCAAGTTTGAAGGTGAGATGGTGGTCCGAGCGACGTTGGTAGGGGCCAAAACCAATCTAGCCATTGTTCGGCCCTGTGCAGTGGTTGGTCCAGGCTGTGCCGGTAATATTCCCCGCCTCGCCCGCCTTATTATGCGGGTGCCGATCTTGCCGTTTGGGGCCATCTGCAATCTGCGGAGTTTTATAGCGATCGACGACCTTGCGGCGTTAATCGCCCACGTGGCTCTTTCGGAGCGTTCGCCCGAAGTTCTTTTGGCCGCGCACCGCACTCCGATTTCCACTCCAGATCTGATCCGGACACTGGCCCATGGGTTGGAACGAAAGGTATTTCTTGTGCCAATACCTGTCAGTTGGCTCGGAGCGGCGGCAAAGTGTTCCGGACACGGGAGGCAGTGGCAGAGTTTTTCTGGCTCATTTCGGGCCGACGTTGGGCTGGCGCGCCATGCGCTTGGCTTTGATGCGCGGACACCCGTCTTGGATGCTTTGATAGCAACTGCAAAATGTTTGCGGTAGTATAATACCGCATATGCTTCGGCTTGACCGAGAGTGAAAATTCGCCCATACGCACCGCGACTAAATAGCAAGTTCAAAATTAAATCCCCTTATCGAGGATCAGGCGATGAAAACCACCGTTTCGCTGAAGCCGACGGACGTGCAAAGGAATTGGGTGCTGATCGATGCGGATGGGCTGATTCTCGGTCGGCTTGCAGCCTTGATAGCTTCCCGTCTGCGCGGCAAACACAAACCGCAATTTACACCGCATGTGGATTGTGGTGATCACATTGTCGTTGTTAACGCGGATAAGGTCAAGGTGACCGGAAACAAGCTAGACCAAGCAGTATTCTACTATCACACAGGTTATCCCGGCGGGATCAAGGATCGTACATTGCGAAACCGCTTAGGTGGCAAGAAACCCGAGCAGGTGATCGAAAAGGCAGTTGAGCGTATGATTACGCGAGGCCCGCTGCAGCGGCGCCAGATGCGCAACTTGCACGTCTATGCCGGCACGGAACACCCGCACACTGCACAGCGCCCTCTAGTGCTCGACGTCGGCGCGCTAAACCGCAAAAACCGGAGAATTTGAGCATGTCTGGAACCGGAACGCTCGCCGACCTCAAGTCGGTTGTCTCACCTGATGCCGCGCCTCGAGCTGGGGGAGAAGCAAAGAGGGAACCTAAACGCGACTCGCAGGGGCGTGCTTATGCGACGGGACGACGCAAAGACGCAGTTGCTCGTGTTTGGATCAGGCCAGGTAAAGGAGACATTGTTATCAACGGCCGTAAGGCCGCTCAATATTTTGCTCGCCCGGTATTGCGGATGTTAATTACGCAACCTTTTCTCGTTGCTGATCGGTATAATCAGTTCGACGTGATGGCTACGGTGACAGGCGGTGGCCTGTCCGGCCAAGCTGGAGCGGTACGCCATGGGATTTCCCGTGCCTTGACTTATTACGAACCGGATCTTCGAGCCATTCTCAAGGTTGCGGGCTTTCTCACCCGAGATTCACGAACAGTCGAACGCAAGAAGTACGGCAAGGCTAAGGCACGAAGGAGCTTCCAGTTTAGCAAACGATAACTCCCTATTATCAATCACTTGCGTAACCGTTTTCGAGGCGTTTTCAGTTTCGTTTTGCCAACGAGTTTTTGGGCGGCATCAAACGTGCAATCGCGGCCCCCGCGAGCTTCGGTTGCACCGCCGTCCGCGTGTAAAGGTCGATCATCGCTAGGCTCCTGTGGCCAGTGACGGCGGCAATCTCGTGGGTTGCGCCGCCAGCCTCGGCAAGCTCCGTGGCAGCCAACTTCCGCAGGCCGTGTACGTTCAGATGCGGGCGGAGCCCGTCGATCTGGTCGAGCGCGAGGCGCATTGGCGGTTTGCACGAGGGCTTCGCGGCCCGTGTCAGCATTGATGTCGAGCACATCTGGGCAACCGTAAAGGCTCATATCTCGTTTCCGTAAGCGCTCTCGCGCCGCACTTCCTAATGGTCTGCGAGCGCTAGATGGGCGATATAACCTGAGCGGCTTTCGCCGTGGGCCTTCGCCTGCGCGTCCAGCCTCTTGAGGATACGACGCGGCAGCAGAATATTCACTCGTTCCGACGTATCGTCCAGCATGTCGGGATTGATCTCGATCACCCCGAGAGTCCAGCCAGCATAATCAGGGTTGTTGCGAACGGCGTCTAACTTGGATGGAGCCGGTATATCGGCGCCGCTGTCCAAGGTGGCTTCGATCCATGCCAAGGCAGCTTCCTGCGCCGACTTAATGGCCTCGTCCAATGTATCACCGGCCGAAAAGCAGCCTGGCAGATCGGGAACGGCTACACCGAACGCTGTGTCTCTACCCCCGATCTCGATAGCGATTGGATAACGCATATCAACTCTTTCCTTTTCCTGTTCGCCGACTCGCCCGCAGCCACCCGGCTTTGGCCCGCGCGCAAGTTGACGTGCAGGCCGAGACCACCCGCGCTCGCCGCCATCATTGCGCCAAAGCCGCTGACGAAATCCCACGGTTGCCATGGTGCCTCGACCTTCATCGCGTGCGGCATGCTAGAAGCACGTCCGGTTTAATCTGGTTCATATCCTGCGGCGCTGAAATAGTTGGTGCGCTCGTGTGGTGAAAATTGGTCGATTAGGGCGCCGACGGTGTCCCGGAGTGCGTTGATCGTTCTTTCCGCCTTGGCTTGCAGCATTGCCTTGAGCTTTGAGAAGGCGTTTTCGATCGGATTGAAATCCGGCGAATAGGGCGGCAGGAACAGGAGCGTCGCGCCGGCCTGTTCGATTGCGTCGCGCACACCGGCGGCCTTGTGTGCTGGCAAATTGTCCATGATCACGACATCACCCGGCGTCAGGGTCGGGACCAGTACCTGCTCGACATAGGCGCGGAACACGGCGCCGTTCATGGGGCCGTCATAGACGAAGGGCGCGGTCATGCCGGAAAGGCGTAGCGCGCCGGTGTAGGCCGTTGTCTTCCAGTGGCCGTGGGGCACGCCAGCCCGGCAGCGCTCGCCGCGTGGCGCTCGCCCCCGCAAACGGGCCATCTTGGTCGACAGCCCGGTCTCGTCGATGAAGATCAGCTTCGCCGGATCGAGATCGAGCTGGCCGTCGAACCAGGCGCGGCGACGCTTCAGGATATCCGGCCGGTCCTGCTCCAGTGCATGTGCGGACTTTTATGGAATGGCCCGCCCCTTTCCCCTGTAGAGTAATCTGCCGGGGGCCAACGGAAGAAAGGGAGAAGGGCAATG
>DAIDMG010000109.1 GCA_027449105.1 Acidiphilium sp. | reverse complement strand
GTGGTTCTGCTGCGGCGAATCCGGCCACGTCTCCGCTCCAACGGGTGATCTCGAGCCTGCAGCGACGAGTTGATCCGGCGAGGACCTCGTCTGGAGGGGTCGAATCCGACCCTGGAGACGCGTCGGGGCGTGCATCATCCAAGGGGTGCCGGCTGCGTCAACCTGGCGGTGGTCAGGTGAGCAGTTCGGTGCGCCGGTAGGCGTCGAGCAGCGCGGCGGCGTCCGGCCAGCCGTCGATGGTGCGCACGATGTGCTATCGAAGCGTCGAACGAGCCGGCCAGGCGCGTGGAAGAGGGTCCGCCGCAGCGCCTTGGGTCTCGCGTCCCGCCAGGCGCCGTCTACACAGAGGAGCTGGAACGAGCGCACGAGATCAACTGCGATGACGGCGGTCGTCATCGAGGCGGCGTTTGCCTCGAAGTCGGCGAAGCAGAAGGGGCAGGGGCGGGGGTAGAACTGGCCGTCGGTGACGGTGTTCGCTCCGGCGTTGCCCGGGCGCAACAACGCAGCGAGCGTCTCACCGGTCTGATCGGCGAAGCAGAACATTGGGTGGAACCCGAAGCCGCCCTTGAAGGTGGGCTCGGCCTGTTCCTTGTTCTCCGAGTGGACCTCGACGAGCGACGCGTCGATGTCGAGCACGACTCGATCCGTTCCATTCGTCGCCGACGACCGTCGCCACACCTCCCTGCGCACCTTCGCCACTGCCCCGGCGATGCCATCGCGCGTCCCGGGTTGGATCTCGTGGAACGTCCGGGCGACCGTGGTGTCGGAAGGGACGGAGCCGAACAGGGCGCCACCGATGCGCAGGTGCTCGATGTCGAGGCAGCTCTCCCCGCCACCGGCGAGCACGAGTGCCATCTGGGTGAGGACCTTCCCGCGGTCGTGGACCGGGATCCCGTTGCCGTCCCAGGGAATGGCCGACGAGAGGGCATCGCCAAGCCCCATCCGATCAGCGAACGCACCCAACGCGTGCAGCCCGACGTGGGCCACGACTCCCTTGCCACCGGGTTCCACCTTGACGCGACGAGTGCTGATACCGTTCACCTCGGAAGTGCCCTTCTGCTCGGGGATTGCTGGGTCTCGACAACCACAGTTTCCCCTACCGGGAGGGCTTTTCCGCGGACGCGGCGGGTTCAGCTCAATGGGCGGCGTGAAGAGTTGGGGCTAGGTAACGAGGACCACGTTTCTGGCGGACACGTAGCACGGGATTCAGCGGCGGCCCAAAGAGCTCAGCACCGAACCCGGAGCTGGCAACTGAGGGGCAGAATAGAAGCGGCTTCCTTATGAGCAAACTTGGGACTTGCACTGGGGGCTTGCCCTCTGAGCGAATCCGCCGCGCGAATCTCGGTCGAGTCCTTCAAGCTATACATCTGAGGGGCAGCATCTCCCGGTCGGAGCTAGCAACCCAATTGGCGCTCAGTCCGGCAACGGCTTCCCGGGCGGTGCATACCCTCCTTGAGTTGGGATACGTCCAGGAACTCAAGCCGGAGGAGCGGGAAGAGGCCGGCCGCCGAAAGACTCCCATTTCGATAGACGGCGAGCACAACATGGTCCTCTCCGTCCATATCGGCATCCTTCGGACCACCATCGGACTCGTATCGATGACTGGTGAGGTGGCTGAGAAGCAAACATTAGACCTGCGTCCCGATGGCGCCCTTGAGGCAGTCAAGATTCTATTGGAAAAATATGTAATCGAAGACCAAGCTTCTTCCCGTATCCGCGGGATCGGCATCGCCACGGAGGTACACACACAGGCCGATGCGGGCAGGCTCGCTAGTATGCACGAACCCATTTCGCCACGAGCAGCTAAGGCCGAAATCTCCCGCCACTTTCCAGCTTACCTGGTGGAAGCGGCAACGATTCCAACAGCCGCAGCTCTTGCCGAGTTTTGGCTCACGCAGTCTCCTCGGCCACGGACACTACTGTACCTCTACGTGGCCGCTTTAGCGGGGGTGGCATTACTGATCGACGGAAGTCCGTCTCTGACAGGCCAGCCGATCGCTGGGAGCATAGACCACATCCAAGTACCCGAGCCTACCGGAATGCCGTGCCACTGTGGGAGGCCCGCGTGCTTCGCCGCCACCGCTGGCAATCTCGGCTTGATCGCGAAAGCCAACTCTCTTATCAATAAGAGACAACCGTTCTCTTCCCTTAAAGAAGTTCTCGATGCAGCCGCCGAGTCCCCGCAACTCCTTGCATTACTAAATCAGCGCGCGCGGAATATAGCGTACGTAGCAGGGGTACTCGCCGATATCTTCGGGAGCGAGGCACTGATAATTGGTGGCGACGCCGCAGCCCTCGTCCCTGAATATCTGCAGGCGGCCCTAGCCCCTCATCTCCGGATTACAACGCCTAGTCACCGAACTGCAGGTCCGGTCTCCATCTCGCCGATTGACCGCGACGGTCCGGTACTAGGGCCGGCAGCCCTAATCATCGCAAAAGTGCTACAGGACCCCGCCTGTGTCCATATGACGCCGACGGAACAGACGTCAACCGCATAAAGAAACTGTGAGGTAAGGACCGGTGCAGGAAGACAGCATAGAGTCGGCAATCGTAAACGTACCTCCTCAGCCAAGGATCACCCAGACTAAGGAGGGAGCGGTCACAGTCGCAACACCTAACGACCAACACCAGCTATCCCACCAAAAAGGCAGCCGCCTGCGCGCGACGAAGGCCGCCGTTATCCTAACCGGAAGCATATTGGTGGGTCTCGCAATCTGGCAAGTGGCGAGCCAACTTGTCGGCTCCACGCTGATGTCTTCCCCCAGCCAAGTAGTTCGCTGGGCTTCATCCTATGGACTTAGCAACATTATGGCTAACGCGGAGGCAAGCTGGCGGCGAGTCTTAGTAGGATTTCTCGCCGGCTCCGCCGCAGCCATTCCCACGGGTCTACTCATGGGTTGGTACCGGCCGATACGGACCGCGTTCGATCCGTGGATCCAGTTTTTCCGAAATGTGCCGGCGCTGGCTCTGATCCCGCTAATGATTCTGCTACTCGGCATCGGCGAGACGCCAAAGTACGTGGTCATCGCCATCGCTGCCTTTTTGCCCACTACGGTAGCCGTCCTGCAAGGTGTAATGGATGTGGACCGGAACCTAATTAATGCGGCAAAGGTGCTCGGGGCTAAACAGAGGCAAATATTTCGGCTAGTGGTCATCCCTAGCGCGAGCCCAGTGATCCTAGTCGGCTCTCGTCTCGCCCTCGGCAGCTGTTGGGGTACGGTCGTGGCAGCAGAACTTATATCATCAAAGTCCGGATTGGGGTACATGTCTTCTGAGGGCCAACTCTACTTTAATGTCCCGGAAATATATCTATCGATCATATTAATCGGCGTTTCAGGCCTACTTATGGATCGAGCCATGTATCTATTGCAACAACATCTGACGAAGTGGCAAGAACGTAGGTGAGTCTTACTATGAAACCCCCCGCAAACATCACTTTTGAGGCCGTGACAAAGGTGTTCGCGACCGGCGCCAGGGTGCAGACGTGCTTCGCCGATCTATCCTTGACCTGCGAGGCGGGCGCAATAACCACAATTGTTGGCGCGAGCGGCTGTGGAAAAACCACATTTCTCAACCTTGCCGCTGGCCTCATAGCTCCCGATGCGGGAACGGTCCGATTTTCCGGAACCCCGATCACAGGTCCTCACCCTGAGCGGGGCGTTATATTTCAGAATTATGCCCTTTTCCCATGGTTGACGGTGGCGGAAAACGTCGGCTTCGGCCTTCGCATTGGCGGAAAGAAAACGCAGGAGCGGGCAGCGTCAGTTGAGCGGCTACTCAACTTAGTCGGGCTAGAACACGTCGCAAACGCACTGCCAAAAGAGCTGTCTGGCGGCATGAAGCAGCGGTGCGCCCTGGCTCGCGCGCTAGCTACTGCGCCCCGCGCCCTTCTAATGGATGAGCCATTCGGGGCTCTTGACGCGATCACGAGAGCTCGGCTTCAGGAGGAGCTTCTTCGGATCCTTGACCAGCAACCGACGACCATCCTCTTCATTACTCATGATATCGACGAGGCAGTGTTTCTGTCTAACCGAGTCCTTGTGATGCGACCGTACCCGGAACAGATAGTTATGGACGTGGAGGTCCCTTACGATCGCAACCGGACGAGCGATATCCGAACAGACCGGGAATTTGCGCGGATCAAGAAAGAGCTGTGGCAGGCATTGTAGGCAGTGAAGGCGAAAACGCAAACAGTCACTACATGGAGGATGACCTAATGGACAGCTTGAATGGAAACGAATCTGCTCGGCAAGGTGCAGTGACGCGGAGGAAGGTGCTGCTCGGGGGAGCCACTCTGTCGCTTGCAACCATAGCATCTGCCTGTGGTGCCTCGGGATCCTTGTCATCGGCGAAATCGAGCCGGTCTAGTAGTACCCTCCCGACTACGACCATCCGGGTCGGTTTTAATAGTTCTCTGACAGCGGGCGGCGTGGTTGCTGTCGGAACTCATTTCGGGTGGTTTAAAGAAGCGGGGATTAATTTGGTAGGAGTTCCTTTCACCAGTTTTCCGGCTCAGCAAGCCGCGTTGGTCGGAGGCAGTATCGACGTAGCGGTTCCCGGAATGAACCCAGCCGTTAACACTCTGGTACCCATTGCAAAGATCGCGAGCCTTGACAATGAGCTTGACGATGTATTTCTGATTGCGCCGAGTAATGGATCAATTAGCAGCGCGTCCGATCTCAAATCGAAGCGCGTTGGCTATGTGCAGGGTACCGTCAGTCAGTTGCTCTTGGAGGTAGCGTTAAGTGCTTCGGGTATGACCATGGCCGATATAGACGGAATTAATCTACAGCCTGACGGAGTCGTGACTGCCTTTATTAGTCACCAGATAGACGCCGCCTCAATCTATCTCCCCTTCGAGGCCGCTATATCGTCGCACGAGCCAGTTAGGGTAATTGCGCGTCCGACGTCTTACCCGGGTTTTGCTCTACCTATGTTCTGGATGATCCATAATAGCCTAGTTAGCTCGAATCCGGCGGCCGTTACGCGTCTTCTATATGTAAAAGCCCGTGCCAACGATTGGCGGAAGCGGAATTTGGCTGAAGCTGCTCGTCTTGCTGCTAAATACTCCAACGCCCCATCTGTTGTACCCTACGAGCAGCAGGTGACCGCTGAGAAGTGGCTGAGCAGTAAGCAAATATCTTCGCTCTACTCCGATGGTACTTTCGCTAGTTGGCTAGAAAAGGATGAATCAATAATGGCAAAGGCTGGTCTAGTCAAGGCCGCTTTGCCGGTGAGCAGTATGCTTGACCTAAGTCTCGATGAAACCGCCTTAGCGGCCTACTTTAGAAATGAACCGGTCGCATCGTTGCGGTAACCGGGAATGGGCGGTTGAGCGAGGACTAGGAACGCAAAATTGAAAGAAGCGAACGGCAATTGAGAGATATGTTCATTGATAGCAGTGATTCCGATGATGGCTGGGTTAGTTCGGTGGCGTTAGTAACCGAGCGACCGGGCGTCCCAAGCAAGCTGACTGTCATAGGGGTGAAGTTGCCGGGCCCCGACGAGGTGATGATACACGTTGAAGCAGTCGGGTTATGCCATACGGATTTATCTCTCATGTCTGGTCGACTGCGCGACGAATTCCCATTGGTGGCAGGGCACGAAGTGTGTGGCGTCGTTGCGGCCATTGGTTCGGACGTGCGTGGCCTAGCGATCGGAGAGCGAGTGGTGATTGGTGCTGCTCGTAACTGCGGACTGTGCAAGTTCTGTGCCGGAGGCCATCCCATGCTCTGCGGCCAACGTCTGTTGCAGCGTGGCCGTCTTAGGCTGAACGGGCATGAGGTGTCGCAAGGTTTCGGAATCGGTGGGTTCAGTGAGCTCACGGTCGTTGCGGCGGCAGGTGTAGTACCTGTGGGAGATGGGATAGAGCCCGAGGTTGCTGCGTTGGTAGGTTGCTCCGTGGCGACAGGCGCGGGAGCGGTGCTCCGTTTGGGCGAACTGCGACCAGGCCAGCGGTTGGCAGTTGTCGGGGTTGGTGGAATAGGCATGTCAGCAGTACTTGCAGGCCTTGCAGGGGGAGCGTCATTTGTTGGTGTAGTTGAGCCCAGGTCCGCGGGCCGGGAAAGAGCTCAGCAGCTAGGAGCTGATGAGACTTGGGCCTCTGTGGACATAGCATTAGCTAGCGGTGTTGAACCGTTTGATCTTGTCGTCGAGGCGAGCGGTAATGAGGTGGCCATGGGTTCTGCGATAGGAATTGTCGCTCCGGCTGGCCGTCTTGTGGTGACCGGGATTCCCGGGCCAGGCACTGGGGTAACGTTCGACACGCAGCAGCTCGTCATCCGGCAGATAACCGTGTCTGGGTGCTTGACTGGGGACTTGGTCGCCCAGGTCGACATACCGCGCTACCTTGATCTCTACCGACGTGGGCGACTGCCCATCGACAGTCTTCTTGGCCAAGTTGTTCCGTTTGAGGACTCCGAAGGGCTGTTCGGGGCTGACCGGCGAACCGATGAAGGGCGAACTGTGATCCGACTAGGCAGTAAGGAGTCCTAGGCGAATGGAAAGTCAGAGAGGTGACGTGGTCGACGAAATTCGTGGCGGAGGATCTGGCGAGCTGCGAAGCAGGGGATGGTTCGCAGCACCAGGTCGGCTCGGATCTCATCATCGGTCGAAGCTCTACTCGGAAGGGCTAGATTCTAGTACTTTTGATGGTCGGCCAATCGTTGGCATCTGTAACACCGCGTCCGAATTAAACCCCTGCAACTTGCATCTAACGCAGCTAGCTGAACACGTGAGGCGCGGAGTCATCGCAGCGGGCGGTGCGCCGTTCGTGTTTCCCACTATGTCACTTGGTGAGCCGTTGATTCGCCCAACGGCGATGCTGCTTCGAAATTTGATGGCGATGGACGTGGAAGAATCGATAAGGGGAAATCCGCTAGATGCCGTCGTGCTGCTTGGTGGCTGTGACAAAACTACCCCTGCGTTGGTTATGGGGGCAGCGAGTGCAGATTTACCTTGTATCGTTCTCACGAGCGGACCGATGATGCCTGGATGCTTCGAGGGTCGACCAGCAGGGTCCGGAACAGACCTTTGGAAGGTTGCCGAAGAGGTGCGGGCTGGCAATCGGCCCGCTACGGATCTGGAAAGTGCCGAACGGGCCCTCTCGCGGAGCAATGGTCACTGCAACACGATGGGAACGGCCTCGACGATGGCGTGTTTAGTCGAGGCCCTAGGCCTGAGCCTTCCGGGAAGCGCCGCGGTGGGTGCTGTGGAGGCAGAGCGGGCACGTCTCGCCTGGCAGTCCGGGCGGCGAGCTGTCGAGATCGCCGTCGAAGGGCTACGCCCGTCTCAGATTCTCACGGATGACGCGTTTAGGAACGCAATAGTAGCGTTGTCGGCACTGAGTGGGTCGACTAATGCGATTATTCACCTTCTAGCCATTGCCGGGAGAGTTGGTATTGACCTAGAACTTTCCGACTTTGATCGGATCGCGGCCGAAGTTCCCGTGCTTGTTGATGTGAAGCCAGCAGGTCAATATCTGATGGATGACTTCGCCCAGAGTGGCGGAATGCCTGCTCTCCTCAATCGACTACGGCCGTGGCTTAGTCTGGACGCCCTAACGGTCACAGGTCACACTTTGGAAGAGAACTGTGCGGACGCTAGCGTCTGGGGGCACGACGTTATTCGCTCACCCGAGGCCCCGCTGGCTCCGGCGGGGTCAGGCCTTGCCATATTGTATGGGAATCTAGCGCCGCGGGGAGCCGTTATGAAGCCGGCCCTAATATCGGAGACACTCGCTGAGCACCGAGGCAGGGCTGTTGTGTTTGACTCCATAGAGGAGTATTTGTTAGCGTCTGATGACCCAGATGCCGACTTCGCTCCGAATGACGTCCTGGTTGTGCGCAACGCTGGGCCTGTCGGATATCCGGGTATGCCGGAGATAGGGAATCTTCCACTTCCGCGGCGGTGCCTGGAAGCGGGCGTACGGGATATGGTTAGAGTCACCGACGCGAGAATGAGCGGGACAGCGTACGGCACCGTGATACTCCACGTGTGCCCGGAGTCCAGTATCGGGGGCCCGTTGGCTGCTCTCCGTACCGGAGACACCATCGTCTTCAGCTTGTCGGGGCGAAGAATCGATGTAGAGATGGCGGAAGCAGATTGGGAAGAACGTCTCGCTGCGGTCGAAAATGGTAACTCATCCCTAGGCGATGGCGACGGTGGATACTTGGGCTTGTATCGAGCTACCGTGCTCCAGGCCGACCGAGGGGCGGACCTCGACTTTCTCGTTGGGAGGAGGGGAGCGCCTGTGCCCCGTCGATCAATGTGAGAATAGCGTAGCTGTGTGGACCCCCATTGCGCCTGCTGCGG
>DAIDMG010000108.1 GCA_027449105.1 Acidiphilium sp. | reverse complement strand
AAGTGTGGCCCAGTATGGCACTGGTGTGGGATTACGGACGGAAAAAGTACATTCGCGCGTAGCATGTCCATTGTCTTTCCAAACCCCAAAAAGAACGGCAAGAAGATACCCTTGAGAAAATTTCTTTTCGTCGCGGATGCTTCCCGAATGAACGGAAAGGCGAATGAAATGCCATCAAGCCTAAGGGGCCGACGCGAGGCAGAGATTTTTTTCGTGAACCAGGCGCTCCGGCACCGGAAAAGCCGCCAAGAATGCCAGTCTCCATCGCGCACGGAATCCACCGGGGCGTGAGCCACGCCCGCAAACGAGCAACACGTCGTCATCAGCCGCCACGCCGCCGCAAGTGCTCCGGATTTCAGGTATCAAGGCGGAGCAGCTAGGCGCTTATATCGCGCGCCATCTTGGCGTGTATCTTGGGGGACGCCCGCGTTCTAGTCTCGCATCCGTTCATTCGGCGCGTTTCTTCTGGCTGTGCTGGCGCCATGGCCACGCACTTCGGGACGTGCGGGCGATGGCGCGGAGCGTAAGGGAAGGCCTAACGTGAAAGAGATGAATGCATAATACTGGCACCGCAAACCGGGCAAGGATCAACTGCCAGCCTCGATCTGGATTCGCAAAAATGCGGGACACTGGACAGTATCCTTCAGTTATGACGATGGTCACATCGCGCGTAACGTTGATGCTGGTGATCAGCTCGCGTGGCTGCGTGATTGCAGCGCGGAGCAACTGGAGCGCCTTGTTACCGGCATTGACCGTGGCGTCGAACGCCCTGTGCAAACTCAGGACAAGACCTATCAACCCCGCAAGGCGGTGCTGGCGCGGCAAAACGGCCGTGAAAGATGTCTCAGGCGGCGCCAGCGAAGTTGGGCCGGCAGCAGAAAGGATCAACCCGCCGGCAAAAGACCAAACACCGGATTGCGACGCTGCACCGCCCAAACTGCCAACGCCGATAGAAATGCGGCGCGAGTCGTCCGAAAGCGGACAATTCAACGGATTCTGCACCCCGGAACGGGGGCGTCGGGAAGGCGTGGGAACGTGCTTGCCCCGGCAGGGATAGACGCCAAGCCATGTTGTAAGACGAGGAAAGCGAACCCGATCCCCGCTGCGGCTTGTCTGTCAAAAAAGACGCTGCCGATTTCGGCAGTGGAAACTCAAAGCCTTTAGGCCCGAGTAGTTCACCAAAAAGCTTAGAGCGCCTGCCTTTGTTTGTCTTTTAGTGCATGTTTTACGAGGCGCCTCACCGCCTCAGGCCTAGTTGGCATGTCCAGTTCAACACGCCGCCAATCGTCAAGGGCTTTGAGTGCGGTGCGCTCGAAACGGACATTTACAGCTTCGCTGTCTTTCGAAGGGCGACCTTTTAGTGATTTTTTAGCGCTAATAATCAACATGATGATTTTATAGCGCTATTAAATATCAGTCGCAAGCGCTCCGCTGGTGCGCCGGCGGCGTCAACGTTTTCATGGACGAATCGAGCTTGGCCCTGCCGCCCCGCGGCGAATAACGGTCCCCTAAAAGACCTTCTTGATCTGCGCTCCATGCGTCGAACGAGGCATACCATGGGCGGGCAGAACAAGAGGTTTTTTAGAGGTTCCCAGCGTTTGGATCCGAGAGTGTGCTTTTCGTCGCTTTGCGTCCTCGGACCTTGGGTTTGAGGTCGTAGTGGCTTTTGCAGCTTCCTCTCCGTCGGCTGACCACAATTTGAGACGCGGAGCAGGAGGTGAGCCTCGACGATCGGTAACGGGCAAGACCTGCCGTGTAAGCTTCTCGATCTGGCGTAACAACGGGCGTTCTTCATTGCCGCACAGTGAGATAGCTTGGCCGGAAGCACCGGCGCGGGCCGTGCGGCCGATCCTGTGGACGTACGACTCGGCCACATCAGGTAATTCGAAATTGACAACGTGCGTAACGCCGTCGACATCGATTCCGCGCGCGGCGATGTCGGTAGCGACCAGAATCCGGACATGCCCCCGCCGGAAACCGTCGAGCGCGCGCACCCGCTGATTCTGGCTCTTATTGCCATGGATCGCTTGAGCGCCGATCCCAGATTCGTTCAGATGGTGTGTAACCCGATCGGCACCGCGCTTAGTGCGGGTGAAGACGATTGCACGCGTTACGGCTTCGTCACGAAGGAGCTCAGTCAAAACGTCGCGTTTTGAGTTTCCTTCAACGAAGACTACCCGCTGATCGACTTGTGCCACCGTGGTCCCAACGGGTGCTACCGAGGCCTGTAGTGGATTGCGTAAAAGAGCGGCAGCGAGAGCGGCTATCTCTTTAGGCATGGTTGCCGAAAACAGCACGGTCTGCCGTGTCTTCGGCGCCAATGCGACGATGCGGCGGATCGGATCGATGAAGCCAAGATCGAGCATGTGGTCCGCTTCATCAAGGATGATCATTTCTGTTGCTGCGAGAGCATCGCGTCGCGTTGCCAGGTGGTCGAGCAGGCGCCCAGGCGTGGCGACAAGAACCTCCAGTCCACGCGCAATCATATCCGCTTGTGGCCGGTGCTGGACTCCCCCCACGATGACACCAACCCGAAGGCGTGGTTGCATGAATTGACCATAGGTACGGAAACTTTGCGCGATCTGCGCTGCAAGTTCGCGCGTGGGGGCCAGAACGAGCGTGCGCACCATGCCTGGCGCCAAACGGCTGCGGTCGGCGAGGAGCCGGCCGAGTACTGGCAAAGCAAAAGCTGCTGTCTTTCCCGTGCCGGTCTGAGCGATGCCGAGAAGATCACGCCCGTGCGATATCGCGGGGATAGCTTTGGCCTGTATTGGAGAGGGCGTTTGATAGCCTACATGGTCTAGAGCACGAAGTAACGGCTGTGGAATACCGAGATCGGAAAATTTGGTCACTGTAGATCTTTCATGGGGGCGTCGGCGCGGAAGGTCCGGTCGAGCCGAGAAACTGCGTGCACCCTGCGTACGGGCCGGCGCTATATTATTTTGGGGAGGAAAGCTGGCTTGTCGGTTGGGTCCGAATCACGCAACCAGAACGCCTCATGTTGCAACGCAACGGCACTTTCATGCCCAACCTTGCCGAGGAAGTCAACGGCGTGCCCGCCGCTCTTTACCAGAGAATTGCATTGCGATCATCTTCGCGGACTCTGTTCAACGCACATTGGGGGTATGAACCCTACGCGCGGACCAGCTTTTTGTCGCTATCCTAAAAGCCAGCTTTGCCAACTCTGGGGGGCGAGGCAATGAGAATGCCGCATGTGACCGAATCTGGTCGGCTATTGCTCGCGTGGTGTGCGTAATACGCGGCGTGATAGCGACAAACTCGCGAACCATGAGGCTCTGGTCAAAGATTTGCACCGCGGCATGTGGTTATGGCGGTATAGATTTGTTGGGGTGGGGGGGGGTGGGACGGCCCACGGCATCGGGTGTGCCAAGAGGAGGTTGCTCAATTGACCATCATGAAAGGACTGTTCCGATGGAATTTGGACGCATATCGATTGACACGTCGAAGCATATTTTCATGATCCACGGCGTCGATGAGCATGATCGTGTCATTGTGCGGCGGGAGTTGCGACGGGCAGGTTGAATCCTTTTTTGCCAAGCTAACGGCAACGGAGATTGGTGTGGAAGCCTGCGTGGGAAGCCATCATTGGGGCCGCAAATGTGGCGTCATGGGTCACCGGGTCAGGCTGATCCCGCGGCAATACGTGAAGCCCTTGGGTCAAGCGCGGCAGGAGCGATCGCAACGACGCTGAGGCGATCAGCGAGGCGGCCTCGCGGCCGAACATGCGGACCGTGCCGGTGAAGACAGTCGACGAGCAAGCTGCGACGATTGTCGTGAAGCACCGTGAGATGCTGGTGGGGCAGCGAACGCAGGCGATCAACGCCTTGCGTGGCCATGCAGCTGAATTCGGTATCGTCGCGGCCAAGGGTTGCGGCAATGTCGAGGCGCTGGTCCGCGTTCTGACAGATGATGTTTGCCCGGATGGGACAACACGTTGCTGAGCTTAATCAGAAGATCCAGGCGATCGACCGGCAACTGCTGGAGCAGCACAAGGCCAACCCCGTCAGCCGGCGTCTCGCTGCGATCCCCGGTGTTGGGCCCATTACCGCGATTACCGTGACCCTATCCGTAAACCCGACAAATTTCGAGAGTGGCCGCCATTTCGCCGCTTGGCCAGATCTGGCGCCATGAGAACGTTCGACAGGCGGAAAGCATCGCCTTGGCCGGATCAGTAAGGCGGGCAATGAGCGGCTGCGCTATTTTATCTAGAAATATCAACTGTTTACAGTTTTATTATGGCGGAGGGGATGGGATTCGAACCCACGATAGAGCTTGACACCCTATAACGGTTTAGCAAACCGCCGCCTTCAGCCACTCGGCCACCCCTCCGCAGCATATGACGTTTGTCCGGTAGTTCTATAGGTCGGTGCTTAGCGCGTAAAGAGCGGGTATCTTGCTAATTCATATTCATCGGCGCAGTGGTGCGGATGGCGGGATTTGAACCCGCACTCCCTATCGGGATGCAGATTTTAAGTCTGCTGCGTCTACCGTTCCGCCACACCCGCACGCTTTTCTCGTGCCATCGCGGTGAGGATGATGCAACACCCGAGGGCGGCGGAAAGTCGAAGCGACAGAATCAGCAAAAACTCGGTCGGCCCTCAAGTTTCGTGCGTGTTTCCTTGCGTGGCGCATGGCTCCTGCATTTATCGGCGTTCTGTGTGGAGCGGATGACCGCGAGGCTTTATTGCTGACGGGGTGTCGCTGGTCTATCGTGCGTGCCCTTCTGGAAGATGCTTGGGTCGACCGACGCTCAACGACTTCGCATACCTCCCATTGTTTAATGTAAATGGATCGGAAGCGTGTGTCGTTCCATATATTTATTCTTTTAAAAATTCAGATTGAAGACGAAATCCCCTTGCATTGACGATCGATATCGGCAACACTCCAAATGTGGCGATGGAAAGGCACAAAGGGCTTCTATCCTTGGGTCTGGAAGTTGCCAGCCGCCAAGTTTAGGGAGCCTCTTCAAAAAAAGCATCAATGATGATGCTGGCCGGTCAAATGACCGGCCCTTTTTTTAGCATTCGCCGCAATGATCTTCGTTAGGCCACTTTCGGATCCAATGCGTATCCCGCAGCGCGCACGGTACGGATTAAGTCCATCTCATTTGGTCCATTTACAGCCTTTCGTAAGCGGCGGATATGCACATCTACGGTGCGTGGTTCTACGTGGATATCTCGCCCCCAAACTGCCCCCAATACATCTTCGCGACTGAAGACCCGTTCTGGGTGGCGAAGAAAAAACTCCAGCAGGCGAAATTCGGTCGGGCCAAGATTCAGCAGCCGACCATTGCGCATAACCCGATGTGTGGCAGGATCGAGTTCGAGATCATGAAACACCAGCTTGGTCTTTGCCTTCGCAATGCCGGAACGACGCAGAAGAGCCCGAATGCGAGCGATTAGTGCTTCCGGTGAGAACGGCTTGGTAATGTAATCATCTGCTCCCGTCTCAAGACCACGCACCGCATCCTGGTCTTCGGCACGAGCGGTGAGCATAATAACCGGAAGATTGCGAATCGGTGGTCGACGTCGAATGTGGCGGCAAACTTCGATGCCGGACAGCGTTGGCAACATCCAATCTAGTAGCACGAGATCCGGCGGATCGTGGGAGATTTTTGCTAGAGCATCGTTTCCGTCGCTAGATTCGTCGACTTGGAAGCCCTGTTTTTCAAGGTTATAGCGTAGCAGGGTTACGAGCGGCGCCTCATCCTCGACGATGAGAATTCGCGGCTTTGCCGTGTCGTTCATCCTCGACGCCTTCACTTGTTGATTGAGGGAGTATAGCTGGCTGAGAAATCGCCGCGCGGTCTCGCTTCGGGAAGGTTCTCCCCAGTGGCGGCATAGTACGTTAATTCCGCTATATTGGTTGCGTGGTCGCCGATTCGTTCGAGATTCTTGGCGATGAATAAGAGGTGCGTGCAAGCCGAGATGTTGCGAGCGTCTTCCATCATGTAGGTGATCAGTTCACGGAAAATAGTTGTATACAGATCGTCAATCATTTGATCCGCGTGCCAAACGCTCACAGCTTTAACGGGATCGGCTTCCCCAATCGCATCAATGGTAGATTTTAGATTTTCCTGCACTAGACGCGACATCTGCACTAGGCTGGCTAGTGGATAAGAAGGTGCCGCGTGATTTAGCACGAGCGTGCGCTTGGCTACGTTTGCGGCGTAGTCACCGATCCGCTCAAGGTCAGTCGTCATTTTGAGTGCAGCGACAACATGGCGAAGATCATCGGCGACGGGTTGTCGTAGCGCAAGGACACGAATGGCAAACTGCTCAATTGCCCGCTCTTCAGAATCGACCTTTGGATCTTGCTCAACGACTTGGGCTGCCAATCCGGCGTCCCGGTTCAATAAGGCGTTAATGGCGTCGGCAAGTTGCGTTTCAACAAGACCGCCCATTACTGCGATCATATCACGTAGGCGAGACAGGTCTGCTTCGAAGCTGGAGAGGATATGTTTAGGGTCTTCCGGCATTCAGAATCTCCTCATCCGAATCGGCCGGTAATGTACTCCTGAGTCCGGCGTTCGCGTGGTGCAGTGAAAAGCTGTGTAGCCGGAGCACATTCAACGAGTTCTCCTAGATAAAAGAACGCGACGCGGTCTGCGCACCGACCAGCCTGCTGCATGTTGTGCGTTACGATAATGATCGTAAAGTCTCTTTTTAGCTCTTCGATCAGTTCCTCGATCTTGAGCGTGGAAATTGGATCCAGTGCGCTGGTTGGCTCATCCAGTAAAATGACTTGGGGGCGGACGGCGATGCTCCGAGCAATGCACAGGCGTTGTTGCTGTCCCCCTGAAAGGGCAAGCGCCGAGTGATGGAGTTTATCCTTGACTTCGCCCCAAAGAGCGGCGCGGCTCAACGACCATTCGACCCGCTCATCCATCGCTGTCCGCGAGAGTCTTTCATGCAAACGAACGCCGAATGCGATATTTTCGTAAATCGACTTGGGGAAGGGCGTTGGCTTTTGGAAAACCATTCCGACGCGACGGCGAAGCCTGTTCAGATCAAGGCCTGGCGATAAAATGTTCTGGCCATCAAGAAGTACTTCTCCTTCTGCGCGCTGCCCGGGATAAAGATCGTACATGCGGTTTAGCACGCGCAGCAGTGTAGATTTGCCGCAGCCAGAGGGGCCAATCATCGCGGTGGTCTGCCGATTAAGGAAGTCGATCCAAATCGATTTCAACGCGTGATTTTCGCCGTAAAAGAAGTCCAGATTGCGCACAGAAATTCGCGGTGGCGCAACTTCTTCCGCGTCGGCAGCCAACTCGATTCGGGCGACAGCATCAGGCATCGTCATCCTTCCTATCGGCGCAGACCGGCAGCCGCGACGTCCTTACCTTCTCCTGAGCTCATGGCAATGATTGATCAGTGAAGCTTTTATGACAAACGAGCGGACGACGCCACAGCGGCGGCAACAGACGTTGTCACTTTCGAGATTCCGTGACACGCGTGCATTAAGTGTGTGGCAATTTAGGCTGTTTGACGATCCGCAGATACGGCTTAAGTGTTTTGAATCCTTCCGGAAACTGTTTTTTGGCTTCCTCATCCGCTAAGGATGGCACGATGATCACATCCTGCCCATCTGTCCAGTTCACGGGAGTGGCGACTTTATACGCATCGGTGAGCTGAAGAGCATCAACTACGCGAAGAATTTCGGCGAAGTTGCGCCCTGTCGCAGGGGGGTAGGTCATGATCAGACGAATCTTTTTATTGGGATCGATGATGAAGACCGAGCGGACTGTGATATTTGGGTCTGCAGCCGGGTGAATCATTTCATACAGATCGCTAACTTTATGATCATGGTCTGCGAGAACCGGAAAATTCAGCCTCTGACCCTGGGTCTCTTCAATGTCGATCGCCCATTCGTGGTGATTCTTGCCTGTATCGACTGACAGACCAATCGGCTTGACGTTGCGCTTGTCCCATTCGGGTTTGAGGCGGGCAACTTCTGCGAGTTCAGTCGTACACACCGGGGTAAAATCCTTTGGATGGCTAAAAAGGATACCCCAGGAATTTCCGAGATATTGATGGAAGCGGATCTTTCCCGCGGAGCTATCTTGCTCAAAATCCGGGGCTATCTGTCCGAGCTGTAGTGACATTTTAGATGTCCTTGCGATTGAAAGCGGAATGGCGCTGGCAAATCTCAAACCCAGATGGCAAGTACGCTCCGCTTTGTCTAGACCCAGCATCTGAGTTACGCTCAACAGCCTCTGTACGGCGAATCCATATGTTGTTAGGCTGCAGCGATTGCTGGCTCGCCAGAGACAATATGTTTCAAGGCGGCAACGAGATCATCCATCA
>DAIDMG010000107.1 GCA_027449105.1 Acidiphilium sp. | reverse complement strand
ATCTATCAGATCAAGGTAACCCTGCTCGGCACCAGGCCGCCGATCTGGCGACGCCTACTGGTTCCCGCGGACATGACCTTGGCGCAATTGCACGACGCGCTGCAAATCGCTATGGGATGGCAGAACGGGCATATGCACGAGTTCCGTCTCGGCCAACGATACTTCGGTAAGCCAGACCCTGAATACCGGAGCATGGGGATGGATCCGGTCGAAAACGAGCGCACCGTGCGTCTTCCCGATGTGCTGCGGAAGACCGGACCCAAGCTGATCTACACCTATGATCTTGGCGATAGCTGGGAACACGCCATCGTCCTGGAGAAACAGCTACCTGTTGACCCGACGGCAAAATATCCCGTCTGCACGGATGGTCAACTCGCCTGTCCGCCTGAAGACTGTGGGGGCATCCCAGGATTTTACGATCTCGTTGAGGCCATCGCTGACCCCAACCACAAACAGCACAAGGAACTGAAAGACTGGCTCGGCTATGACTTCGACCCGATAGACTTCTCGATCGACACCGTCAATCAGATGCTCTTACCCGCTCGCCGTCGCGGCAAAACCGCAAAGAAATAGACCGTTCTCCTCGACTACGCAGGCTTACCGAAAACACACAAATTAGCGAGTCTGCACCTTGCTTTCACCAACAGCCGCCCAATTGATCGCAAGCGCCATGAGCGCTTATCGGTCACCTGATAAGAGTTGAGCAGCAAAACCAAAATGGGTATCGAGAAACGGGATCTGCTTCAAGTTTCCGGCGGCGAGGTCGCTGCAGGAAACCTGAAGCCTGGCCAACATAACGGGAGTTATCCGCCTCCGAAGGCGGTTCGGTGATTTGCACTGACACTCACTGAATGAACAACGAGATCAGGTTCACTACTACAAGCCTTTAGGCTTGGTGCGGTCGCCGTACGAAGTAAATCGCAGTATCTATGCTGTCGCCCACCAGATGATGAGGCAGGGTGGGAGCCCCAAGGGTGTGAGCCCAAAGCCGGGGCTGCGGTTGGTCCCCGCAAGAGCCTATATTTTAGGCTTGAAGTATTTAGTTGACTTGTGGGTTTCTAGCCAGTCGTGGCATCGGTCTTCCATACGCGTCCGTTCTTCTTGAGTTAAGCTTTTCGCAATGCGTTGGAGTTTCCGTCGTTCCTCGCCCATTTTTGCGCGTTCTTGCTTCGTAGATTTGAGATCATAAGTGGATGTGCTGAGCAGGAGCCAGAAATAGCCTTCCGCAAGGTTCACCTCCATCTCGTCACCGGAAGTAAGTAAGTGACCAAGAATCGACATCGAATACCTGTCTCCTTGTTCTGCAGCACGTCGAAACCAATTGGTCGCTTCCAGCCCATCCGTCGCGATCATGCCAAGGAATACCTGCGCATCGACGTCCCCGAGTTTCGCGCGTCTTCTCACTTCGAGGATGTGTTGTTTCCGCGCATTCTCACGAGCGACGCGCTGTTCGATTTCCGAAAGCCCGTCAGTGACCGTCTTCTTGACAAGCTTAAGACCGTGACGATCATTCACCGTCCACTTAACTGCCTGACCTTCTTCAAGCCCCGCTTCTTCTGCGAGATTGTCGGGGATTTCGATCATGAGAGAACTCCCGACACGAACAATCCATATTGTCATGGCAGAGGATCCTTCCCACCAATCATACTGCCCAACGCGGGACCTCACCCAGCCGCGATCCGGGGGGCAGGTCTCGATTGTGAGGCCTCGGATCGTACGCCCCCCCAGCCGCTGATTACTCCCGAAACGGGGGCAGCATCCAGGGATCCGCGGCCAGCGCCCACTTCCGGAAAAACTGAAGCACAGCCGACCTCCCGTTTCGTATCGGAGCCGATGGGGAATTCGGTAGTTTACGCCAAACCGAGAATCTAGGTTTACCAGCCGATTCCATGCGCCGCGATGTGCCCTTCAACCGCGTAGAAAATCGCTAGCATATCTGCTTGCGCTTCGTTATTTATTAGCGGCATCAGTTCGTCGAGGCTACCCGCGCTGGTCTGCGCCGCAATCGACAGCGATGTAGGATGAACGATTTTGGAGAGGACTTTGTAGCGGGGACCGTAGCGATCACTCTCCTTGACTTCTCTGGCGATAGCTGATCCTTGCTTCGGTTTCCGGCCACGGTCGACGCCGAAAGCAGTCATCATCTGCTCAGCCTTGTTGAGCTCGTCCTCAGGTCCGTCCAAATCAGGACCAGCTTGCTCCTCCTCCGTTGCCTTGCGAAGCAACAGAGATTTCAAAGGTTCATCCTCGCGCATCGCGGTGGCCCGCAGTTCTGCAATCAACTCGTTATGAGCAAAGCGCCCCACCTTTGCGATGTTCTCCCAGAACTCTCGGGTGTCAGCTGCCAAGTCGTCGAGGAAGTCAACCGCATTATCTGGCGACCGGAGTACATAGGTAGCGATCACCCTCAATTCGAGCAGGTTCCGCGCGCCCCAGCAGGCAAGCGTCGGTTTCCGTGGAACTCCCGCCAACACTGCCTGATAATTCTGCTGGGTGGAGATCAAAATGCCAACGAGCAAATTCCTGAACCAGTCGTGGTCGTCATGCACCTTGGTTCTTGCGAGGTCATCCGTGAGCTTGACCATGCGCGTCACGGCTTGGGCGACAGCTTCTTCCACAGAGTCGTGAGATTCTTCGGTCATCACCATGTCTTCCGCCATCGCCATCAAGGATAACTACCTACGGCTTGGCTGGAAATACCTCCCCTATTCCGAATTCTGTTGGAAACTCGGTCGCAAAGAGTACACGCACCCAAATGCGCAGAAGCGGAAGCCATCTCGAGACTCCCTCGACATCTTCGAGGCGGTCGGCCACGGTCTTGATCTCGCCGGAACGCATGAGCCCATGCGCAATCGTATCCCTAACTGGTTCAAGGATGTTCTGTCGAATAGCCTTGAACCGCTTTCCGACGGCCTCGTCGGGTAGTATCTGCTGGATGATCAGATCGTCATCGGAGTACGACCGCCAAGGGTATATCCATAGCAGAATTCCCTTCACCGCTTCTGCTGTTAGGGGAACGTCTTCCGTGTAGGTGCGAGGCTTCTCGCCGCGCGATTTGGCCTCTGCCGCCGCCTTGGAGCGACGAAGGTAGAAGCTCTCGACAAGCTTGTAGAAACATAAATATCGGTAAAAGGCGCTGGTTGCGTTCATCGCCTCGCGGTAAACACTCGCAAAGCGGCAGTACTCGTCAGACATGGTTGGGCCAACTCCCCCCATTGGTTTCATCTCCAGATATGGATGGAGAACCCGCAGCGACTCCGTGTGAGTTGTGAGGTCCGATACCTGAATTGTTTCGACGTCGAGCGGAATGTCAAGACTGGCCGACCAAGCACTTAGGAAAGGAGCGAGGGCGCGATAGGCTATTTTCTCAGCCTGAACATGGTCGTTCGCGGGGAGTCGTTCAACGACGATTTTGCCCACACAACCGTTCTCGTTGACAAGGCATTCGAAGGGAATTGACCAACCGCTCCCGTTCCCAACCAGCTTTAGGCTGACTACATCTTCTGCCGCCGTTCTTTCGCTGGCGTGCTTCGCGATGCGAAGGTGCGAGTCCCCGACCGCCGAGTGGATGAACGATGGCCCTTCTTCATCAAACATTCTGTGCCCTGGCCGAGATAACAGAAACTGGACCTTGAATTCGCCAGGGCCGCTCACTGGCCGGCTGCCGAAAGGATGATCGGTGGTCGCAAAAAACACGTGAAGTTTCTGCCCCTCTCCGGGCAAACCCTGTATTCGCACTCGTTCCGTTGAACTCAGTAATGCCATATCGTTGTCTCCCATCCTTAGTCTGTCCACATTCGCGCTGGCGGGTTCCTCTAACGCGGTGATTACCGGTTGGCCCACATTGGATATTTACGAACATCGTAACTGGGAGGATGGGAAACCACGAGAGGGCCAATGTGGCGGGACAACCTTATATCGCCGACCTTCCCGATCATGGCCGTTAGGCAAGTCATTCTCCCAGACTTGTTTCCTCCTTAAACCAAAGATAGGTATCCCCAGACGGGGCAGTGTTCAAAACCACTCCATCTCAAGCTGTAAGGCGGTACGCCGCTCTTGCTCTCTCTGCCAGCGGCCGACGATCCCAAGCTCTGTCATTCAAAGATGCTTTTCAGTCGTCGGAACTCTGACCCGTCTCGCGCTCTTGCGGGGCAGCCGCAAACTAGGAGCAGACGAACGCAAGCATTGGCTTGAACGGGTGCAGCTAGATTGGTTCGAGAAATTCGTAAAGAAGCATCAGACCTAGCCTGCCAAGTGCAGATTCGCTGCTCGAAGTCTCTTTCCACAACTGCCCAGGAAAACGTCTAAAATAGACGCCATGTCGAGATGCACAGCACCTTACAGAGGCCATCGCACAGCATCAGGTCGGGCGAATTGCCCCGCCTGCGGCGGCAGTTACGGGCATTGGGGTGGCGGATATAACAGCTACTCCTATCCGTCATATTCCATTTCTGCCTCCTCGTCGGTAAGTGCAAGCAGTTCTTCCGGACGTAGCGGCGGCGGTGGAGGCGGGAGCGCTCGACCACGGTGGTCATCGGCAGGATCGTCAGTCTCTTACACGCCTTCCGAAGTCCGTGCACTCACCCCATTCCGCGAGGCGCTGGAGAAGATTGGCCCGAAGCCAGACAAGCGCGACATCTTCTTGTGCCACGCTTGGGACGACCGTGCTACATCGGCGAAAGAGCTTCACGACCTACTCGAGTCTCGTGGAGTCAAGGTTTGGTTCAGCGAAAAAGATGTGTTGCTTGGCACGCCGCTGATGCGTGAGATCGACAAGGGCTTGGCGCAGTCTCGGGTCGGTATTGTGTTGGTTACCCCGGCATTTTTGACGCGCATAAAGAACTCCGGGATCGCCGAAAAGGAGCTGTCGGTGCTTCTCGCTCGGGATAAACTCATTCCGATCATGCACGGCACCACCTTCGAACAGTTATTGGAAGTTAGCCCCATGCTCGCGTCCCGTAGCGGCCTGAGTACGAAGGAAGTCGACATGGCAAACGTAGCCGAGAAACTCAAGGAACTTATGCCACTGTTCCCCGATACACCTGTCAACTAGACAGATTTAGTCGGTTGGATGACCATTTCTCCAATCTCTCCCCCCATCTCCAGCCGGCCGTTAAACCACGAGCAGTTAGGCCTAACAACGCCGACTTCGAGCCGCAGCGCGTGATGGGTCGGCTCCTAGCCACCAATCTCGTCCTCAAAGACCGATACCAAGCCAACGCACTCCGGACGTTCAGTCCCCATAAGCGGGCCAGTTTCCAGCGGTCCACCTTGACGCGTAGTCGCCGACGCGGCCTTGTGCCGCACCCGCGTGCCTTTCCGGGCCCTAGCGAGCGCGTTGCCCGTTCTACGGCAACTTGGCCGTTCGTGGGTCGACTTTCGGCGTCAATCGGCGTCGGTGAGTGACTCGCCGATTACGCAACAAGTGACAGGCCTAGGTGCGGCTTGCCTCGACCAGCGCATGCACCGTGCGGCGAAGCAAAGGTATCGCCTCGCCGGCATCGAGAATCTGGGAGCTCACAAATGCGCCGTTGATGAGCAGGGAGAGTTGGCCTGCAAGCTCAGCCGGATGGATCACGCCTAATCGTCTGGCGATGCCTTCCAAGCGCAGGCGCATCTCACGCTTGTGCGAAGCAGCGATTCTGCGCGCGGGGTGATCGGCGTTGGGAAACTCTGCGGCCACGTTGATCTGCGGACAGCCGCGATAATTCGGCCTTCCGACACGTTCGCCGATCCACTCAAGATGGGCGTCCAGTTCGTCGGCCGCATTTTCTGCGTGCTGGTGAGCGACGCGATCCCAAGTCGCCCAGAAAGCGGCATCTTCGCGCTCAAGGAAGGCCGCCACGAGGTCGTCTTTTGTTCCGAAGTGCCGGTAGAGGCTGGTTTTAGCCACCCCGGCTTTCTCGACGACGAGATCAACTCCTACAGCCCGCACGCCGAACCGATAAAACAGCGTACACGCAGTTTCGAGGATTCTATCCCTCACTTCAGCATGGTTTTGGGTATCTGGCACAGCCCCGGTCTTCGCCATATTTGCTCCACGTAATATCTGCTCTTGACATGATACAGACCTGTACGTAGTCTATCACTACAGACAGGTCTGTATCGTAGAAAACTCAGAAGCGGCGCCCAGCGACCGCTAAAGGAGAAGCAAAATGCAGGATCGAACCCAATCTGTTGCGACTCGGAAAAGCGTTGAGACCCCATTTGGAAAGATCAGCTACCCGCGGAGTTGGGACCAGCCTACGAGTATCCAGAGCGGTTGAGGGATGAGGACATTGAGACATATCTCGGACCGTTTGTTAAGACAGAAGACCGTACGCGTGACCTGGAGCGTTTTATGGCCGTATTCGACAACGGGCATACGCTGGCGATCGAGGGTCAATTGAAGGCATTGCAAGCGCCAACCCTGATTGTGTGGGGAACCGATGACGTGTATTTCGACGTCAAGTGGTCGCACTGGCTGGCTGCGAACATTCCGGGGACGAGGCGCCGGGTTGAATTTCCGGGAGCGCGGCTCTTTTTTCCGGAGGAACGGTGGCGAGAGTTCAACGCCGAATTACGAGCGCATTGGCTAGCCGAATAAGCGAGTGAACGGGTAGGTCTACGAGTGAACGGGTGGGAGAGCCAATCATGAGCAAGAATGGTGGAAGCGTCAGCAGTCCCTCAGTGGCAGTATTTGGCGCTGCCGGACATACAGGCCGGTTCGTTGTAACAGAGTTGTTGCACCGCGGGATTACGCCGATTGCAATCGGCCGTGATGCCGCGAGACTTGCGGCTGCCAACTGGTGCGAGCACGAAGTCATTTGCCGGCTGGCGTCCCTCGATGACGCAGTGGCGCTCGATCAGGCGCTGGATGGAGCGCGAGCCGTCATCAATTGTGCCGGACCCTTTCTTGAGACCGCTGATGCCGTTGTCGCAGCCGCCTTGCGGGCCGGTATCCACTACCTCGATGTCACCGCCGAACAGGCGAGTGCGCATGCGACGCTTGACAAATACGATGCCGCTGCGCGTCACGCAGGCGTCGCTGTTATTCCTGCAATGGGATTCTACGGCGGATTTGCAGATTTGCTGGTCACTGCGGTGCTTGGAGATTGGAAGCATGCGGACACGATCGAGATCATGATCGGCCTCGACAGCTGGCACCCTACGCGCGGGACACGCATCACGGGCGCGAGAAATACGGCGCAACGCGTGGTGGTCACGAATGGGCGGCTTGCTGCTGTAACGTCGCCGCCCGCGGAGAGATATTGGGAGTTCGGAGACCCGCTCGGCCGCCAGGCTATGGTCGAAGTGCCACTATCCGAGATTATTTTGATTGAGCGGCACGTGACGACAGCCGAGTTGCATAACTGGCTCAGTCGTATTGCACTTGATGACATTCACAATCCAGCAACTCCACCCCCGGAGGCTGCGGATGAAAGCGGACGCTCACCGCAGCGTTTCATCGTGGATGTCGTAGTGAGGCGCGCTGGAGAGGAGAAGCGCATTACCGCACGAGGGCGAGACATTTACGCCTTCTCGGCACCGCTCGTTTGCGAGGCCTGCATGCGTCTGCTTGAAAGCAGGTTCAACAATCCTGGCGCGCAGCCGCCCGGGGCAATCCTGGACGCAAAGAGGGTTCTCTCGGCGCTCGTTCCGGATTACCTGACAGTCGAGATGATAGCCGCGTGATCGCCCACAATCATTGCGGACATAGCAATCCCCGATGGGTCAATTGACGCATTCAGGGAGATAACCGGCCAAAAAGCTGAACCATGTAATCGAGTCAGGCAGTAAGAAGTTATATTTTTCTTTCAGTTGGATTTCTTCAGGAGGCGGGGCCCCGCTTCCTGCCAGCATCTTGGCGGATCAGCGCAGGGAACGGGACCCGTGTGAGGTTACGATCCTCTTTGTCCCAGTATCGATCCCTGTGCAGCGGCTTGCCGCCGACTGGGCCGAAGACTCGGACGAGATCATCATACGCCGCTGCCCGGTTTGCGGGCAGGATTCGATCATCGGTCACGGACGACGGCGCAAGCAGGCGCACGACGAGTATCACGACTGGATCGGGATTCGCCGGGGCCGCTGTGTCCGATGCGGAAGGACATTCACCTTCCTGCCGGTGTTTTCTCTTCCCTACACGCACTACAGCTTGTTGACGCGCTGCCAGGCACTTCTGCGGCGGATGGCGGAGCCCTGCTCGTGGGAGAAGGCAGTACCGAGGTGCAAGGACCCTGATCGGCAGCCCGATCCGTCGACGGTACGTCGCTGGTCATCTGGTCTGGATCGCTGCCGGTCGTGGCATTCGTTTTTCGATCAGTTCCTGGCCCGTGTGACTGACTGGCTGAGAGCCCGCGGCGAGGACGAAGTGGAGTCTGTGTGCCGACTGCTG
>DAIDMG010000106.1 GCA_027449105.1 Acidiphilium sp. | reverse complement strand
CACGAAGAGTCATTGCTGAACGGCTCATACGTCTCTAACTACATCTATTTATCATCTACGTAAACTTTATAGTTCCGAGCGATATTATAAGAGGACTTGCGCGGGTGACATGGCATGTCCTGTCTCCCGCTCCTTCAGGCCTCAAAAGAGCACAGACGCTGGGAAGACTTGCTGAGAACCGCGAATTCTCCAGGTTATCGACGTTCGAGCTGCCAATAAAGCGGCACCCTTCCTGATGCTATTGCTTTCGCCTCGTAACGGGTTGTCGGCCAACCGGCTGGTTTTACCATGGTCCGCAATCGAACCGAAAATTCCGACTGCTGAGAAAAAATTTCGTCGACCCAACCCTGGTAAGTAGGATCATCGCTTGCGATCCTCCATTCGCCCCCCCCTCGCATAATCCGGGCCATCTCGTGGAGGATCATTGGATGCACGAACCTTCGCTTCGCATGCCTAGCTTTGGGCCAAGGGTCCGGAAACATCAAAAAAGCTCGACCAATCGAACAGTCAGGAAGCTCACGGATCAATGCTCGCGCATCACCTGCGTATACTCGAAGGTTTTTGAGAAGTGATTTTTCTTCACCAGTAGCTGCGAGTCGCGACAGCAGCGACGCGATACCATTCTCAAAAACCTCGCACGCGATCAATCCAATAGTCGGATTTTGGCTAGCGATGGTCTCCGCATGTTCGAAGCTGCCCGCGCCCACCTCCAACCATATATCGTCGATGGTTGGACGAAAGCCTTGGTCGGGCCACCGGAGACGAGGCAGCAAATGCAACAACAATTCCGCTTGCCTAGCCCGCAACGTATGCCCACGCGCCCGACCGTATAGCCTGTCAGGGGGTGGCTTGAGCTTATCGACCAAAGGCACCTTTTAATGCAGGTACGAGATCGGTTTTCTCCCACGTGAACGTGCCCAAACGGCCATTGGGATCACGCCCAAAATGGCCATATGCCGACGTCGGTACGTAGATCGCACGGTTGAGCTGCAGATGCTCGCGAATTCCGCGCGGACTTAAATCCACGAGCTCGCGGAGAGTGCTTGCAATCTTAGCCTCGTCAATGTCGCGGCCGGTGCCATGCAAATCGACATAGACTGAGAGCGGGTATGAGACACCGATTGCGTAGCTGACCTGGATCGTACAGCGGGCAGCGAGACCAGCAGCGACAATGTTTTTTGCCAGATACCGGCATGCATAAGCGGCAGACCGGTCTACCTTCGTCGGATCTTTCCCAGAAAATGCACCACCACCGTGTGGGGCAGCGCCACCGTATGTGTCGACGATTATCTTGCGTCCCGTCAGTCCGCAATCGCCGTCAGGCCCCCCGATAACGAAATTGCCAGTTGGATTCACGTAGAAATTTTTCTGGTCACACATCCAGTCTTTTGGCAAAAGCTCGCTTATCAGGGAATAGAGCATCGCCTTGATCGTGCGCTGTTCCATGCCAGCCTCATGCTGCGTGGACACAACAATCGACGTGGCCGCGACAGGTTTGCCGTCCACATATTTCAGGGTGACTTGACTTTTAGCATCCGGCAAAAGTCCAGCCACCTGCGCATCACCGATCTTGCGCAATTCTGCAACACGTCGCAAAATCAGATGCGCATAGTATATTGGTGCCGGCATCAATGCCTCAGTCTCGTCGCAGGCGTATCCGAACATTATCCCTTGGTCGCCGGCTCCTTCCGCTTTGTCATCCGACGAATCTACCCCGGCGGCAATGTCCTGCGATTGGGCGTGTAACAGCACGTCAATTTTCGCGTTGCGCCATGAAAAACCTTCCTGATCGTAACCGATGTCATGGACTGCCAGCCGGGCTAGATGCGCTAGATATTCTGGCGTAACCGCGGCAGGGCCTCGGGTTTCCCCAGCGAGCACAATCCGATTCGTAGTAACCAGCGTTTCACACGCTACGCGAGAAAACGGATCGGCCATGAGATAGGCATCCAGGACCGTATCCGAAATCCTGTCTGCAATCTTATCAGGATGTCCTTCGGAAACCGATTCCGAGGTAAAAAGAAACTCGCCTTTGTCGCGCATGGATTTCTCCTCTTGTCGCGAAAGTGGCCCCACGCTGGGACGACGCCCGGGCCGCACGCCTAGGCGGTTGCGAATTGGCCGAAACTCAGCCGAGGGTCAAGGTCTCACGCGCCTGATTGGTTTTTTCATACCAGAAGCGACGTCCGTGTCCACGGCACATCGGCAGCCAGATTGGCACGCGGACCTCCAAATCAGTTTGAACGCGACCAATAAATTCCGTGAGCACTCTCCTATCTAAAGCGGAGGCCTTCTGGCCGGCGGGTTGCGCCCGAAGGCCGGCAAGTCGCTCCCCGAAAGCTGACCGGCCCGCCGCCAGCGGCAGCGGACACTCCATCCACATTACTTGACCCGCACACGCCACATCCCGCCGGCTTCCGGACCAATGCGGCGTCATCCCGGTCGTGCACATACCGCATCCGCGGCACGCCCTGTTCCGCTACACGCTCTTTCGCGAGGGCGGGACGGCATTGATCCGTCCAGCCAGCGCCCAGTAGACCACAATCTTGATCCAACCCACCCCGGGGCAGCAGGTGCTGCTTGCCCTCAATCTTCACATACCCGGAATGCGGGACGCCCTGCCGATCGCGCTTGCGGAAGAGTTTGTCGAAGTTAACAGCAAGGTTTTTCGCGACACCTGCTGCAACACCTGACACCTGCTGCAACACCTGACTGTCGGCGTCGCCCGGCCACTCAAAATCCTCTTGAGACAGACAAACGCATCGCTCCAAAGCCACCGCACATGGCCGAACTGTACCACGATGAGCCACAGTGAGACAGGCAGGGAATAAAGCCGGAGCCGGGGTGGCCATGACCAACCCAAGGACTTTTCTGGCCGCTGTCCAAAACACAAGCGAACACGCCCGCGCAACGCAACGCTCCTATCCCCCTCCCCAACCAACAAGGCTTTACACCACATCAGACAAGAAGATCAGACGCCGAGAAAGTCACGCATTCCATAGTAGCCAGGCGGCTGCTTCACCAGCCACATAGCAGCCCGCACTGCGCCATCAGCGAAAATGCGCCGGTCGAGCGCATGATGCGCCAGAACAATTTGCTCGGTTCCCGATGTGAATATCGCACTGTGAGAGCCCACTATCTGGCCGCCTCGAAGCACAGCAAATCCAATGTTGCCGCTAGCGCGCGGCCCAGTGTGGCCGTGCCGGGCTAACTCCATCACGTCAACCAGATCAACGCCTCGTCCCAGCGCAATTGCTCGACCGAGCGCCAGTGCGGTGCCGGAAGGTGCGTCCACTTTCTGCCGATGATGCATCTCTAAAATTTCTGCATCATGGGTGTCACCGGGAAGGTACGCCGCCAAGCGTTCGGCAATGGCCAAGATCAAATTCACACCTGGCGCAAAATTAGCGGCTTGAAATACTGGAATGGTTGCCGCTGCGTCGCGCACTGTAAGATCATCTGACACGGAAAGTCCGGTGGTGCCTAAGACCCAAGGTGTTCTGCACGCGGTCAGAACCTCCGCATGACGCTTCACTGCGGCGGCCACGGTAAAGTCAACAACCACATCGCTATCCGCCGCAAGAGCAGCAAGGTCGCCATCCCGACCAACTCCGCCGACAAGCGTAGCATCCTGTCCCAAGATGGCTTCCGTGAGAAGCTTACCCATTCGCCCGGTGCTGCCCACGATTCCCACACGCGTCCCCATCATCACCTCCCTCTATACGTGGTTGGTTGCCCAGCACCGCATGCGCCGAGGTCCAAAGCGGCTCACGCCGCAACGGGCAGGAAAGCCCCTTGCGCAGCAGCGGAGATCAGTCAACATTAATAGCCATGATTGATCCGTTTGGTCGAAACATCACCTATCTCCGCATGTCGGTCACCGACCGCTGCGACTTTCGCTGTGTGTATTGCATGGCCGAAGATATGCATTTTCTTCCGAAGCAGGATCTGCTGTCGCTGGAAGAATTGGAACGTGCTGCGATCGCTTTCATCCGGCTCGGCGTACGCAAGCTCCGGCTGACGGGGGGAGAACCGTTGGTGCGGCGAGGCCTTATGGCGTTGGTCAACCGGTTGGGTCAACGTATCGGCAACGGACTAGACGAGCTCACTTTAACAACAAATGGCAGCCAGCTGGTGCGCTTCGCGGACGAGTTGGCCGCAGCGGGCGTTCGGAGAGTCAATGTCAGTATAGATACTCTCGACGAAACCAAATTTACGAAAATTACCCGTTGGGGCCGATTGCCACAGGTGTTGAAGGGTGTGGAGGCGGCGGAATCTGCGGGGTTACATGTCAAAATCAATATGGTTGCACTCAAGGGCGTAAACGAGTCAGAAATCGACGCGATGCTCACGTGGTGCGGGGCGCGAGGCCATGACCTTTGCCTGATCGAGACAATGCCCCTCGGCGAAATCGACGGGGACCGCACTGACCAATATTTGCCACTCTCCGAGGTACGCGCCCGTCTTGAGCGAAACTGGACGTTGGCCCCGACCAATTATGCGACCGGGGGACCTGCACGGTATTACGAAGTGGCAGAAACCGGAACCCGTGTAGGCTTCATAACGCCCTTGACACATAACTTCTGCGAAGGCTGTAACCGCGTGCGGCTGACGTGTACGGGCACGTTGTTCATGTGCCTCGGTCAGGAGGACGCGGCTGATTTACGCACCGTATTGCGAAGCAGCCAGAGTGATGAAGCGCTTGAAAAAGCGATACGTGCGGCAATTGCTCGCAAGCCAAAAGGGCATGACTTTGTTATCGACCGTACGCATAACAGGCCTGCGCTTGGCCGTCACATGAGTGTGACTGGCGGCTAATGATAGCAGCTCATCGTCGATGCGTGCTAACCAGACCGATCGACGGGTCTGGTCGCGTGGCGCGTCCCTACCTAGACCCGATGTTACGACGACGCACTAGTTCAGTAATAATGCCGTGTAAAGTTCGTAATTCCTGATCTGTGACCTCACCACGCTGAAAAAAATGCCGAAGGTTGCGGACCATGCCAGGGCGTTTCTCGGTGTTCCGCAGAAAACCTGATGCGTCACATTCCGCAATTAAATGCTCCAAAAAATTCTCGAGCTCAGCCTTGGTTGCGACATGTGTCTTATGGGTTTGCAAGCTCCGGGCGGGTGCGATTTGTCCTGCGGTCCACCACTCGTAAGCCATCACCATTACAGCTTGGGCTACATTCAGGGACATAAATCGCGGGTTGAGCGGATAACGAATCAAGGTGTCGGCATGCGCAATGTCGTCGTTGTCCAGACCAGCCCGTTCAGGTCCGAACAAGATCCCCGTACGCAGCCCGCGAGTGCAAATTTCCCGAAGTTCAAACGCTGCGCCACGTCCGGTCAGCACCGGCTTGATGATGTGCCGCGGCCGCGGGCATGTGGCAAAAATCCGGTGCAGGTCTGCCACGGCATCGCCTACCGTATGGTGCACCGTTGCCGCTTCAAGAATCCGATAAGCGCCCGAGGCTGTCCGCATCGCTCGTTCTTGCGGCCACCCATCGCGAGGCGCAACAAGCCGCAAGTAAAACAACCCTCCGTTACCCATCGCGCGAGCTACCGAACCAATGTTCTCCGCCAGCTGTGGACGAACGAGGATGACGACCGGAGACGGGTCAATTGGACCAAGCTCAGCTCCATGCTCGCGCGCAGTCATCGCAACATCCTGGCACAATTAGCGTTTTCGTAGCGTGTAGGAGTTGTTAGGGCCATCTTCGATAACAATACCGCGAGATTCAATCTCACTTCGAATTCGGTCCGCCTCTGCGTAATCCTTCCGTTCACGAGCCGAATTTCTTGCAACAACCAGTTTATGCAACGTTGTTTGATCGATACCGTCGCTAAACCACGCGCTCGGAGCTTGGCGGAGAATCCCGAGAATTGACCCGGCAGCTTTGAGCGAAGCCGCTGCTTTAGCATCGCCCGCTAGCGCAGCGTCAGCGAATCGGTGCAAGGAAGCTATGGCGGCCGGCGTATTTAGATCATCGGCGAGAGCCACCAAAAACACGTCAGGAACCTCGTCCGCTGGCGTCACTGCCGAATGCAGTTCAAGGGCACGGTAGAACCGATCAAGTTCGCGTTTTGCCTCGGCAATCGTGGAATCAGTGAAATCAAGAGTGCTGCGATAATGAGTCTTGAGAAGTAAAAAACGGAGCGCCTCGCCCGGCGCCTGATGCAAAACCTCCTCCACGGTAAGAAAATTTCCCCGCGATTTTGACATCTTTTCGCCATTCACTAACAGCATTGCGTTGTGAACCCAGTATCGGGCAAAATGTGACCCTGGAAATGCGCAGGTTGACTGCGCAATTTCATTTTCATGGTGTGGGAAGATTAGGTCGCTGCCACCACCATGAATATCGAAATCAGTCCCAAGGTGCTTCCACGACATTGCCGAGCACTCAATATGCCAGCCAGGGCGACCACGCCCCCAGGGGCTGTCCCAGCCTGGGAGTTCATCCGGAGAGGGCTTCCAAAGTACAAAGTCCCCAGCTGCGCGTTTGTAGGGAGCAACCTCTACTCTTGCCCCGGCGATCAGTTCATCCGTGCTCCGGCCAGAAAATTTCCCATAATCTGGATCAGAATCCACTGCAAACAGCACATGGCCTTGGGCCTCATAGCCATGGCCGCCTTGAATCAGCCGCTGGATGATGGCGATGATTTCGGGAATATGCGCCGTCGCTCGTGGCTCAACATCTGGGGGAAGCGCTCCCAGCGCCTCCATATCATCGTGAAACCATTGGGTCGTGCGCGTCGTAATCTCGGAAATTTCCTCGCCTGTCTCCAGGAAACGTGCATTGATCTTGTCATCCACATCAGTGATGTTACGAACATAAGTAACGCGCGGGTAGCGAGCTCGTAACAACCTTATCAATACATCGAACACCACGACAGGCCTGGCATTGCCAAGGTGGGCCCGATCGTAGACTGTGGGGCCACAAACGTAGACCTTAACGTGACCCGGGTCGATCGGCGTAAATGCCTCCCGTCTTCTGGTTCGAGTATTGTGGAGCTTGATTTGAATCATGGCCGGCATTTCCGACGAGTACATAGGGAAGTCAACGGTGGCTCCTTCTATTTGACAGGACTCAGGGAGTCCTATATCCAGCGAGCCCACAATTGCGAATAATTCTCATTCTCATCTGTTCCGGAGGATCGTGTGTCGCAGCTTATGTCCCGTCCTGCACCGCGGCGTCTTTTGCTTGGGTTTTTGGCGGTCATCGGGCCGGGTCTCGTGGTTATGCTGGCCGACACCGATGTCGGCAGCATCATTACTGCCGCGCAATCCGGAGTTGCCTGGGGATACCGGCTCCTCGCACTCCAGTTTCTCCTCATACCTATCCTATATGTCGTCCAGGAACTGACCGTCCGGCTGGGTGTCTTTACCGGGAAGGGCCACGGTGAGCTGATCCGCGACACGTTCGGTAAGGGATGGGCATGGCTTTCAGCGGCCGGACTGATGATCGCGACAGTCGGTGCGCTGCTGACAGAATTCTCAGGCGTTGCTGGAGTCGGTGAACTCTATGGGGCCCCTCGAAGCCTGACGCTGGCATTAGCAGTCGCATTTCTGCTTGTAGTAGCCCTGACGGGGTCATATCGCCGCGTCGAACGAGTGGCAATTGGCCTCGGATTATTCGAGTTTGTGTTCTTCCTGATCGCCGTCGTCGCGAAGCCGGATGCACACCAGATGGCGTCAGAACTTGTCAAACCAGCCCTCGGCAATCCAGCATTTCTGTATCTTGCTGCGGCCAACATCGGTGCGGTGATCATGCCATGGATGATTTTCTATCAGCAGTCCGCAGTCGTTGATAAGAAGCTTCAACCGGCCGACCTGAAATTTGCCCGCCTCGACACGGCAGCTGGTGCCATCGTCACGCAGCTTGTGATGGCCGCCGTCCTAATTGCGACAGCCGCGACGATTGGCGCCCACTCGCGACAGCCAAGTCTAAACTCAGTCGGCGATATTGCAAATGCGCTGACGCCGTTTCTCGGAACAACGCTAGGCCACTTGGTCTTTGGGCTTGGCGTTCTGGGCGCTGGACTCATCGCAGCAATCGTAGCCTCCCTAGCCTTGGCATGGGGGCTCGGAGAGGTTGCCGGATATCGCCGCTCGCTCGAAGATCACCCATTCCAAGCCAAATGGTTCTATTCAATTTACGCTTTCTGCCTCATTTCCGGAGCGATCCTCGTCGGTATTGTACCAAATCTTGTTTTCCTCAACATCGCGGTCGAAGTGATGAATGCGCTGCTCCTGCCCCTGGTGCTGGGCTTTCTGGTCGCCCTGTCTGTCAAGGCCCTGCCCGCCGAACACCGCTTGCGCGGCCCCTATCTCTGGCTGGTGCTGTTCGTGACGATTCTTGCGGGGGGGTTGGGAGTTT
>DAIDMG010000105.1 GCA_027449105.1 Acidiphilium sp. | reverse complement strand
GAGGCTAATCCGAACGCTACCAGAAAATCCGGAAAATGCGATACAAAGCTGTGCAGGAATCCGCAGAACCTTTGTTGCGGGTCTGGCCCAAGAATTTACAACGCCAGTATACGTAGATTATCGTCTCATAGAGCTGGATGATTTATACGTTTCAGATTTCCCTACAGCCCACGCCCGGCGCAAGGAAAATTTTTTGAAAAACAAAAAAGCTTCATCTTACCAGAGGCAATTGCGCCACAGTTTTGCCACCTCCGACGCATCCTTGGTAAGTTGCTGTCTTTATCAATTTGACTAACGGTTCGATCATCGGTTGCGCTCGACACGATATGATTCAGCCTGACGCTCCACGCCTCTGTTGAAGGCACAAATCGTGGTTCCAGCAACAAAACGCTGATCACGACAGTGATGGGTAAACTTTACTGTTACGGTTGCACCGTCGCAAAGTGGGCGCGTAGGCCCATAAACTCAAGCGCGGATCGACCAGGATCTGCTATGCGTCGCACATTTTGATATGGTCCATCTCCCGCGCTGCACAGCCCACCCCCGGCGTGGAAAATCGACTTGCATTGCCACCTAATCGGGCCACACTAACCTGCGCGCTCGTCGCCAATAGCGTGGAAACGAGTGCCCAATCGTCGGTACGCCGAAGATGCCCCGATGTAAATTAGGGGCAACACCCACCCGGTAAGGCCGTACAGATTCGCCAAGGTAGAACTTTAGGGATCGATAAGCCAGGTTCTGATGGTGACCCGCCGCTTATTCGCACCGCTCGTCGTTAAATGACGGCAAGGTTCTGGATCGCCGGCACGCAAACGGGCATAAGCAACGCGGAGACGAACAAGGACAACCGATAGCGATGCATCACTTGCTGCTGATGCGCCATGCCAAGGCGGAACGCGCGAAGGATGACCAGTCCGATCATGGTCGCGCATTGGCCCAATCTGGCATCGCCGCCGCTAAGCGCATCCGACGCAAACTAAAGATGCTCAGCATCGAGCCCGATGTGGTCTTGGTGTCATCGGCAAGGCGCACACGCGAAACCTTGGCTTGTATACTGAACGCGCACACGGCCCCGCGTGTCGACATTCTTGAATCCCTGTACATGGCTCCCGCATCGCGTATCATCAAGCTGCTGCATGAGCTTCGTGAAACCGCGAACAGTGTCCTAGTCGTCGGGCACAACCCGGGAATCGGAGAATTGGCAGCGCAACTGGCTACCGCAGATGCTGAATCGCTAGCGGCGCGTCAGCTGACCGAAAACTTCCCAACCGCGCGAGTGGCGGATTTCCTTGTGCTGACCCCATGGCGGCAGCTCCACCCAAATGGGGTTCGACTGCAACGACTTATTGATCCGAACGACTGACCGAGCAGAGGGGCCAGCTTTATGTTGCAGGAGCGAAGGTTGCGCCGCAGGTTGATACAAGCCTATCGTGCGTGCTGAACAACTAATTTTCACACTGGCCAGATTGGCGTACGGATCGAATGAGGGGGTCAAGCCATGGATAAGCCCATCCACGCAAATCACATAACAATTTCCGTTTCGAATACAAATCGCTCGGTTAGCCTGCCGCTATTGGAGGGGACCCTTGGACCGCAGGTTGCCGATATTCGGAAGCTTCATAATGAAACAGGCATTTTTACCTTCGATCCCGGCTATGGCGAAACTGCGTCCTGCGAAAGTAAAATCACCTACATAGATGGCGATGCAGGCGTGCTTTTGTATCGCGGGTACCCCATCGAGCAGCTTGCCGAAAAGTCAACCTTTCTGGAAGTCGCCTATTTGCTGCTAAACGGCGAGTTGCCGAACGAAGCACAGTTTGAAATGTTCACGGCTCACATAACCCGGCATACAATGCTCCATGAACAGTTCAGGCGATTCTGGGAAGGGTTCCGACGTGATGCCCATCCGATGGCAGCCTTGTGCGGCGTGGTTGGTGCGATGTCAGCATTCTACCCAGAGAGCGTAAACATCAGCGACGCGCACGAGCGCGAGGTCAGTGCCTATCGCCTGATTGCAAAAATTCCGACCATCACAGCTTGGGCCTACAAATACTCGGTGGGTCAGCCGTTCATGTACCCACGGAATGACCTGTCTTACGCAGAAAATTTCCTGTACATGTTCAAGGCAGTGCCAACAGAGCAATACAAAAAAAATCCGACGCTGGAACGTGCTATGGATAGGATCCTGATCCTTCATGCAGACCACGAGCAAAATGCCTCTACGTCAACGGTTAGGCTCGCTGGTTCGACTGGAGCAAATCCGTTCGCCTGTATTGCCGCCGGGATTGCCGCGTTGTGGGGCCCGGCTCATGGTGGGGCCAATGAGGCAGTGCTGAGGATGCTCGCCGAGATTGGCGATAAAAAAAACATCAAGCCTTTTATTGAAGAAGTAAAAGACAAGAACAGCCACACCAAGCTCATGGGTTTCGGTCATCGCGTCTACAAAAACTACGACCCACGCGCCAAAATCCTGCAACGAACCTGTTATGAAGTGCTAGGGGAACTTGGCATCAAGCACGAACCACTTCTCGAGCTGGCGATGGAACTCGAAAAGATCGCCTTGGAAGATGATTATTTCGTATCGCGCAAGCTCTACCCGAACGTAGATTTCTATTCTGGTATCATTCTCAAGGCGATGGGTTTCCCGACAACGATGTTCACGCCTCTCTTCGCCTTGGCACGCACCACCGGCTGGATCACCCAGTGGATGGAAATGATCGAGGACCCGCAACAACGCATCGGGCGCCCGCGGCAGCTCTATACCGGCGCACCCCGACGCGATTATACACCGATCAATGAGCGCCCGTGATCCGATACAAACCAATTCATCTTAGCCGTTCTGATCGGTCTTTATTTCGGAAAAATCCGAACTATATATAGTGCGATGGCGATAGATGACCCGCGTGACGAAAAAGTGCTTGACTGTAATGAGGTATTGAAAGCGCTCGCCCATCCATTACGGCGTGCCATTCTGGCAAAGCTGAAAGACCCGGAATTGCATTTCTCCGAGCAACAGCATCCGCTCTCGCTCGGCGTCTGCGCGGGACTGATCGAGCAAGGCTGTCCCCTAGCCCAATCCAGCGCGTCCGCGCACCTCGCTGCCTTGCAGGCCGCCGGCCTACTCCGCGCCCGCAAGATCGGCACCAACGTGTTCTACCAGCGCAACGAGGAGGCGATTCAGGCATTTCTTACCCGAATTAACGCCGAGCTCACCGCCGAGCCAGCCCGTATGGCCGACACTGAAAGGAATAATGATGTCGAAACTGTTTGAACCTCTGCGGATGGGCGCATTTGTCCTGCGCAACCGCATAGTCATGGCACCACTGACGCGAGCACGCGCCGGCGATGCTCGAATTCCAAATGCATTGATGGCCGAATATTATGCGCAGCGCGCGTCTGCGGGGATGATTCTGTCAGAAGCGACATCCGTCACACCGATGGGTGTCGGCTACGCGGCTACTCCGGGTTTATGGTCGGACGAGCAGGTTTCCGGCTGGCGCCTTGTCACCAATGCGGTGCATCGCGAAGGTGGGTTAATCCTTGCGCAGCTATGGCACGTTGGCCGAATTTCTGATCCTGTCTTTCTCAATGGCGAGCGTCCTGTCGCGCCCAGCGCAATAGCGGCCGAAGGTCATGTCAGCCTCCTGCGGCCAGAACGGCCCTATGTCACCCCACGCGCATTGGCAGTTGAGGAAATCGCCGAAATCGTCACCGCATACCGGATCGCGGCGGAAAACGCCGAGCGTGCCGGGTTCGACGGTGTCGAGCTGCACGGCGCCAACGGGTATCTGCTTGATCAGTTCCTGCAGGACTCCACCAACAGACGAACCGATGGCTATGGCGGCCCAATCGAGAATCGCGCTCGGCTACTGCTGGAAGCAACCGACGCGGCCATCTCCGTCTGGGGTGCCGAACGCGTGGGTGTGCATTTGGCGCCGCGTGGCGACGCTCACTCAATGGGTGATTCCAACCCTCTTGGTACATTTACCTACGTGGCCCGCGAGCTGGGCGCGCGCAAGATTGCTTTCATTGCTGCGCGCGAACGGCAGGCGGATGACTGGATCGGCCCGCACATCAAGGCAGCGTTTGGAGGCGTGTATATCGTCAACGAAGGCTTTGACTGCGAGAGCGCAGAATTCGTTATTGCGGCAGGTCAGGCGGACGCGGTGGCATTCGGTAAACTCTACATTGCTAACCCAGACCTGGTCGTGCGTTTTGCGCAAGATCTACCCCTCAACCAGCCAAGACCAAACACCTTCTATCATGGTGATTCGGAGGGTTACACGGATTATCCAGCAGCCCGAAAGGCTGCGTAAGCCGAACCGGGAAGAGCCCGCACAGGCCACGTTTTGTCGCCCCGAAAAGACCGAGATACGATCCGAGGGGCAAAAATTCGTGGTTGCCGGCAAGGGAACTATCGAGACGACTCAACGGCCACCAAATCTGGTAGCAACTGCGTTTTCGATATCCGGGCCGCGTTGGGTGTTTCCCCATCGGAGTGGGCATTGGCCAATCGCGGGTCGGCAGTGGAACCCCTCCCGCCGGATCGGGTGCCGAGCACCCTTCGCTCGCTGAACTGGCGCACCAGTTCAGCGAGGACTGACGCTTTCGACCGGAACACGGAACCGATAGACGGCGCTCGGCGCTGTCCGATGTTCCGTGCCACGTTGAGGTCGGCGTGCATTATGAGGCCGCCCCCCTGAATCACAGGGCAAATCAATTTGGTCGGCTGTGTGATCAGCATCTGGGCTAACCACAACGGTACAGCCTGAGCGCGCAAGCCCACGCACGGAAACGATTACTGATACGTAACGAATCTCTGCACGTCTTCTCCTAATGCGGGGGCTCCTCTCCACTTGACCGCCGAAGCAGGAAGAGTCCTTGCTCGCCAAACAAGTTTGCTAACATCGGCCATCTTCGCCACGGCGCGCGGTGCCCGGCCTCATCCGCGGCCAGCCATTGTTCCACTGTGTAGCCCTCGGCCTGGCAGAGCACAAAGAAATCGCGAATTGTACAGGGGTGGATGTTTGGCGTTTCGTACCACATCCGTGCCCATGTCTTTGTCATCGGCATGCGGCCAGTTACCAGCAACTGCCAGCGTAGGCTCCAGTGGCCGAAATTGGGAAAACTGACAATCGCCCGCGTACCGATCCGCAGCATCTGCCGCAGGACCTCACGCGGTCGCTCCACAGCCTGTAAGGTTCGTGACAGGATCACATAGTCGAACGCATGGTCCGGGTAGTGAGAAAGATCAGTATCTGCGTCACCCTGCATCACAGGCAGACCATGGGCTACCGCGCGTGTCACGACAGCCATATCAATTTCGATACCCCGAGCGTCGCACCCCTTGGTGCGGAACAGATGCTCGATCAGCGCACCATCACCACAGCCAATATCGAGAACCCTCGTCCCTGGCGCGACCATGCTGGCGATCAACTCAAGATCAACCCGCATATTCTTTGCCACGTACCGAACGCCCGGGACTTTTGCCATCAAATTCCGGCTGCAACGGCGCTGCCAGCAAGAAAACCGGCTACGGTACGCGAAAAATCCGGTTCATCAAGCAGAAACGCGTCGTGCCCCTTATCGCTCACGATCTCAACGAATGAAATATTGGCTGCCACCTGATTTAGAGCGTGAGCAATCGCACGACTCTCGGCAGTAGGAAACAGCCAGTCCGAACTAAACGAAACCAGCAAGAACCGCGTCCGCGTGTTTCGGAACGCTGCTGCCAGGGATCCACCGTAATCTGCTGCCAGATCAAAGAAATCCATCGCCCGCGTGATGCTCAGATATGAATTGGCATCAAAACGCCGCACGAAGCTTGATCCCTGATGCTCAAGATAACTCTCCACTGCAAACCGCTCGCCGAAGAGTGCACCGCCAACGTCCGAGCCGCCCTGAATCCGCCGGCCAAACTTTCGACTCAACGCCGCCTCAGAAAGGTAAGTGATATGCGCCGTCATCCGAGCAACAGCTAGCCCCTGTGCCGGAATCACCCCCTGCTCCCAGTAACGGCCTTCACGAAAATCTGGATCACCAAGAATTGCCTGCCGACCGACTTCATGAAATGCGATGTTCTGCGCCGAATGATACGCAGCTGTCGCAATTGGAAGGGCCGCGAACACCGCATCGGGGTACAATGCTGCCCAGGCCAGAACCTGCATCCCGCCCATGGAACCACCAATGACAGCGAACAGCCTCTCAATCCGCAGCTCGTCGATCAGCATCTTCTGCGCGCGCACCATGTCCTGTATTGTGATGGGAGGAAAATCAATTCCCCAGGGCTCAGCGTGGCTGTCATCGCGCGGTGACCGTGGCCCAGTCGAGCCCATGCACCCGCCCAAGACATTCGCGCAGATGACGAAGTACCGTTCTGTGTCGAGAGGCAAGCCAGATCCAACCAGACGGTTCCACCATCCAGGTTTGCCGGTTAAAGGATGAGTCTCAGCGACGTATTGGTCCCCTGTAAGCGCGTGGCACACTAGGACCGCATTGGATCTTGCCGCGTTTAGTGTGCCGTAGGTCCGATAAGCGATCGTCACACCGTCGAGCACTACTCCGCAATCCAGCGGCAGCGGCCGCCTGATCCGCAGGCTCTGGTGGGTGATTTCCGGAAGCGGGGTAATATCCATTGACGGCGCATATGCGCTCGGTTGGTCCGCTCGACAAGAAGCGCTAGGAACGAGACCTTTGCCGAAACGGTCTCGTCCTGTATCAACAGCAATGGAATTGGGGTGCAGGTTGAGGAGCCGCATGTCTGAAATGTCGAGATCCAGGCCGCCGGAAAGCGGCACCGCAGCCGATCTGCCGGCAGCGCTTGCATCACTACGAGCTGAAATTGATGCAATCGACGACCGCCTCCACGATCTTCTGATGGAGCGTGCCCGGATTATCGAGCGCGTCGCGCGCGAGGGTGGAAAACGTGGGGTGATGATACGCCCGGGCCGTGAAGCCGCTATGATCCGCCGTCTCCTGCGCCGTCATGCTGGCCGTTTACCGCCACAAACGATTCTACGTATCTGGCGTGAACTCTTTGCCGGCGCACTGTCCATCGAAGGCGACCTTACGGTCGCAGTCGCCGATGGTACGATCCCGGAACTCCAGACTGTGGCTCGTGAACATTTCGGGCCGCTTGTTCCATTGCGCCGCCATCCTTCTGCGGGTCAAGCATTAGCAGACCTCACAACCGGGGCTGCCCAAGCTGCGGTCCTCCCGATGCCTGACGGATCGGACGACGATCAGTCGGCCTGGTGGATCGGCCTAATGCATGGTGCCACCCCGCGCCTCTCAATTATCGCCAAACTTCCGTTTTGGGCTCGTCGTGTAGAAGGCCTGCCCCATGCCGAAGCCTTTGTTGTTGCCCCAATCACGCTGGACCCCAGTGATGACGACCGCAGCCTTCTCGGCATTGAAACGCCTGCTGACACCAGCACAGCCCGCATCGCCGCCGTTCTCACGAAGGCGGGACTTTCACCTGGTCCCATTGTGTCGCGCCGTGCTGCCGACCGACAAGAGGCGCGCTATGCGATCGCTGACGTCGCAGGGCTAATCTCCCCGGGCGATCCCCGGCTCGGCGATATTGGCGCTGCTTTTGGTGTTGCGCCAACGGTCCTCGGTGGCTATGCCGTTCCCGTCCAGGTCTTTTCACCCGCACCCGAGTCCGGCGATCGATGACTTTCGCCCCCAAACCGCGCGATGCGATCTTCTCCGTCGCCCCGTATGTCGGTGGCGAATCCGTTGTCGCTGGCGCCAACCAGGTAATCAAACTCTCGTCCAACGAAGGAGCATTCGGGGCACCTCCTGCCGCGATCGCCGCTATCAAGGAGGCGAGCGAAGGTATTTATCGGTACCCCGATGGCAGCTCAACCGCGCTCCGAAGTGCAATCGCGAAAAGATTTGGGCTTGATCCATCCCGGATCGTTTGCGGCAACGGCTCGGACGAGCTCCTAACCCTTCTCATCCAATCTTATGGCGGTGTCGGCACAGAGCTGACAATGAGTGCGCACGGATTTTTGGTTTATGAAATCGTAGCAAAAATAGCCGGCATGACTGTGCGCAAAGCACCAGAAAGAAATTTGACCACCGACGTCGATGCGATCCTGGCTCACGTTACGCCGACGACACGCGTCGTCTGTCTTGCCAACCCCAATAATCCCACCGGTAGCCTTGTTCACCAATCTGAGATCGCTCGTTTACGAGCTAAACTTCCAACCGACGTCCTTCTGGTTCTCGATGCCGCATATGCCGAATATGTTGACGATCCGGATTACGACCCTGGAATCCAGCTGGCCGATACTGGCCCCAACACCGTAATGACCCGCACCTTCTCGAAAATCTTCGGCTTGGGCGGTGTGCGCCTCGGTTGGGCTTATGCTTGTACCCCTATTATCGACGTTCTCAACCGCGCCCGTGGCCCATTCAACGTCAGTTCACTCGCAGCTGCAGCGGGGATCGCCGCTCTTGCCGATCCAGCATGGACTGTCCGCT
>DAIDMG010000104.1 GCA_027449105.1 Acidiphilium sp. | reverse complement strand
CTTGCGGACGTGACTCGAGATGGCGGCTTTCCGCCGGTGCTGTTGGGGCCTGTTGACTTCGTCAGCCTTTGGCAATCTCGTCGGCAGCATGCTAGCCCAACCAGAATTGATGCTTGAGATTTTAATGAAACCAAAGAATTTCGTTGAACTCTGAGCCCATCGGGATGATGTCGGAGTGATGGAGATTTGATGCGGTATATATCGACGCGGGGGGAGGCAGCTCCGCGGGGGTTTGACAGTGTGCTGCTGGCCGGATTGGCGGAGGATGGAGGCCTTTTTGTCCCTGAGTCATGGCCTGTTTTTTCTCTAGCCGAGTGGCGAGCCCTGCGGGGCTTGCCGTACGCGGAGTTAGCGGCACGGGTTATGGCGCCGTTCATGTGCGGCGAGTCGATAGATTTTGCTCATCTGCAGCGCTTCTGCCGCGATGCCTATCGTAGCTTTGTACACCCAGCTGTGGTCCCGCTGGTACAACTTGATCATAGCCTTTTTGTTCTTGAATTGTTTCACGGGCCGACCCTCGCGTTCAAGGATCTCGCTCTGCAGGTTGCTGGTCGCTTGTTCGACCATGTGCTGAACGTACGAGGGAGTCGGGTAACGATCGTTGGAGCAACGTCGGGCGATACCGGTTCCGCTGCCATCTCCGCTTGCCGTGATCGCGAGAGAGTCGATATTGTGATCTTGCACCCTGCGGGTAGGACGTCTGAGGTGCAGCGGCGCCAAATGACGACAGTGCTTTCTCCTAACGTTTTAAACGTTGCGATCGAAGGTAATTTCGACGACTGCCAGGACCTCGTGAAAGCGATGTTTTCTGACGCGCCTTTTCGTGAGTCTATGCGATTGACGGCGATAAATTCGATTAACTGGGCGCGAATCGCGGGGCAGATACCCTACTTCGCGGCGGCCGCACTCGCATTGGGGGCGCCTGATCGCGAGGTGGTAGTCGCTGTGCCAACGGGAAATTTCGGCAATGTGCTGGCTGCTTGGGTGACAAAGCAAATGGGTTTGCCGATCAGTCAATTTATTGTCGCGAGTAATTCCAATGACATTTTACACCGCTTTCTCGCATCTAATGACATGAGTGTTGCCCAGGTCGTTGAAACTGCATCGCCTTCGATGGACATTCAGGTCAGTTCTAATTTCGAGCGCCTTCTTTTCGAGTTTCTTGACCGCGACGCGAGCGCTACGGCGGCAATCATGAAAAGATTTCGTGCTTCGGGGCGCATGGCCGTTCCGGACTCAGTCTGGACGGCAATTCGCAGGGAGTTCAAGGGCTTTTCTCTGGATGACCCATCGACCTTAGCCGAAATTGGGGGCATTTACGCGGCTTGCGGGTATCAAGCAGACCCTCATACGGCAATTGGAATTGCGGCGGCGCGGGCGACCGCGCCGGTTGGTATGCCGGTGATAGCCGCTGCCACTGCTCACCCAGCCAAATTTCCAGAGACAATGTATAAGGCACTTGGCGTCCATCCGGGGCTGCCATCGACGTTTTCCGACCTATATAGTCTTCCAGAGCGATTGAGCTCTGCCCCGGTCGATTTGGCCGCGGTCAAGCAACTGGTTCGCCAATTCGCCAACAGGAATGATCGATGAGTCAAAATATCAATTCAGCCATTCAAATCACTAAACTGGATTCAGGCCTTACAATCATCACAGAATATATGGATCGTGTAGAAACGGTTTCATTTGGTGCGTACGTTGGCGTTGGTACGCGCCATGAAACGGCCGAAGAAAATGGCGTGTCGCATTTTCTGGAACACATGGCATTCAAGGGAACAGAACGTCGCACCGCTGTTGAGATAGCAGAGGCGGTGGAAGATGTCGGGGGCCACATAAACGCTTACACATCGCGCGATCAGACGGCGTATTACGTCAAACTCCTTGCGGATGATCTCCCGCTCGGAATCGATTTGATAGGCGACATCCTGTGCCATTCCACTTTCGCGGGTGACGAATTCGATCGCGAACGCGGCGTTATCCTGCAGGAAATCGGTCAGGCAAACGATACCCCGGATGACATCGTCTTTGACCATTTTCAGTCTGCTGCCTATCCGGATCAGCCGATGGGTTGGCCAGTTCTCGGCACCGAGAGTATAATACGAGCGCTCACGCCGGTTACGCTGCAAAACTATATGGACGCACATTACGCGCCATCGAATATGGTGATCGCCGCAGCTGGGAAACTTCAGCATAACCGCATTGTTGATCTTGTCGCTGAAAGTTTTGCTGACCTTCCGAAGGCCAAGCCAAGCGTGCCACTGAAGGCCTCGTATCGCGGTGGCGAATTCCGCGAGACGCGTGAACTTGATCAAGCCCATTTGGTGCTTGGCTTCCCGGGCGTGGGATATGCCGATCCAGACTTCTATTCCGGCATGCTACTGTCCACGTTGCTAGGCGGAGGAATGTCGTCGCGCTTATTTCAAGAGATTCGGGAAAAGCGGGGTCTCGTTTATTCGATTTATACCTTTACGCTACCGAGCCACGATTGCGGGTTATTCGGCATCTATGCGGGCACGGGCGAAGCGGAGGCAGCAGAACTGCTGCCGGTTACGTTAGGCGAGCTTGCTAATGTGCGCCGATCAATCACCACGGCAGAACTGAAACGGGCACGGGCACAGGTCAAGGCTGGTCTGTTGATGTCACTTGAAAGCACTGGCTCCCGCTGTGAGCAACTTGCTCGCCAGTTCCATGTTTTTGGTAGGGTTGTTCCGGTGCAGGAGATTGTCGCGAAGATTGACGCCGTGACTGAGCAGGAGGTCATCGATGTTGCCAATCGCTTATTTGCGGGTACGCCGACATTAGCGGCGCTTGGACCAATTGGCCGTGTGCCGAAGTTTGACTATATTACCGGAAGTCTTGCAGCATGAGTTTTTCCGACAAAATGAATCGGCTGGAAGCGCTGATCGTAGCTGCTAAACGGGCTGGCGCACATCAGGCGGATGCGGTCCTTTCTTCTGGTGTTTCTATTTCTGTGGGCCGCCGCCTTGGTAAGGTGGAAGAGATTGAACGTTCGGAATCAGAGAACATCGGGTTGCGCGTGTTTATAGGACAGCGCAGCGCGATTGTTTCTTCAGGCTATATCGATTCCACAGAGTTTGATCGTCTTGCCGAGCAAGCGGTCGGAATGGCCCGAATGGTTCCTGAAGACCAGTTTGCGTCCATTCCGGAGGCGGTCCCTGCTGGTGACGTCACCACCCTCGATCTTGTGGATCCAGTTGAGCCCGCAGTTGAAGCGCTCTTGGAGCGCGCTGCAGCAGCTGAAGAAGCGGCGCTTGCGGTTCCTGGCGTGACTAATTCTGAAGGGGCAGGGGTTTCCTGGTCCCGCACCACCACGGGCCTCGTTACGTCCCACGGATTCTCAGGCTTTTACACACGCTCAAAACACTCGATCTCGGTCGCGCCTGTTGCCGGAGGAGGGGTGGGAATGCAGCGCGATTATGAGACGTGCTCGACAACACACGCGTCCGACCTCGAAGATCCTGCGACGCTAGGCCGTCAAGCCGCCGAGCGCGCTGTGAGGCGGTTAAACCCTGTGCGTCCGAAGACCGGATCACTTCCAGTTGTGTATCATCCCCGTGTCGCCAGCGGCTTAATTGGCCATTTTTCCTCCGCGATGAATGGAGCTGCTATCGCGCGTGGTACATCATTTTTGAAAGATTGTATCGGCAAAAGCGTCTTCGGTACCAACATCTCGATCATCGACGATCCGCTCCGCCCTCGTGGAACCCGCTCGCGCATGTTTGATGGGGAGGGCCAGCCTACCAGCCGTCGCGTATTGATCGAGAATGGGGTTCTCACAACCTGGCTCCTAGATAGTCGCAGTGCTGCTCAACTAAATCTGACAACGACGGGCCATGCGTCACGAAATTCTTCCACTCCACCGGCACCTTCGGCCAGCAATCTCTATGTTCAACCGGGCGTCCTATCAGCCGCTGAACTTATCGCAGACATTAGGCTCGGACTTTATATTATCGAGTTGATAGGTCATGGTGTAAACGGTATTACCGGTGACTATTCGCGTGGTGCTGCCGGTTTTATGATCCGCAATGGTGTTATTGCGGAACCTGTTGCTGAGATCACAATAGCCGGAAATTTACGCCAGATGTATGCGGAACTCACGCCGGCGAATGATCTGGAATTTCGACGAGGTACTGACTCGCCCACCGTCCGCGTAGAAGGAATGACCGTGGCGGGAGCCTGAGGCTGCATTGCTCGACAAACTGCCTTTTTATCCGAGAACTTTTGACATCGGCAAAGGAGTTCAAGAGATCGAGTTGTGTGCCTGGTGAATGGCTGGAAAAATCATCAGCACGATGAAGCCGCCGATGCGTAGTTGTGTCGCCTCTCGCCAGGGATGGGTGTAGCCGAGATTTTTCGCTCAGTCAGGATCGCAAATGCTGGCAGAGGGGCCGCGCGCCATCAGTGCTTGCCGCAGCAACCGTACCGCGACGGTCATGGCCGCCAGGTTAGGTCGCATGGCGGCGTCGCGCGCAACCGCGATAGCGCGTGAGGCTCGGGGGTCCGTGTTAATCACGAGATTGTCTGGTGGCCTGTTTTGCTTCAACACTTGCGCGGCGATATTCATCTGCAGGGCATCGAGCTCATCATGTATGCCCGCGACTGCTCGAGCTTCCCAATTATCTTGGGGCGAGATCTGATCGAGAACCGGCTTTAATGTATCAATCGCACTAGCAGCACCGACCTCGCGCCACACAGACTTTGCCTTCTCTATCGTAGTTCTCGCGTCCACGGTCAAACGCGCAACCATGAGTGCGTCTTTCAGCTCAGGAACTGCTGCTACAAACCCGGCCACCCGTGATGGCACCCCTTCCGCGACAAGTGCGCGAGCAACCGTACTGTTGTTTGTCCGCTGTACTGCCGCGTCTATCAACGCAGAAACATTAGGGTGTAAGGTCCCGATTTCCATGTAAATTCCAGAAAATTCCGTTGAGTGCTTCAGAAGAATTCGAGTGCCCGCCGTCAGGAGTTGGCGCGCCGCCAGCAGTACTGTCAAAAGCACGGGAACACGAACAGCGGTAAGTTTCTCGACCGAGCTATAAATTGACGGCAGATCAAAAGTGTCTCTCGTGATTAGCGCAGCGCGTACGATCTGGGTCACGTCTGTGCGCGGATCGTCCGCTAACAAGCCAAACGCTGCTGTTCCCATACGGTTAATAAGATCATTTGTTAATGCAGTCGCGATCAAACCACGGCGCAACCTATGTCCTCGGATTTCGTTTCCAAACATTTTCTGACAAGGCAATGGAAAATATTCCATCAATATGCCAATTAGTGCAGGATCGTCGGCAAGCGGCGACGTATCCAAGACGGCAGACAGGTGAAGTTTGGCATGCGCCATAAGGGTACATAGTTCAGGGCGCGTAAGCGCTTTTCCCAAGGCGCTTCGGATCTTTATGGCAGCTCCATCGGGTAAGCCAGCGACATCTCGGTCAAGGACTCCGGCTTCCTCAAGGAGCCGCATACAAGCGTCGTGCCCGAGCATATCGGGTACGCCACCCAACTCGTCAAGCGAGATAGCCGTGGACTGTAGATAGTTGTCTCTAAGCACTAGCTCGGCGACCGATTCTGTCATCTCTTCGAGGAGATCAACTCTCTGATGTGAATTGAGATGACCTGCTGCCATTGCATCAGAAAGAAGAATTTTTATATTAACTTCATGATCAGAAGTTGAGACGCCTGCAGAATTGTCAAGTGAATCAGTATTAAGTTTTGTGCCGGCAAGTGCTGCTTCGATTCGCCCGGATTGGGTCAGTGCTAAGTTTGCACCTTCACCGATAACACGTGCGTGCACCTCTTTGCCGTTGATGCGAACCAGGTCGTTGGTTCGGTCACCAACTTCTGCGTCAGTCTCCGTACTTGCCTTTATGTAGGTACCTATCCCTCCAAAATAAAGAAGATCGATTTTCATCATTAAGATCGCGCGGATCACTGCGGCAGGCTCGTACGTTTCAGCACTGAGTCCAAGCACCGTTGCGGCCTCTTCGGAAAGTGAGACGTGCTTCGCTTGGCGTGAAAAAACAGCCCCACCTGCGCTGATCTTGGCACCGTCGTAATCGGCCCAGGAAGATTGTGGCAACCCAAACAAACGCTTACGCTCCAAGTAGCTTAGTTCGGGGTCAGGATCAGGGTCAAGAAAGATATGCCGATGATCAAATGCAGCTAGAAGTCTGGTACGCCGACTCATCAGCAACCCGTTGCCAAACACATCTCCTGACATATCGCCTACGCCAGCACAGGAAAAATCGGTACTCCGAATATCTCGTCCAAGTCTTGAAAAGTGGTGAAAGATGTTAATCCACGCGCCTCGCGCAGTAATTCCCATTGCTTTGTGATCATAGCCGATCGATCCGCCCGATGCGAACGCATCTCCCAACCAGAACCCGCGCGCTATTGCGATGTCGTTCGCGGCGTCGCTGAAACTCGCTGTTCCCTTGTCTGCAGCGACAACTAGGTACGGATCATCTCCGTCGCGTCGTACAATTCCAGGCGGTGGAATGACTTCGCCAGCGCGGATGGTATCAGTAATATCAAGCATCGCGTTTATCATAAGTTTGTAGCATGCGAGGCCTTCAATGGCGAGGGCTTCGCGGTCGGTTTTGAAGTTTCCGGTTGGCGCTGGCGGGTTCTTTACGATGAACCCCCCTTTTGCACCAACTGGCACAATCACGACATTTTTTAGGGTCTGTGCCTTCATTAGGTCAAGAATTTCAGTGCGGAAATCGTCTTTCCGATCTGACCAGCGGATTCCACCACGTGCCACTTTTCCAGCACGCAAGTGGCACCCCTCCATGCGCGGACCGTGGACGAAAATCTCCGTCATGGGTCGCGGCAATGGCATATCGCCGGCGCTGGAGCTATCAAGCTTGAGTGCAATAACAGGGCTTGAGGCACAATAAAAGTTAGTACGTACAACAGATGCGAGCAATGTTTCGAATCGACGAAGGATGCGGTCATCATCGGCGTCAGTTACTTGGTCGAGAAGCGAAAAAAAGGCGCGGACTACGTCCGTGTCTGGGGATTGAGTCTGAAGGCGCGCCGGATCAAAGCGGTGGTTGAATAAAGAAATGAGCGCTCGTGTTGCTTGAGGATTTGCCGAAAGCGCATTTTCCACTGCAGCTTGGCTGAATGGCGATCTTACTTGTCTACACCAGCGGAACATTGCCCGGAGAAGCCAGGCTTCACGCCATGTTAGCCCGCAGTGTAAAACTAGGCGATTGAAACCGTCAATTTCGCATTTTCCCGACCAAAGTGCTGAAATGGCTGCATGTAACCTGTTTCCATAGGTGGTAAAATCAAGAACCATGTGATTTGGTGTTTCGAGCGTTAGTTCCTGCAATACGATTGTCTTTCCGGGAGGTGTGAGGCGGTAAGGTACCTCTTCAATGACCCTAAGACCTAGGCTTTCAATTAATGGTACGATATCGGAAAGGGCAATAGGGTCACCCACGTGAAATAATTTCAGGAGGAGTCTATCGGGAGGTATTGTCGGTGGCTGCTTCAGCGTGAGTTGGAATCCACTCGAGTGAAGCGCCGCTTCGGCGGCGGCAAGATCTTCTACAGCTGTTTTGGCCGCTTGATGTGCGGTGTAATCCACCGGGAATGCGTCTGCCCAGTCCAATCTCATTGACGCGGCATGAACCGTATCATGCTCAGCTACGAGTGCTTCTAGCAGCCTGTCCTTGAAACTGCGCGTGGTTTCAATCATGGCTTCCTCAAGGTGAGCCACGTCTAGCTTCCCAGCTTGGATCGGATCAGAAGCGATAATGAAATGGCCGCGTGCCAACGGCCCGTCACCCAGCGCCACCGCATAGCCTACTATTTCACCCTTGAGAGCACGAGTGATCATACCGGCGAGTTTATGTCTTAAATCCGTATCGAAACGGTTGCGTGGTACGAACAGGATTGCTGAGACATGCCTGCTCAACAAGTCATGTCGGAGAAACAACGCCACCGCGGGGCGGAGTTGAAGCTGCATGACGCGCTGTACAGCGCTCAGTATTTCCTCAGCCGTTCCTTGAAAGAGGTCGTCCCGCGGCCAAGTATTGAGGATTTGTCGCAATGCTCGACCATCATACCCGTCTGGATCAACGTGAGCTAGGTCAAGGATCGTTTTTATTTTTTCTGCCAGAAGCGGGATGTTGTGAGGATCGCCGGTGTAGGCATCGGCTGAGAACAGCCCTGCGAACAGCAGGAGCCCGATCACGGTTCCTGAGCGGTTTCGCCGTTTAACTGCGATGACGTCATAAAGCTGAGGCCGATATACGCTGCTCCGAATGTCGGCCTTGGTGATAGCGACTTCATCGAACCGTGCCAAGATGCTCGTTCCGATTGCGTGCCAGCGTGCAGGATCGAGCAAAACATCGAACAGTGCACGATCTCTGCGTCGCAAGACACCTAGGGAGGGGCCGTTGTTAGGCCTCAAAATTACGCCCCCAGCTGCGAACGTAACTTCCTGAACTCCAAGGAGAATGAAATTGCACGACGCTGCCCAGCCTAG
>DAIDMG010000103.1 GCA_027449105.1 Acidiphilium sp. | reverse complement strand
GGCATTCCACCAGCATCCTCGAAACTGTTCACGTCAGCCGTTCCGTTCGGATAAATCCGGGCGAGAAGCGGCACAACATCGGAAAGATCTGCAAAGTCGCGCCAGTCGACCTGGATCCCCGCTGCTCGAGCCATCGCAGTCAAGTGAATTGTATGGTTGGTGGAACCACCGGTTGCCAGCAAGCCGACGATACCGTTGACAATTGCACGCTCGTCTACAATTTCACCGATAGGCGTTAACCCGTTTCTCCTATCCGTTATCTGCAGTATCCGACGGGCAGCCGCTTCTGTTAGAGCGTCGCGCAGCTCGGTATCTGGATGCACAAATGAGCCGCCGGGAAGTTGCAATCCCATGATTTCCATTAACATCTGGTTGGAGTTAGCGGTGCCGTAGAAAGTACACGTTCCCGCTCCATGATACGCTGCGGACTCGGCCGCCAGCAATGTTGCCCGATCAACCTTACCCTCGGCATGCATCTCGCGAATTCTGGATTTTTCAGAATTCGACAGCCCTGACGGCATCGGACCGGCCGGAACGAAAATGCCCGGAAGGTGGCCGAACGACAATGCAGCGATCAACAGCCCAGGTACGATCTTGTCACACACGCCCAAAAACAGCGCGCCATCGAAAACGTCGTGCGAAAGGGCAACGGCTGTCGCCATGGCAATAACATCGCGAGAAAAGAGCGAAAGTTCCATTCCCGCCCTACCTTGGGTAACACCGTCGCACATGGCCGGGACACCACCGGCGACCTGGGCAACTCCCCCAGCCGCCGCGACAGCCGCCTTGATCAGATCGGGATACCTGGCGTAAGGCCGATGCGCTGAAAGCATATCGTTATAAGATGTTACAATCGCGATGTTAACCACATCATCTCCGCCCAGCAGGGCCTTTTCTTGAGTCGAACACGCCGCCATTGCATGCGCCAGGTTCGCGCAGCCAAGCTGGCTGCGGCGCATCGACCCCGCCCTCGCGTGTATGGCTTCTAGATACCGGCCCCGCGTTTCAGCACTTCGTGCAACAATCCGATCCGTGACCGCCCGAATCTGTCGATGACCCATGTTGATCTTTCACTCCGCACGCATTCAACCGGCTCCATTGCCGGAGCACGGCTCATCGAACCAGGTCCGCCCGTCGCGAACGATCATGGCGACAGACTCAGACGGACCCCATGTTCCGGCCGTGTAAAGTCGTGGTCGCTCCCCGGAATTGTCCCAGGCCTCTAGGATCGAGTCGACCCATTCCCAAGCAGTTTCAACCTCATCGCGCCGCATGAACAGAGTTGCGTTGCCTCGCACCACGTCCATCAGGAGCCGTTCGTAGGCGTCCGGAAGGTCATTCTTGAATGTCTCTGCAAAACTCAGGTTCAGCGGCACATTTCGCAATCTGAGGCCACCTGGGCCAGGTTCCTTCGTCCACAGGTGCAGGCGGATGCTCTCGTTCGGCTGAACCCGGATGACCAGGCGATTCGGGGTTGCCCGATCCGATCCGGTCGGAAAGATCCAATACGGAACCGGTTTGAACTGGATGACAATCTCCGAAACCTTGTCCGGCAATCGTTTTCCGCTCCGCAGATAGAAAGGCACGCCAGCCCAGCGCCAATTACGAACCTCCACTTTAACCGCCACAAACGTTTCCGTAGCGGAACCGCTCCCGATATCCTTCTCTTCCAGATATCCCGGCACTGGCTTCCCGTTGACCGCTCCAGCCCGGTATTGCCCGCGCACTGTATGGGTCGCGATTTCAGGGAGGGTAATCGGAGAAAGTGCGCGGAGAACCTTTAATTTTTCGTCACGGACAGACTCGCGATCGAGCGTCGATGGTGGTTCCATTGCGACCAGGCACAGCAGCTGCAACAGATGGTTCTGGATCATGTCGCGTAGCGCGCCCGTATGATCATAATATCCGCCGCGCCCCTCTACACCGACGGTCTCGGCCACCGTAATCTGCACGTGATCGATGGCGTTGCTTTGCCAGACCGGCTCAAACAAGGCATTCGCGAAGCGTAAGACAAGCAGATTCTGCACTGTCTCTTTGCCAAGATAATGATCGATCCGGAAAATGTTGCTTTCGCTGAACACCGCCCCAACGCGATCGTTGATCGCCCGCGCCGAGGCGAGATCGTGCCCGATGGGCTTTTCGAGCACGATCCGGGTATTCGTGGTCTGCAATCCGTTGTTATGAATATTCTCGGCAATCGCACCATAGAGTTCCGGCGCTGTCGCCAGATAGAACACGCGCGTTGGCTGCGACTTTTCGTTCAGAAGCGCGTTCAGCTTATCCCACCCGCGCTCGGCCGCCGCATCCATCGAAACAAAATATAGCCGGTCGAGAAAGCGTCTCTGACTTGCCGGGTCAAGAGAATCCGCTCCCAGAAATTCCCGTAGGCTGCGCTCGACCAGAGCTTGGTAGGCGCCGCGATCGATCGCGCTGCGCGCCGCCCCAACAATCCGTGAGCCATCCGGCAGCTGGCCGTCGGCGTCGCGGCGATAAAGTGAGGGCAGTAATTTCCGCCGCGCCAGATCCCCGGTGCCACCAAACACGACGTAATCGAATCTCTCGATGGTTGGCTCGGAGAAATTCACCGGTCACTCCTTTCGTCAGACATCAAAGGACATTCCCCTTCACATGAGCAATCCCGATTTCATGGCCCCCGCAAGGCAACACCGTCCGCACCGAATGCCATGGCATGCTCCGCCATGACACCAACCTGCACGGATTCACCAAGTCTCAGCTGCGCAGCTGGGTCCGCCCGCACGATGAGACTCGTGCCACCACAGCGGACTGCAAGCAGGATTTCATGCCCGAGATGTTCGATGAACTCGACAATACCGCACATCGTCGCGGTGGGGTCCAGACGCAAATGCTCAGGACGCAGGCCGATCGTGATTTTTTCGCCGATGCTGGCCTTACCGGCTAACCAGGGCATCATGATCCGAACACCGTCCTCCAGCAAGACAGACATCGTCCTACCGTCCAGCACGGTCTCGCCTCTAAGAAGATTGATTCTCGACGCGCCGATAAACTCCGCGACGAAAACATTGGCTGGAGACCGGTAGAGCTCAAGTGGGGTCCCAACCTGTTCGACACGCCCTCCATTGAGGACAACGATCCGATGGGCCATGGTCATGGCCTCCATCTGGTCATGCGTCACGTACAGCATGGTGGCCTGCAGCCGCCGATTAAGCCGTGCCAGTTCGATACGCATCTGCAGGCGCAGGCCTGCATCCAAATTCGATAACGGCTCATCAAACAGGAACGCCTTGGGCGCGCACAGGATCGCCCGACCAATCGCGACACGCTGCCTCTGCCCTCCGGAGAGTGAATCGGGATAGCGCCGTAAAAGAGGATCGAGCCGCAGCAGGGCCGCAACTTCCGCAACACGTTCAGCAACTTCGGCGTGCCTCCGCCCGGCCATTCGGAGAGAAAACCCCAAATTCCCGGCTACATCCATATGTGGGTAAAGCGCATAGGATTGAAACACCATCGGCAGCCCTCGCCGCTCGGGGGGGATGTCGTTGGACCGCACACCATTGATCCGGAATTCTCCCGCATCAATTGTCTCCAGCCCGGCCAGCATCCGTAGCAGCGTCGTCTTGCCACACCCCGACGGGCCGACGATAACGACGAACTCGCCATCCGCGATGGCGAGATCAATCTCTCGAAGCACGAACCCATCATCCCGTCGCTTTCCGACCCCGATCAGTTCCAACGCCGCCATAAATTGGTCCTACCACACCTCTAGCGGCACAAATGAGCACAAAAGCCTGACCGAAGAACCCGTCGAGAGCGAATGGCAGCATTGGCCCAGCCAAGACGACACGCGCCAAAAGCCCCCGGCTTTTTTCAATCCCTGCAGGAGCATTCCGAGCGATTGCAGATGAGCACGCTGGCAAGGCGTACATGGACACCCTATCCGAGCAGGTTGCCTCTGCCACCAGGGCCCAACCGGCACGAAGTTCCAGAACCGGCTTTCAACGACGAGGCGCGGCGCAAGCGGGAAAATCCAGTTCGTCGCGGATCCTCCTTGCTTCGTGATTCCCTCAACGATCATATTGCTCTAATGGCATCAAGAATATCGAGTACAGAAGGACGCCCAATGAACGCAAACTCCCCGCTCCGCACGCGCAGTGCCACGATCGCCGCTCTGTTATGCCTCGGGCTAGGCTTGGCGGCGGCTGGCACGCCGCCACAAGTCGCAACGTGCTCCGCTTGCCATGGTGGCAACGGTATGGGTAATCCGCTCGCCAATTTCCCGCCGCTGGCCGGCCAACCGGCCCATTACCTCGAACAGCAACTGACGGCCTTTAAAGCGGGCACGCGGCAAAGCTCGATCATGCAGGGAATGGCCGCTTCCCTGTCCGAGTCTGAGGCTAAGGCGATTGCGGATTATTATGCAGCGCTGCCGGTCCCGCCCGCGCCCGAACCAAGCCCGGCACCGACGGGTCTCGGGGCCACGATCGCCCTTGACGGGCTAAATCCGGGTACGCCTAAGGCAGTCCCTGCGTGCGCAGCATGCCACGGTGCCGGAGGACTGGGACAGGGTGAGGCATTTCCCCGGATCGCCGGGCTCCCTGCCGGCTACATCGAAAGACAATTCAGCGCATGGAAGACGGGAACCCGCCATGAAACCACGCTGCACCTGATGCGCAACATTGCCGACAAGCTTGACAGTACGCAGATCGATGCCGTGGCATCGTATTATGCGGCCTTGTCCCCCAATCCGTCGGTCGCGAAAGCCGCTCCTTCCGCAGCAAAATCGGGGTCGCAGGGATAGGCAGCGCAACCTCGGATCAGCGCGGTACCCGCTTCAACCAGCCCTTACCCAACCGCGCTCGCCCTGCTGCCAGTAGATCAGCGAGTGTCCACTGGACTTCGCGCGGCTCCAGCGCATCCGTGCTGCTGACACCGCCTGCTCGTCCTTGCCATCGAACAGATCAAAAACCCGTTCGAATCGCTGCGCATCGACCTCCATGCCATCAAGCAGAAAGAGAAAGCGGGCGCCGTTTTCAGCGCTGTCCGAACAGCTCAACAGAATCGGCTGATCCGCAGCAAACGCTCCACCTGCCATGCCATGTGGCAGCCAATCCGGGTTCTCACACAGCCAAAGACGGTTATCCAGTGCCTCGAGCAACTCCCGGTCGTGCGCGCACACCAAGGCTCTCTGTCCGGCAGCCAGCGTTTTCCCAAGCAGTGGTGGCAGGGCGTCCACGACCCCTGTCCGCACCAGATGATAAAATCCTATCTCGGCCAAAGAATTGCCAACCGCAGGGTCACTGTGCTGTCGTTCTCCTCTTCCATTTATACGCCCGTTTTGATGGTTCGGCCAAGGCGCCATCATAGAAGGCTCCGTTTCGGAGCCAGCATCATCGCCCTGACAAAATCGCGCGTTCACGGGCTGCCCGTGCCTCGCAAGGTGCGCCTGCCCGTGCTCAGCGGCTATCTACCATCCAGGGTGCTACCACCGACATTGGGCACCCGCCGGTCGGGTCATGCGACTCATTCAATAACAATCGCGGGACCACGCTGCCGTGGTGTCGTGCCGAGCTCCCGCATGATTGACTCCGCTACAGCGAGAAATGCACGTGCCGCATCGCTGTCCGGTGCGCTCACGACGATCGGCGTCCCCGCATCCGATGTTTCGCGGATGGCTGGCAGCAAGGGAATCTCACCCAGAAACGGGACACCGGTTCGCTGAGCCTCCACTCGTGCCCCACCGTGACCAAAAATCTCGGTTCGCGTTCCACAGTTCGGGCAGCAAAAGAAACTCATGTTCTCGACAACACCAAGAACCGGCACTCTTACCTGGCGGAACATTGAAACGCCCCGCCGCGCATCTGCAAGCGCAACGTCCTGCGGTGTAGAAACAACCACTGCGCCCGCTAGCTTCAGTCGCTGCGCCAGCGTCAGCTGAATATCTCCTGTGCCGGGTGGCAGATCAATGACCATAAGGTCCAGTTCGGGCCATGCCACCTGCGTCATCAGTTGCATGAGCGCGTTCAAAACCATTGGTCCGCGCCAGATCATCGCGGTCTCATCGGAAACCACGTGGCCAATGGAAATTGCCTGCAATCCCCAGGCATTGAATGGGCGGAGATGGTTTCCGACTGTTTCCGGCTTGCCGGATGTGCCCAGCATGCGCGGCAGAGACGGTCCATAAATGTCCGCGTCCAACAATCCAACCCGCTTGCCCATTGCCGCAAGCGCTACTGCCAGATTGACCGCAACCGTCGATTTGCCAACACCGCCCTTTCCCGACGCAACCGCGATAATTGCGCCAACCTGCCCAAGGATCGTAGCCGTTTGCGCCGAAGGCGCCGACGTTGCGGGTTGGGCGCGTGGTGCATTTCGCTGCGCGGTAAATATGACGGCCACGTTCCGTACGCCTTCCAGACGTGAGAGCATGGACTCTAGTGCCTGTCGCAGCGGTTCGCGGTGGGCCGCTTCCTCGCGTGTCGCCAGCAGTGCGACCTGCACCAATCCGTCGCGGACCGCGATCGAATCGACCATCGAGTCAGGAATCTGCGCGCTATCGGCAGGCATCCGGAACTCCCGTATCGCAGCCCGAATCTTTACTTCGTCGATCATGGTCTCACATCTCCACACAACACACGCGTCGCTCTTAAGCCATTGCGGCTCGCCGAGGAAATCCGACTGCAGCAACACTACACGGCAGGCCGCCCTATCACCGGGAGGACACGATCAGGTTCGAACACAGGAAGCGAGCATTCCTGCCCCCGGCACACGAATGCGGCGGGTCGATCAGCGAGCTTGCCATGTGCGGGGTGCCCCGCTGCCAAGGAATCCCCACCCGCTACGGGCAGAACCACCACCAACGGACTCGGGCTGCGCAAGGCGGCTCGATGCAGGCCCCGGTAAGCGGGAAGTGACGGGTCGCCGGTGATGACCACACTGGTTGCCCCCTCCAACAGAGCCGCGGCAACGAGCACCGTCGGATAAGCCGGCAACGCCTGGCGCTCGCCGGTTACTACAGAGATAAGCCGTTCGGCTCGTTGCCGGTAGATCAAATTCCCGGTGAGGTGAAGCAGTGTCGCGTAGCCTTCCGCCATCATCCCGGCACCGGAAGGCGTCGGGCCGTCAACCGCCCCACGCGGACGAATTCCTCCCGGGAGATCGTTGACGTCCTCAGCCGTAATGAAAAGCCCTCCTTCAGGATCAGCGAAAATGCGCTGCACCAGCGCTGCAGTTCGTTCCGAATCCGCAAGGTACGCAATCTCCCCGGTAACCTGGTATAATGCCAGCGCAGCTCGCAGCATCGCCGCCTGATCGTCCAAAAGACCCGATGCGGTAACTACTCCGCGCCTGTAGGCATGTTCATATCGGCCATCCGCAGCGCGCATCAGCCCATTTACCGCAGAGTACGCTTCCCTTGCCAGATCGAGCCAGCCTGGCTGGTCGAAGACAGCGCTTGCGCGCGCAAGTGCGGCGATCACCAATCCGTTCCAATCGGCGAGAAGCTTGTCATCGCGGGCTGGTCGAACGCGCTTGCTCCGGACCGCCAGCAACTGCGCCCGCATAGCTTTCAGCTTGTCTTCCTGTGCCTGGTCGCCTGGATACGTCCGCCTGGTGAATATGATCTTTCCTTCCCAGTTCCCTGCCGGCGGGACCCAATAATGTTCTTCAAAAAAAGCAAGATCGGGGCCCAAAGCAGCGCCAATCTCGCTTCGCGTCCAGACGTAGAATTTCCCTTCCTCTCCTTCCGAATCGGCATCCTCCGACGCGCAGAATGCCAGTGACCCGTCTGCCGCCGGGTCTGCCTCCGCGTGCATGTCCCGTCGCAGCCACTCAACAGTTTCAGCCGCCCTCGCCGCGAACAATGTGCTGGGTTCGGCAGCGTGGGTCAGCGCCAGCAACTCCAGCAGCAGGGCATTGTCATAAAGCATCTTCTCAAAATGAGGCACGAGCCATTGCGCGTCCGTCGAATACCGGGCGAATCCGCCGCCAAGATGGTCGAATATCCCTCCCTGGCTCATGCGGGCCATCATCAGCGTCACCGCTGCCGCCGCTTCACGTCGGCCACTGCGCATGAATTCACTCCATAAGAAGCGAAAAATCGGGGCGTTCGGAAATTTCGGCGCCCCCTGTAAGCCGCCCTGCTCCCAGTCGACCCTCGAGATAAATCTCTCGACCACCCGATCCAGATCAGCAGGGGTCAATCGCGGGCCATTCGGCGCGGCGGCACGTGCGGCGATGCGACGCCATAGCGCCAGGCCCCTCCCCTCCAGGCGTTCCCGATTCTTTTCCCAAGCGTCTACGAGCGCTCGCAGAACTTGCGGAAACCCCGGCCTGTTCCAGCGAGGCTCCGGCGGAAAATATGTGCCACCGTAGATGGGCACCCCTTGCGGCGTCAGAAACATCGTGAGCGGCCAGCCCCCCTGCTCGCCCATCTCCTGCAAGGCAGACATATAGATGTGGTCAAGGTCGGGACGTTCCTCGCGATCGACCTTGATATTGACGAAGTGCGCATTCATCAGCGCCGCGATATCGGGATTCTCGAAGGTTTCGTGTGCCATTACGTGGCACCAGTGGCAAGCCGCGTATCCGATCGAT
>DAIDMG010000102.1 GCA_027449105.1 Acidiphilium sp. | reverse complement strand
CTCATCAGCCTAGACTCGCCCGTCAGTCACATTGCCGCTCTACAGGCCGCCTCTTTCCGTCCGCTCCAGACCGCCGTGAACCCCCTTCGCCCGCGGCCCGATCATGAGGCGTCGACCGGCCGCGCCCCTTTCCCCTTTATGGCATCACCATGACCAACCGTACGCAGATTGGCTCGTGAATTACGCTCAACCCCATTCCCTTGCCGAGCCAGATCCTGGACAGGTCGCCGACAGACTCCGCCGTTTCCGCAGCTCTCGCACGCGCCACGCCCGGCCCAACACGCGTCCGGAACCACCTGCGCTTAAGTGATCGTCGCGCCACCATCCATGATGATGTCGGACCCGACAAAGTACGTGGCAAGATCCGTCGCCAGAAGGCACACGATACCGACGATCTCGTCCATTTCACCGAATCGCTTGATTGGCACGGAGTTGGCCCACCAGTCGACATCCTTCTGGGACATTGCGGCATGCGCCCCGGATATCAGGTAACCCGGGCTGACCGAGTTGATTCGAATTCCATGCCTAATGTAATTTACGGCCATGGCTTTGGTAAGGTGTTTCGCTCCGCCTTTCGACGCCGTGTATGCAACCATGTAATCGGTCTCCGTCCGCGTGGGATTCACGATGCTGCCGGACATGGACACCGTGTTTATGATCGACCCTCCATGCTTATGGGCGACCATAACTTCCGCACATTCACGGTTGACCAGAAACATCCCCAGGAGATTCACATCGACAATTCGCTTGAACGCGCCGACCGGCATTTGCGGATTGTCCCCCATGGCAAAGATGCCCGCGTTGCTGTGTACGACGTCGATCGTTCCAAACGCGTCGACCACTCTGCGGGTCATTTCCTTGACGTCGTTTTCCTGACACAGATCAGCGCCTATGGCCACCGATTTCACCCCAAACCGCCCACTGAGTGATTTCGCGACGGCTTCAGACTCACCCACCGCTGCGGGCAAGTCCACAATGGCCACATCCGCGCCGAGTTCGGCGAAGGCGGTAGCTGTCGCCCTCCCAATACCTCCTTTCGCGCCCGTGACGATGGCTTTCTTACCTTTCAGGGTAAACCGAGCCGCCACGCTCGTGATTTCTTTGACCACCAAATTGTTCAAGGACTTTGCCTGAGTCATCATCCTTCTCCTGTGTGCAACGCCATATTGGATCGGATGCGCTAATTGGAGCGCTTTGCCCGAATACGCGAGAGCTGTTGGAACTCCTGTTTGAGATCGCAGTAGACGCTTCCAAAAAGCCGGTAATACTCCATGTAGCGCTCGTGCTCCTCGGCCACCGGCTCCATCGGATCGACGTACTCGGATTTTGTCCTTGCAATCGAAAAGTCCTTGAACACCCCGACTGCTACACCCGCGAGAATCGCATCTCCCATCGGCGCCCCTATGCGACTTCTGACAAATACGGTCGGCACGTTAAAGACATCCGTGATCATACGGCGCCAGAGGCGATTCCTGGCTCCACCTTCGTTTAGAACGATCGGGAAGTTCAGTTTCGACGAACGCTTCTGAATGATCTGAAACGACTCGTACATCGCGAATGTGACGCCTTCCATCGTCGCGCGTACCAGGTGCGCCTTCGTGTGATGAAGCGATAACCCAAAAATGACCCCACGCGCCTCGACGTCCCACAGTGGCGTGCGCTCACCCATGAGATAGGGCAAAACCACCAACCCATCGCAGCCGAGAGGCACGGACTCGGCCTGCTTTTCCATGCTGTCGTACGCACTGAAGCCGGGCACTACCTTTTCCGTCGCGACTTCCAGCTGGGAAAAGTTATCCCGAAGATACCGAAGCGACTGTCCGCCGCAGGTCGTGGCGGCCACGGTGGCGAAGACCTTTCTGGAGTCGGTAACATACGAGCAGTTGATCATCGTATCCACGATCAGCTCCGGATCCTCGTGGATCACTCCGATCACCCCGCATGTGCCAAGATTGATCTGGATGTCGCCGGTACGCACGGCACCGCCACCCATCCAGCCTGCATTGCAGTCTACGGAACCCGCGGCGACTGGAATGCCAGGAACAAGCCCGGCCGACTTCGCGGCGGCGGGCAGCGTTTCTCCCACTATATCTTCGCACGAGAAGAATTCCGGTAGAATTTCCGGATCAAGACCTATTTCCCGCAGCAAGTTCTCGTCGAAACAATTTCGCTTAAGGTCATACGCGACCCCGAAAAACGCCCCCGACGAGAAGTTCGCCGTCGCCCGACCGGTGAGCTTCAGCCGGATATAGCCATCGATCGTCAGCGCCTTATGGATCCGGGCAAAGCTCTCAGGGCGATTTTGCCTCTCCCACATCAGGTTGACGAGTATCGGGTGATCCTCCAGACGGTTTCGGCTCACGCGGAATAGGCGTTCTTCACCGATGTTTTCTCGTAGCCATTGAACCTGCTCCGTGGCACGCCGGTCCATCAGGTTGTACGCGAGCTCAATTGGATTGTGGTCGCGGTCCACCATCACCAATGACGGCAGAGCGGAGGAATTGGCGATCCCCTTGATCTCCTCGGGACGAATCCCGGCAGCACCGATGCACTCGCGGATCACCTCGCAAGCGGCAACCCAGTAGATGTCCGGGTCGTGCTCCGACCACCCCGGCGCATTCGAATAGATCGGATACTCCCGGTACGCGTACCCCAGGACATTGGCCGACTCGTCGATGATGCAGCCCTTCACCCCACCAGTTCCGTGATCGAGTCCCAGCAGATATTGAGGCATTTTATCCCCTCTGTTATCGCACCGTGCGCGGCAAGTGTCTGAGAGTCTTGAAGACCGCGACCTTCACTGTCGGCAACTGCTGCCGATGCCACGGGTTCCCGCACGCACCGCTTGCTTGTGCCCATGACTGGACACCCAGACCACAGGGCCGTGCTCGACGGTCATGCAACCGCTCTCGCCCTCTCGGTTCCTCCGCTCCCACCAAGCAGGAGCCCGGGGGGACGGCCCCGCAATCGGGACGACGATCTCATGCGTCGCGAATCCGCTCCGGATGCTCCAAAACCTTCTTTAGGTCCAGCAGGAACCGGGCTCCGTACGCACCGTCTATGACCCTGTGGTCGAACGTACCTGTAATCGACATCATCGGAACTTCATGCCAGGACCGCTCCCTCGAAACCGCGCGTGTTTGAATCGCACCTATGGCCAGAATGCAGGACTGCGGCGGGTTCAGGATTGCCGTGAATCGGGGAATCCCATAGCTGCCGAGATTGGAAATCGTGAAGGTCCCGTGTTGAAGTAGTTCCGCATCGATTTTTCCCTCCCGCACCTGCCTGATGTTCCCGGCATTCTCCGCGGCTATCGCGATGATTGTTTTTTCGTCCACATTCCGTACGACCGGAACCACGAGCCCCTGATCTATTGAAACCGCAAGGCCAACGTTGACGGAACGAAAGACGCGGATGCCCTCATTGGTAAATGATGCATTCACCAACGGGTGGCTGCGGCATACGACAGCAACCCCTTTCGCAATGATATCGTGATATGCCACCTTCACGTCATTTCTTTGCGCATTCATATCGGATCGCAAGCGCATGCAGCTGCTCGCCTCGATTTCGATTTCCGCGTTGAATGTCGGAATCGACGCCCCAATCTGCATCCGATCGGCGATGCTGCGGCGGATGGACGTAAGAGGTCGCAGATCGAACGGTGCACCCTGTTGCAGCCGGTCGTGCTCGCGCGCCGCCGCAAATCGTGCCACGTCATCAGCGCTCAGCGTGTCCTTGCCCGTCGCCGCATGAACGGCCGCGATCGACACGCCGAGTTCGCGGATTGCTCTCTTGGCAGCCGGCGTTGCCTGTACCGCACCCGTCGAGGCGGAACTACGAACGGAGGCTGCGCGATCCGGAGCGGCCGACTTCTCTGTCGAGGCCCCTGGCTCGGAACCCTCCGGCGCACGCTTGCCTCCCTCCCCCCCCGTGGGTGTATCCAGATCTTTGGCGTCCTCAGGATTCCCGATATATGCGATCACCTCACCGACGACAGCGAACTCCCCCTCCGGTATCGCCTGCTTCAGCAACGTACCCTTGGCAAAGCTCTCCACTTCGAGGATAGATTTGTCCGTCTCGACCTCAAGCAATACGTCACCGCGGTTCACGGGCTCACCCACCCCCTTCCGCCATGAAACGACGCGCAGTCGGTCCGTATTGGTGCCTCCCGATGGCATAGGGATCTTTGTAATCATGGTGCTCCCCTATGCCGCCTTATTCTCGCCTCCAAACGCCCTGATGAAGCCAAGCACTTCTTCTATTAATGCCTCTTGGCTTCGCATCATCACATCGAGCGCGCCGCCCCGGCCGAGTACATCGTTAGGATTCAACTTTCCTACCTCGTTCATGGAGAAATAGCCATTCTCACACTCCAGTACGGTCCGTTTGAGGCACGATCCCACATTGACCTTGGCAACTCCACGTGCGATGCTCGGCTCAAACTCCGCCTTGTCGATACCCGTACCTCCATGCAGAACCAGGGGAACGGAGACTTTACGATGCAGGTCTTCGAGCAACTCGAAGTCAAGTCTGGCCTTGGCCCCCTCGAGAAAGTGCACGTTGCCGACCGAGACGGCCAGCGCATCCACGCCCGTGCATTGCACGAACTTCGCGGCCATTTCGGGATCGGTGGCTCTGCCGGAGTGCCGCTTTCCTCCCAGGTGCTCTACCATTCCCAGAGCCCCAACCTCTCCTTCAACAGCGACGTCACATGCGTGCGCGAATTCCACCAGCTTCCGCGTCGGCTCAATCAATTTCTCCGCGGGCATTTCCTCATCAACGAACATGACCATATCGAAGCCCGCCTTGACGCCTCTGTATGCCACGTTCATGTCGATCGACTCGTTGAGCAGAGTAGCCACCGGAACCGAGGCATTCGAGGCAACCTTCCTCGCAATTGCCCCGTACAGGCCGATCTCCTCCTTGAACCTGCGCGTCGGATTAGCAAGATATTCGCCGCAAAACCCCGTCATCACTGGAGATCGGGCAATCTCGGCCGCACGTACGATAGCGAGAAGTGATTCCAGACTCCACGCCTCGAAATATCCGACCGCGTAGCTGCCAGCACGCGCACGCTTGAGAAGATCGACGCATCGAATGGACGACATGTCTTTACGCCTGTGTGTTACATCTTCATGAGGGAGCGGGCTGCGTCGATGATACGAGCAGTCGATGGAATGACGAACTTCTCCATGACCGGCGCACACGGAATCGGAACGTCATATGCCGCCAATCGTTTGATCGGCGCATCGAGCAGGTAGATTTCGTGCTCGGCGATATAGGAGGCGAGCTGCGCCCCCCAGCCGTTGCTATAGGTGTCTTCGTGAACGATCATCAATCGGCGCGTTTTCCTGAGCGACTCAATCACCAGCTCATAGTCAAATGGCGCCAAGGTACGCGGATCGATCACTTCGCAACTGATGTCGTCCTCGTCAAGTTCCGCAGCGGCATCCATTGCCCGGTACATCATCAGGAGGTTGGCCACGATGGTGATATCCTTTCCCTCCCGGCGCACCACCCCTCGCCCAAACGGCACAGTGTAATCTTCCGCGGGTACCTCTCCCACCATGGACAAGGCGCCGCTCTCGGTCCGCTTGCCTCCGTAGAGAAGCTTGTGCTCGAAAACCAGAACGGGATTATCGTCGCGAATCGCCGTCTTAAGCAGACCTTTGGCGTCGTAAGCGGTAGCCGGGCAAATCACTTTGAGTCCCGGCGCGTGCGTAAAGAACCCCTCCAGGCTTTGGGCGTGCTGGGCGCCGCGACCCGTGGCGCCAACTGGCGCACGCATCACCATAGGCACACTGACGCGCCCCCCTGACATGTATCGCATCTTCGCGGCCTGGTTGACCAACTGGTCCATGCAACAGAAGAGAAAGTCACCGTATTGCACGTCAGCAATCGGCCGCATGCCGGCCATGGCCGCGCCGACCGCCATGCCTACGATCAGCATCTCAGAGATGGGGGTGTTCAGTACACGCTCGGGACCGAATTTGCCATGCAGACCCCGGGTCACCGCAAAAGCGCCTCCGTAGCCGCCATTGGCGTCACTGACGTCTTCTCCCAAGCAAAACACGCGCTCATCCCGCGCCATTTCCTCTGCAATGGCCTGGTTCAACGCCTCTACGATCGACATCTGCGGCATCAGACTTCCCCTTCTCCGGCGTAGACATTCCGCAGCGCATCCTCAGGCTCAGGATCCTGCGAAGACTCCGCAAATTGCACCGCCCCATCCACCTCCTCTTGCACACTGTTCTCGATTGCGTCCAATTCGGCATCGGTCGCGACCTTCTCCTCGACCAGCCTGCCGCGAAAGAGCTTGATCGGATCTCTGGCAAGCCACGCCGATTCTTCATCATCCGGACGATACGCAGAAGCGTCGCTGCGCGAGTGGCCGGCAATTCGGTAAGTCATCAATTCAAGCAGCGTAGGGCCCCCTCCGCGTCTGGCGCGAGCAATTGCCCTTGTGGCCGCTTCATTTACGGCCATCAGATCGTTGCCATCGATGCGCTCACCTGGAATTCCGTAGGCTGCTGCGCGCTCGGCGATCGTCTGCACTTTCATGGTCGCCTGAACGTGCGTTGAGGCACCGTAGAAATTGTTCTCGCAGACGAAAACGACCGGCAGGTCCCACAGAGCCGCCCCGTTTATTCCTTCGTGAAACCCTCCTTCATTGGTCGCTCCATCACCGAAGAAGCACACCACGATATCGTCCGTCCGTCGCAACTTGCAGGAATATGCCATTCCCACCGCTATCGGAATGTTGCTTCCGACGATCGCGTTCGCCGGCACCGCACCCACACTGATGTCGCCCATATGCATCGCACCGCCCTTGCCATGGCAACATCCGTTCGCTTTCCCGAACATCTCGCACATCATTGCTCTAAGTGAAACGCCCTTGGCCAGATCGTGCCCCGCCGGGCGGTGAGTGGACGCCATGTAATCCGTCGGGCGGGTGTCATACAGCACGCCCACCGCGCAGGCCTCCTGTCCGTGCGACTGATGGATGCTGCCTGAGATTCTGCCTTCTAGAAAGAGAAAGTAGATCTGCTCTTCGTACTTACGGATCCGCACCATGGACTCGTACATTCCCAGCGCCTTCGTCCGTTCCGGTAGCGCAACCACCGTTTTCGCGCTCACGTCACTCTCCAACTGGATTGTGTCGGTGTTCTTCATAACTATAGTCGACATAAATATATTGATTTTAGATTGCCCCATCAAGGACTTAGTCGCAGCCGACCCATCCGGTTCACGGGCGATCGGTGCGCCGGAGTGCATATTTATTCCGCATAACTACTCTTGACGCCATTGATAGCACAGCGTACGTTATCGCACAAGTATGAAGGGGTGGGGGTTCCCAATGAGCTTGAAGCCGCTTGCCGTTGTCAAACAGGCCGCGCCGTTGGCCGCAGCCGCGTACGCCCGCACAGACACGAATGTACACGCCCTCGAGCCTCGCGCACGACTCCGGACGGTCGTACTTCACAGGCTCGGACAGAACCTCAAGTCCGCGATTACGGAACCGATCCTTTCCCGGGCGGACCCCAAACGCGTGTCCAACTACGACAGCCTCGCCCAAGCGCTTGCCTTCTCTCCGAGCGGCACCGGCAGCAGCTATAGCATCAGTGCCGCGGCAACTCATTCCTTTGGCACCAATGGAATCCCGACTGGATGGCCGCACTGTAGCGGCGGGAACTTCGATAGCGGAAGCGTAAAGACGACCTCTCCGGTGTCCCGTTTGCCAACCGGACACCCACCTCCGCCAATCACGCGCAAGGCCGACCGTCCGCACTGGCATTGACGTTGATCGTCATGCCACAGCGAACCATTGAACGAGTTCTATTGAGGGTGTAACACGTATGATCACGAACCACGCGTCCCGCTCCCAGAGTGCACCTCGCCAGTTCGGAACTGCCTCAGGCTTCGTTGCCTCTTACGCTGCGCTCCTTGCCGGCGCCGTATTCCTCCTTGCAAGTCATATTTCCGTCGCCCAGACCTTAACTCACATTTCCCGGTCCAAGTCTAATGATTCCGTGGAGATCGCGCCCGTTTCGTCGCCGACATCCGATACCCACCTTGATACAAAAGAACACGCATATGTGAGAAGGACACACTACTCGTTACACAGTGAGGTATCTCCTGCCAAGGCGCCAGACCCCCATGCGCCGAACTCTACCTCTGTGCCGAGACCGACGCTCAACCAGCTCCACGCAGTAAAAATATACGGGTATCGGGCGTTTGCGAGCCAGGTCATACCCCCCGTACAGTTGGCAAACTCCTCACAACCCGCTGAGTCGGTCACGAAATCCATGATAAACATGCTCGGCCCCGACGCTGGCGGTCCGCAGGCCCTCAGCATGCTGCCGAACGTCTACGTAGCGGGTTACAACAATTACAGCGAAACTGGGCGCTCACAGATCTCACTTCGCGGCATCAAGGTGGGGTATAACAGCATTCCCGGCGACCTGGAATCGGAGGCGGTCACAGTTGAACTCGATGGCGTGCCGCTCAATAGTATGGGAGAGTTTACGGACTGGCACTCTCCCGAGGTCCCGATCGGCGCACTTATGGCCGGCGAGAACGTCATCGTCGGTCCAGG
>DAIDMG010000101.1 GCA_027449105.1 Acidiphilium sp. | reverse complement strand
CAGGAGTTCGATTTCAGACGGCGTCAGGCTTTCCGGATCGTAGAAGATCCCGGCCATCTCCAGCACATCACCTTTCCGTACCTGGAAACACCCGAATCGCAGTTGCTGCGCCGCATCCGTATGGGTCTCCGTGTCAAAAATCAGCGTGTAGTCAGATGGTCCGAGCTTGGGCTTGCGCGATCCATTATCTGCTGGTGTTCGATCGACGGGCACGTAGGCACGAACCGCAATGGGCATGTCATCACGCTTTAGCATCGCACGGCCCTTTGCTCTCGGTACCACGCGCAAACGCGATGAGTTCCCGGCCAAATTGACGGAGGACATCAATCAGACTTTCAAAAAAATCCGCCAGCGTAAGAAGAAGCTGCCCGGCACGTTCGTGCAGCGACGGTGGATCCGCAACTTGCTCAGGATGGTCCTTCTGCTTTTCTGAAAGCTTCCGATGACAATTTCGACAGACGATAACCGTCGCGTCGTGATAGGCACGCCCCGCGATGTGATGTTTCTCCAGGCAAGGCGGATGAGACTCACCGCAATAAACACAGCGCGGGTCATTGCACCCGAGCCGCTGCAAAGCTTGTTGGCGGCGTTTCTCGGCGTTGACGGACGCTGAGTCTTGATTGGAAACTGAAAAGCTTGAGTGTTTCATATCATGATCTTCCTGCTAAATGTTAAACAACGATACGGTAGACATCCTCGAACGTGCTGCCGCCGGTCTCGGCGAGACGGTACAGTTCGTTTGGATCGGTTTCGAACGGATAGGATCGGCCATTGATGTCCGTGGCGTATTGGCCTTCGAACGGCATCAGAAAGGCGATGTTATTGCTATCCAGGAACTGCCGGACAGAAGCCATGTAACGGCCAATCTCTTCAGCTTCCGGGAGCGAGACCGTGATGTCGATCGCTTCACCGTCGCTATAGAGCGGCATGACGCGGCGGCGTGTGTCAGGGCCGATGGCCCAGCGCTGCCCGCGTTTCTCGGCAATGCCGGAGTTGACGATGTATCGGCGCAACCGTTCCGGTGCGACATGAATGTCCCGCGCTGCGGCGGTCAACGATCGCCCGCCTTTGATCTCACGAAGCCCAGTCTCAAGCTGGCGGGAATAGGCTGATGGTGCAGTGCCTTGCCGGATCGGCAACTCGGTTGGCCTGGCGTGGCCGCGCGCTTGTGAGCGGGAAAGCCCCTTGCGTAATGCGCGCTCAATCCGCCGCGCATACTCCGCCCTGTAATCGCGTTTGCGGGCGGTCATGGCGTGTTCCCTTTGGCCTGGTACGGCACAACCGGATCACGCAGACGCCAGCGCCATGCGGGATCCAGAATGTAAACAAAACGATGTTTTCCGGCCTGCATGACATTGCGGGCATTTGTGCCGGTGCGGAGTAAATGGCCGAGACTGTTGGCTCCCAGACGATCGTAGGCTGTGCGGGGGTGGATCAGCTTGCCATCGCCAAGATCGAGATAACGCGACGGTTGCCCCCTGCCGAGGTAGAGCCAGCCCGATGCCCGATAGATGATGCCCGAATGACCTGCCGCCGGATCGGCGTAGGACAGCAACATCTTCCATAGGGGATGACGGCGGGCCGACCGGATCAACACACCAAGGACCCGGCTTTCGGCATTCTTGGGCAGATTGTCGGCGAGCCAGAGCCGGGCAAGAACAGCAACCTGCTGAGGCTTCGCGCCTAACAGCACACGGTGTCCATGCCTTGGTCCTGCCGTGAACAGAGCCGCACCAACCAGGTATTCACCAAGATAAACGCCAAAGCACTTCCAGCACGCAGACGGCATGCAGTGCAGGTAATGGTGGTGGACGATAAGAGGCTTGATGACACCGGGCGGTACAGGACGCACCACTAGGGATTTGATATCAATGGGCGTACAATCATGACCCTTGGAGCGCGGAGATCGGAATCGAACCGTCGTCTGCGCGGCGGGAACCGCGCCATCCTGCCACTGAACGATCCGCGCCTTGGTCATCGGGATGACGGCTCCTCGGGATAGCCGAGGGCTTCCGCCACCCAGAGGATATTTTGGGCTGACCAGCCGAGTCTTTCACCGAGATCCTTGGCCTTCTTCGCGCCAAGGACTGCACGGCAGGCGTCAGCACCATCGTCAATCGTATCGAATGCCTTTAGCTTGTCCTGTTCTTCGAGCACACCGGCGAGGCGCTCGAAGTAGCGCACCAGGTTCCGCTGATTGATCCGCTCCGCCGGGGTGAAGATCCGGCTCAGCACCTCGCCTAATGATACGCTCGGTTGCTGGGGCCGTGGGCGTGCGGTGGATGCTGGTGCGCTGGCTGTTGCCGGTGGCTTCTGTGTCGCAGGATATGACCGCCCATCCCGGCCAATGCGGGTCTCGGCGGGTTCAATGTCCTCGCTGGATTCGAGATCCTGCCGAATCCTGGCGATCGTTGGCTGGACCAACCCGGAGCGCCTGCCGATCTCCCGGTCCGACCAGTCCGGATGCGCCTTGAGCAATCTGTTTGCGAACGCTCTCCGGTCGCTCAATGTGAGCGGGCGTCCATGCACGGAATTCAGTGCAAATGCTAACCCCAGAAGATCGCCGTCCTCGGGCGGATCGAGAACCTCGACCGCTACGGTTTCGAGGCCAAGATTTTGCGCGGCGGCAAAGCGATGGAAGCCATCGACCAATACGTAGCCGTCACCATGACTGACGACCTTTAGGGGTGGCCACGTTTCCGCGATGGATTCAAGCGATCGAACGTGACCAAGATCCAGGCCATCGATTCGGGGTTGGAAGTTAGAATCAACGGTAACGCTGATTAGGCTGATCGTTAAAGCGGTCATGTTATGTACGAAGTTGTTCATGGCATCGCGATAGCAGACGCCGCCAAAACTTCTTGATGGGGTTTATGATAGCCTGTATAATGCGGCCATGCAGTCAGATATTCTTATGGAACCTACTTCTACTGTTCTGAAAACCTCTGCAGACGCTGGGTTTTGTCTCGATCAAGCAAAGCTGGCTCGATGGCATAGAAGCGGCTTGTTACCGCGCCCAATACAGCGTCCTCTTGGAAAGGGGCGAGGAACAGTAAGCTTTTACCCTGTAGGGACAGCCGCATGTTTGCTCACCATTTGTCAACTTAGAAAACGGCACCGTAATCTTCGTGATATTGGATTTCGTTTATGGCTTTCAGGTTATCCAGTCGCAGATCAATATTCGCTTCGCTATCTTCAGGATACGGAATTCGAGTTAAGAAAAACGATTAAAGAAATCAGAAACGACCGAAAGCGACTTGACTCCGACGATGAGAATGTTTCCGAGAAAGCATGGGACGAGTTCGAAAAAATATGCAAATCACAACATTTGCCAAAGTTTATGAAGAAAATTAGAAAACGTGTAAGCGGGGAGAAATTTGACACGGCATTACGACTACTTATCGATATTGTTTCTGGCGAATTTCATGGCTTTAGCGATGATACCGATAATAAAATAATGTGGACGATGATGGGTTTTAAGAAAATTAAATTCTTCCCCTTTGGCGAATTTTTTTCATCTTTAGCGAAAAAGATCGAAACGGCGTTAATAGAATTATCGAGTATAATGGGGGAAATATCGCGGTCGGAAACGATGCAAACGATATCACAAAAAGAACTTGAGGCGGCGCGCCAAGAGTTTATGGAGCTGTTTTTAGGATTGGGATATTTTTCCTGGGTCGCATTAAGAGTGTCTTCAATCGTTCTTAGAAAGAAATCACTTAGGTCTTTTTTGTTTTCTGATATGGTCGAATTGGCGAAACCGCGTGATTTGGCATGGATGCTGATCGTGTGGTGCAGAATAAGGCAGATGCCTTGGGCCCAAAGTTATCCGGAACTTATCAGTACTCTTAAAAAGTGTCGTGAGGAAGTTGGTCGTTATTTGGAGTTTCCGGAATGGGACATCGTACCGCTGCAGCAACTCACAGCAACTCAGCTGGCGCGCACGATGGAATAGAAACAGGGTTGATTAGCACTGAGTGGGCGAATCGCGCATCGGTGTGGTGCGAACCTGGCTTTGAAAAGACGATATCTAGAAAAGCTAAAACAGAAATGCATAAGCCGCTCATCTTGAGCGGCCATGGCATGGGTCTGCGGATCAGCAACGGTGCGCTCGAAGCCCGTAACGGCTTTACCCACTATCCGCAGGCGCGGGAAATAACCCGCATCTTCCGTGGCGACCGGAATGCACCATCCCGGATTGTCATGCTCGGTGGTAGCGGCGCCATCACCCTGGACGTGCTGTCATGGCTTGCCGACCACAACATTCCGCTGGTTCAGCTCGATTACCGGGGCAATGTCATCGCCGCGATCGGTCATTCCGGGATGGGCCATGACCCGGCGTTGGTCCGGCTGCAGCTGGCAGCATCCGAGTCGGAACCGCAAAGGCTTGAACTCGGTGCCTGGTTAATCCGCAAAAAGCTTCTCGCAACACGAGAGACGATGACGGCCTGTCTTCCACACAGTGATCTTCGCCAGAGGGCTGATGTCTGTATTGCCGAAGCCATCAACCAGCTCGGAAGACCGTGGAACCTATCCAAAGACGCTTTGCTTGGGCTCGAAGGCAAGTGCGCCTTGTTTTATTTTGACGCGTGGCGGACCGTTCCGGTCAAATGGAAGGGGATATCCCGAAAGCCTATTCCCGACTCGTGGCTAGCCATCGGGTTCAGGCGTGGCGAGGATAATCACAGCAACCGTTTTGCCCGCCATCCCGTTCACGCCATGGTGAACTATGGCTACGCCGTTGTCGAAAGCCTGCTGCGGATCGAGGTCGCGAAAGTCGGTCTCGATATGACTGTCGGGTTTCTCCACCAGTCCCGATACGAGCGTCCAGTGCTCATCATGGATCTGATTGAGCCGATCAGGCCCGTGGTCGATCGGGTTATCCTGGACCTGGTGCGTTCAAACACGTTCAGCCCAGCGGACTTTGTGATCAACAAAGAAGGGACCGTTCGCCTGCACCCACAGCTTGGGCGTTTGTTGGCTGCACGAATCGGTACGCCGAACGCTTTAGAGCCGCTGATCGCGGCTTTTCTGACTCAGCTTGGGTTCAAGGTGCCGACACTTGATCCAGGCAGAGGGCGGACGTGGATGGCGCAAAAAACGTTGCAGAGGCATAATGCCTGAGTCGCCGAGCGACGGCGCAAAGGGTAATAGGAGTGTTCACTTTTGATGAAAAGAATCGAAAAAGTTGAGAGTTTTTCCTCGCTCCTATTTAAGAATAATATTTCATTTCGTTTTGCAATGCCGTGGATCATTTTTGCTGGGCTTTCACCGCTGTGGTTACTTTATCCATTTTATTTAATTAGATCGTTGTTAAAAATATTTTTATCATCCGGCGATTCTTATAACATCTATGAAAAATCTGGTGTCGGCACGGATTTTTTTATGTTTTGGTCCGCCGGTCATATTGCGATTACCCATTATGTTCGTCATATATATGATAAAAATTTGTTTTCTGCATGGCAGAGTTTTCATTTAGCCAAAGGAATACCTGCATACCTACAATACATATATCCGCCGCCCAGCATATTACTTTCGTTAATCGTGGCCTACTTCAATTTGATGAGTGGGTTTCTAGTCTGGACGTTCGTTTTGGTTGCGACTGGTTTAGTTTTGCTTCGCTTGTGTCGCGCTCCTTGGGCCGTTATCACACTTGGCCTTGCAGGACCGGCTTTCATGTTCAACATCACTATCGGTCAGCTTGGGTTTGTAACGGGCGCGATCGCTATCGCAGGACTTTTCGCAATTGACGAACATCCTTGCAGTGCCGGAGCCTTGCTAGGCGGCTTAGTGGTCAAACCTCAAGCCGGATTGCTTGGCCCCGTCGCGCTGCTTGCGCGGGGCCGTTATGGTGGGCTCGTGGTGGGAGCAATTGTTGTGGCATGTCTTTGCGCCACCATAACGGTGATATGCGGTTGGGTGATTTGGCCCTCTTACTTTCACAATGGGATAGAAACTGCGGATAAAATACTCATTGCCCCTTTCCCCACTATTTATGAAGAAAAAGGGATCTCTATATTCTGGATGTTGCGCAGTTTTGGCGCATCGGTTCAGATCGCAGAAATTGCACAAGTACTGAGCGCAATCGGCTCGGCCATCTGGTGCTGGGCTGCTTGGCGTCGGCAAAATGCTCATCGTATCGCACTTGTTGCGCTTACCGTCGCCCTCACGCTGCTTGTCACCCCTTACGCGTTCACTACGGACATGTGCGGCTTCTCGATCATGGTCGTTTGGCTTGTCTGGGAGCGACGACGGCTGGAGGTGATGGATGTGCTGATGTGGGTCTGGCCGGCACTGTGTCCATTGATTTCAACCCAACTTCACATGGAACTGACGCCCTGCATCCTTCTGCTTGGCGCCATTCGGGCATGGCAACAACTTGGAGGGGTTAGCATGCTTGCTGGTGCTAATAATCAGCTGCTCGAAAAGGGCTCGCCGTTACGAAATTCGTGATTTCTATCCAACTCCCGTTCGCGGGGATAGGTTTTTATACAGCAGAATTCCATCTCGGAGCCGATCCCGAGGCCCAAAGCGAGTACGGGATGCAGGCAGACGTGCAAGCCCAGGTGATGGCAATGATTGGGAGCGCTGTCGAACACCATAGCCTCCGTGCGGTTGCGCAAGCCGGGCACGTCCGCAAGCATTTGCTCTCCCAGGCGATCAAGGGTGGAGTGACGCTACCTGGCGCTGTCATTAACCGGCTAGCGGCGGCAGTTGTGAAACTGGATCGGAACAAGAAGAAACGGCTGGAGCGTGAGGCGAGGCGGATGGCAGAACTTCGCGAGCGGGTTCGGCGCGACGGGTTGCGGAAAGTAGCCATTCAAATAAACGTGAACGCAGGACATCTTTCGCGGCTACTTCGACAAGGGGCCAGCTACGTTCAACCAGAGTGATATTCCAGTCGGTTGAACACCGGCGTTTCCTCCTACGAGATCATTTCGGGATCTGGTGACCAGCGAAAACGCAGCTTTCCCGTGGACGCCGCAGTATGTTTCGTGACGAAAATGCTTGAAATTAAGGTTCCACAGCACCGGGCCGAAACTCCAACTTTAGCATCGCCACCAACAACAACTGAACGTTTGCGATGAGGATGAATCCACTGCCTCGGCAACACTCCTTTTTATAAATTCACATTTCTGTAAGCATCAGCTTCTTTGGAGCAGAATTCGAGTTCCACAGCTGCAACAACAAAGAATTGGCTACTGCGATTCCGAAAAATTAGCCTAAAAATTGACCTCACTCGGGACTGACAGCGGATGCATAATCAATACACTTTAAGAATGTGCCGCGACTCCTCGCCGCGGTGCGTTTCCGGAAGCGTATAAGAAACGTCGCTCTGCTGTATCGTAACGTTGGAGTATTCCATGCTGAGGATGTGTCTCTAATGAAGGGTTGCGGAGTCTCCGCAAAGGAAAGGCGACGTTCAGGCGGAAATCGCGGATGAGGTGAATCGACCCGGGGAGGACGGACCCCGACACCTTGGCCTTTTTTATTCCGAGCGACATTGGAATGTCCGCATCGGCCGGACACAGCGCGTCACAACCTAACAGGTAGAGGGAAAGCCGTTCTTGACCTTGCGGGCCCAATGTGGGCCAAGGACGGACCGGGCATCAACCGCCTGCGAATACCCCGGATCATCATGATGGAACATCTTGATCACCAACTTCTGCTCGTGTCGAAAAAACGCCGTCGCAGACCCGAATGAACCGCCAGAACCATATGATTGGTTGAAGAAGATCCCTCCAAAAGGATTCGCCTCACCTGCGCCACCGATGATGAAACCATCGTAGCCAGCTCGAAGGGTCTCTATCGCAGCGTCTTCATACGCTAGACGCTGGGCCCCGGCACTGCCGCAAACTGGCGCAGCGTCAACGGTGATTTCAGCAGTATCGGCGCTCATGCGCATCGTAGACGACGACGCACAACCAGCAAGCGCACCCGCGCAAAGGCCAACAATGACCAACCGTCTCATCCGATTATCTCCATATCAGAATGTTACGGGTTCAGGAAGAGGGCACTTTCAAAAGAACGTTGCTTGGGTGTGCCATATCAGGCGGCTAACGTCCGAAGATGCCCCAACGATCTCTCTTCGGCTAGTTTAAGATCGGACCAGAAATCGTCTGCCCCCCGGTGATGATGTATATCCAGTTCCCTCTATCGCTGCGTGATGCCCGTTTTCGAAATCCCGCATTTGCGCCACTGGCGACCGGGATGGGCGCAAACCCGCTGGGACCGTTCTTCGGCCTGAATGGGCCGAGAGCGGCCGATCACGAAGCCACCGCTTCGACACGAACATCATCCCACTCACCGCGAGCCACCCGGTGCCGCACACGGTGATGTGAATGGGTTGGCTGGGGTGATGGGGGCGGGGCGGATCGGGAAAGTAAATTCCCGGCCCGCCTGATTTAGGTCAGTACTGCTTACGTGTTGCCAAAAGTGGGTCCCAAATTGGCTATCGCTATACCCCGATAAGGTGCTTATCGGGGTATAGCGATAGCCGGAATTAGGGCCACTTTTGGCAGCGCTAGGTAAGGGTTGCTGACATATTGAGCATTCGCATGGTAGTGTTCCCTGCCTGCGTCAGGATGGTTGACGTAATCTTGCCAGCAAGCCACATTCAGTCAGTAGGAGCTTCCT
>DAIDMG010000100.1 GCA_027449105.1 Acidiphilium sp. | reverse complement strand
AGATCGTGCTCTCGCTGAAACGCCGGCGCCGGTTCTGGCTCAGCGTCGAGGCATCCGGAACCTTGTCCCGCAACTTCAGGCCCAGGAACCAGCGATAGGCCACGTTCACCTCCACCTCGCGCATCAGCTGCCGCTCCGAGCGCACCGAATAGAAGGCTTGCAACAGCATCGCGCGAAGCAGCATCTCCGGCGCGATCGACGGGCGCCCCAAGCCTGAATAGAGTGCCGCGAAATCCTTCGACAGCGTGCCCAATGCCTCATCGGCAATGGCCCGGATGGCACGCAGCCGATGGTCCGCTCGCACCCGTGTCTCCAAATCAATGTAAGAGAACAGTTCTCCCGAACGCCGGCCCGTTCCGCGCATCACGCAACCTCTGATCACCTGTACCTCAGTGAATCACGTCCGCGCCGGCAGCGTCACCGACTTCTTCAACAGCCTGCTAAGCTAGGTGGGGAAGCAGGTGATATAGATGTAAAGATGGTAAGCGTTGTGGCCCTTACGCTGCGCCTTGTCCGCAGAGTTTGGTCTTCGGAGATCCAATCCGCTAGATCTTGTCTCATCGACAGATCAGTTGACTTCGCCCACCAACTCACGGAGCCGTTCAAGTGAAGCCGCCAAGCCGCGCCTACCCAACCTGGTCGCTCTGTAGACCCTGCGTGGTCTGCCCCGGCGATCGTGCCGATCCAGGCGCGATGTCAGATAGCCACGTTCTTCCATTGCTTGCAGCATCGGGTACAGTGTGCCCGGGCTTAGACGGTACCCATGTCGGCGTAACTCATCAATAATCCACTGGCCGTAAATTTCGCCTTCTGTGGCATGATGCAGAATGTGCAGACGCACAAATCCTGCGACCAGATCATGAAATTGCAGCCCACGAGTTGCCATTATCGGGTTTCGATATTGAAGTATTATGCGATTTTTGATCTTAAAGGGGAGTCGTTTCTCTAGCAATGGTCGCGATCTCATCTGCGGTTAGTGACGCCTCGGTATGTCAGAGATAAGCTCAGGAGCGGGCGCGACCGGCATATCAATACACTGCTTGAATATCAAAGCTCGTACGTGCGGACGTAAAATTGGTAGCCGCGTCCGCCCAAGACGGGTCCAAAGAAGAGCCTCGAATTACTTCGAGGCTCTGAAGTTTGAGAGGGTTTTTGACTCGAGGTGATTGGCGAACTATAGCTGACACTTTGGAGAAAAAGAGTTCACATTTACGTTTCTCGATATAAAAAATCGTCTCTTGTACACCTGTTGGTAGGAGACTCGTTGTCTATAAAAGTTGTTGAATTTCACGATTGAGTTTGTTTAAATCAGCTTTCGTTTAAAGACATTCATGAAAGTAAAATAACAAAAATAACTTTTTCGCGACCTGTTTTTCGAAACCTTGTTTTTCTTGCCATGAGATTTCTGAAATATTCAGAATGTTTTTATAACGGAGCGTGTATTTTGCGGTCGGGTTGCGCGGTGCGGTTGGTGGCAGCTCAGTAACTTTTTGCGGCATGGGTTGCAACGGCTGGGATCAGATGTCATCAGCGGAGGCATGAAGAATCCTGAACACTTCAGCTTGAAAATAATCCTTCCTGTTGCGCTCTTGACTATACTGGTCGTGTCACCCGTGGCGTATTCCAGTCAACCGACGTCGATCTGGTCCCGGTCTCATCTTTTCGGCGATTGGGCCGGGGTGCGCCCTTGGTTGGCGCGGCAAGGCGTCGATATTGGTGCCGTGGAGCAGCCGGTCCCGTCGGACGTCATGTCCGGTGGAGCCCGGCAAGGCAAGGCATTTGCGGGGCTGCTGACCCTGTCGGCGCGAATTCATCTCAGCCGCTATGTTGATGTTCCTGGCCTATCCGCATACATATCCGCTTGGGTGCCGCAAGGACATGGTCCGACAGCCTATTACGTTCACAGTTTGAGTGGCCTGTCCTACGAGGAGGCACCTGATGGGGCGCGCCTGGCTGATGCGTACCTGGCTTGGCACGCGCCGCATGACACCGTTCATGTGAAGATCGGGAAATTCGGCATCGACGAAAATTTTGATCAGAATCCGATAGCGGCTGTGCTCGTGAATTCGAATTTCACGTATCGTAACATTATGGCGAATAACTTGCCTGGCGGAGGCCCGGCCTTTTCGTACGAGGGGCCTGGCGTCATGGTGGCGGTGCAAACGACGCAGGCACTCCGGCTTCGAGGTGGGCTGTTCAGTGGCGATCCCCTTGGCCAGCCACTAGAAGGTCCGCCACCGCAGGTACGCGATTCAAATGGGCTGATATTTCCGCTGAACACGGGCGCGCTGGTGATTGGTGAAGCCGATTACACGTACCATGTGGCGGGGCTTGGGCAGGGGACATTTCTTGTCGGTGGGCTGTACGATACACTGAGCCGCCCTGATCTCTTCTACAATGAGGCGGGGGAGAGCCTCGCGCTTGGCGGGTCGCCACGGCAGGACCGCGGCGACTACGTTCTCTATGCGGGCGATACCCAGACGGTTTGGCGAGGAGCCGCGCATCAGCGGTTGCAGATGTTCACGCGCATTGCCTATGCTCCACCTGATCGCAACCTGATCTCGTTTGACGCACAGGCTGGCATTGTCTTTAATGGTATGTTCTGCGATCGACCTCATGATGCTTTGGCTTTTGCGATTTCCTATGACCGTATCAGTTCACAAAGCATCAACCTGATACAGGATCAGAACGTTCTCAACAGTTCGAACGCGCCGCTTCCCAGTGCGGAGACAGATTTCGAACTGGATTATACGGCGTACATCACCCCGTGGCTAACGATGACGCCGGACCTACAGTATATCCTGCATCCTGGTGGTGGTATTCCAGATGCCCAGAATCCAGCGGAGTTCGAACCGAATGCCGTTGTGGGGCAAATGGAATTGACGATCGTCTTTTGACCGACCGTAAATCCGTCTATTAGGTTTGGTAGGGTAATCTCCGGTTCGCTCTATATCGACTCCGCGCCGCCTGTGGCCCGCCAAGATTCGTGTGTCCGTTCGGCCAATGGTCCGCATGCGCAAAACCCACCCACCACGATATCAAAAAGTCGACTTTTCGGACATATCTTGTCACCTTGTCTCCGCGAGGTAGGCGCGCCTTCTTTCACGGTAAAGTATGCGATAAGCTATTGTAGACACGTGTTTGTATTTTAACGAAATATTGACCGAAGTGAGAAAAGGGCACGTGAACAGAACCGTGTTGGCGCGGCTATTCTTCATCCTGCATCAGGCTATTAGAATACCAGCCTGATGCACAAGATAGTGCAGGGCCTCGAATGCTAAACTTTAGCCACCCAACGCAAATCTCGGACAGACTAGCAGTTTTTTCGATCAATTAGCGGATTTGTCGCCATAACCGGTGACCAGAGAACGAGCACGGCTCAATAGAACCATTCGAATAGATGGCTCCCGACAATGAATCGATAGCCGCCGAAATTGAATAGATTTCTTTAAATGGATTTTCTGCATGAGAAGGATGAGAAGGGGAGATTCAACCTAATTCGGAAACACGACAGACGCGCGTTCGCGCGACCATATGTCGCAGAAGAAATATTATGGAAATTCAGTACGGTTCTATTCGTGTTGCGTTCTACTGCAGGTACTCTCGCTCCAACCCGCGAGCTTCGAAAGGACTTACGCGATCCAGCCGGTCCGCTTCTGGGCTGGCATCATCGCTTTCTCTAAGTTTCTCCTCGTTTGTGACTCTTGTCACATTGAGACATTAAACTGGGCATGTTGACGGCTGACCCTGTGCAATGATCAGCCACGACGGTGCTTGAGATGAAGCCTCAGGTTTGATATGCGCATTTGGCTGACAAAACCGCGATCCGGAGGGATGGCCGAGCGGCTTAAGGCGCACGCTTGGAAAGCGTGTGTGCGCGCAAGCGTACCGTGGGTTCGAATCCCACTCCCTCCGCCACTTCAGTCCCTGAGTGGGCACTGAGTTTACGCCACTTTTTCCGGTAAGCGCCTGAAGCAGCCGGGTCTTCGATCCCATGATCCGAACCTCGCCGTCCGCGACCTCGACACGTTGGGCGAGCGCGCGCAGGTGGTCGCGACGGTAGCCACCGCCTTCGAGGCGGATGCGCTGGCGGGCTGTCTTGGCGAAGGTGCGGACCATTTGCGGGGTGATGGCCTTGGAGCCGGAGTTGTCGAGCATGGCCTGGGCGCGCTCGGCATCGGCCTTCGCCTGATCGCGGATAGCCTTCAGGCCGTCGATGCGGTCTTTCAGGGCCGCCGGATCGTCGATGTCTGCCACGCCCGCCTCAATGGCGTCGTAGAGGCGTTTCAGGCGTAGTTCCGACTCGGATGCACGCTTGTTCAGTTCGGCGATGTGCTCGCGGCGACGTTCGGATTGCTCCTGTCGCCGGTCGAGAACGCTGGCGAGGATGGTTTCAAGCCGCTCGGGCTGGAGAAGCTGATCTTCCAGATGGCTGGCGACAAGATCGTCCAGCTTGTCCATCGGCACGGCCACGCCCTCGCAGGCGGTCGGTCCCTGACGCGCCTTCATGGAGCAAGCATAGTAGCGATAGCGCCCGCCCTTGCCGGTGCGGATGGTCATGGCCCCGCCGCACTTGGCGCAATGGATCAGGCCGGTCAGCATGGTCGGGCCGCTGATGACGGCGGAAGGGATGACCTTGGGGTTGCGAGCCTTCAAGAGCGCCTGCACCGTGTCGAACGTCTCCCGGTCGATGATCGGCGGGACCGGAACCGTGACGATCTCGCTGACGGGTTTCAGCTCCTTGGTCTTGCTGCGCTTGTTGAACTCGTGCTCGCCCATATAGGTGCGGCGGGTCAGGATGCGGTGAACCTGGTCGATGCCCCAGCGCCCGCCGTCGCGGGTGAAGATGCAGCGGCTGTTGAGGTAGGAGACGATGTTCTTGACGCCCATCTGGCCGGTCGTGCCGTCACCTTCCAGCGCCAGCCGGTAGATCAGCCGCACGGTGTCGGCGTGGAGCGGGTCGATCTCCAGCTTCTTCTTGGTCTTGGCCCCGCGCTGCTCGGCCACGACGACGCGGTAGCCGATAGGGGGAAGCGAGCCGTTCCAGAAGCCTTGGCGGGCATTCTCCTTCAAAGCCCGTATGACGTGCTTGGCATTTTCCTTGGACTGGTATTCGTCGAACAGCGCCATGATCTGCCGCATCATGACGTGCATGGGGTCATCCCCCATTTCCTGCGTGATCGAGACCAGTTTGACGCCGTTCTTCGCCAGCTTGCGGACGTAGAACTCGAGCTCGAAATGATCGCGGAAGAAACGGCTGAACGAGTGAACCACTACCACGTCGAACGGCGCGGGTTTAGATGTGCCCGCCTCGATCATCCGCTGGAACTCCGGGCAGCGGTCGTTGGTGGCGGATGCGCCTGGCTCCACATAGGTTTCGACAAGCTGATAGCCGCGTGAGGCGCAGTAGGCTTCGCCCTGCCGCTTCTGGTCGGGGATCGAAACATCATGCTCGGCCTGCCGCGCCGTCGAAACCCGCAAATAAAGGGCGGCGCGCAGAGGGATTGTGGAAGCGGTCATGCCGGGCCCCCTTGTGCAGCCGCCTCGTCAGGCGACAACACGGCGACGCCGAACGCCAGGAAATGCTTCGTGTTGCGGGTGACAACGATGAGTTCATGCGCTGCGGCGATACAGGCAATCACGGCATCGGCCATGCCGGGGTCGTGACCAGCCGCAAGCGCCTTTGCCTCCAGCCGCCCGCCGATTGCGGCGGCCTGCGCGTCGAAGCCAATGATCTTGTCATCGTATGTGGAGACGAGACCACTGAGCCATGCTTTCAGGCTCGCGGCTTTCGTCGTCGCCCCCTTATGGTCGAGGAGCGCGATTCCCTTCTCGATCTCGTGGATGGAGACGACCGACAGAAATAGCCGTCCATCGGTGTCCATGCGGTCCAGCCAGGTGAGGAAGCCTGCGGATGCTTCCGCCTTCGACGGCGCGAGCATGGAAACGACGTTGGTGTCGAGAAGGAAGCCGCTCAAAGCTCGACATCCCGCGATGGTTTGCGGTTGCGCGGGAACTCTCCGCCTGGGAACGTCCTGAGATAGCTGACTAGGCCCCCCCGTTTCCGCGTCAGCGCCTTGCGCGCGATCTCCGCTGCCTCGACCGAAACCAGGGCCGCAACGGGCTTGCCATGACGGGTGATGGTCACGATCTCTCCTTTGACGGCTTCATCGACCAGGCTGGAAAATCCGGCCTTGGCGTCTCTGAGGTTGATGGTCAGCATGTTGCGCCTCCATATGTAGCCATATGTGACTACAAGTAATCTATTGGAGGGCGGATTTCAACGTCGATTTCGACGCTTGGCGCGTCAGCCGCCGGAACCGAACAACTCGTCGAACAGGTCGCCGAACCATTGCTCGAACACCGCGATCTCGGCCTCTGTGACCGGGACAGGATGGGACCAGTCGTCGGTGACGGTCCAGGTGGAGAGGTCATGCTTGGGCGGCCTGCCGGGGAACGGCCACGGATAGCCCAACAGCGCCTCAAGCTGCTCGGATGCCGTGGCGGCCTGCCGCGCTGGGCGCGGGAGCGCGCGCCGCGATCAGACGGCATCGAGACCGCGCCCGCTTCCTGGCCGCCATGCCACGGGGTTGGCGACCCATCGGTCGATGTCGGATTCCCGCCAGCCCGCGCCGTTGATGCTGATCTTGATCTGGGGCGGGAACGTACCCTCGGCGATCTTGCGGTAGATGGTGGACCTTGAGAGACCCGTCCGGTCGCGGACGGTGTCCATGCGGATGATACGGTCTGGTTGGCGCATGGCCGCGATGCCTCCTGCTGACTGTTTCTGAGAACTTCCAAGTCAGGCAAGAGCAATGATTTGTTGTTATGCAATAGATATTTAGGCGTCGTAGTAGTATGGCGAAGAGAAGGCGGTAAATAGCGTCCTACGGAGCGGCTCTGCGCGAGTTGGGCATCCGTGACCGGCAGGACACGGGTCGCTGGCGGCACAATCGTGCCGAGAATTCACACCAGCCATTTCGAAGACGAGAGCGCGCAATGCTTCGCTTCCGGCAGATGCGAAGCCTACAGAAATTCGCCTCCGTTCACGCCTCGATTCACAACCACTTCAACCAGGAACGCAGCCTCCGCTCCCGCTCCCCTCTTCAAGTCACACCGTGCCGCCGCCCTTGCCGAGTGGCGCAGCCTCTGCGCCGAATAACAGGCACCGCCCCTGCCCCACCAGAAACCCGTTCGCATTTGTCTGACAGCACCCTAGAAAGCTTGACTTGATACCATTTTATGGTACTAAATGCTGATGCAAAAACGGCACGCCAAAACGCTTGAGGCGATCTTCCGCCGCCCTGTTTCAGGCACCATCCGCTGGGCCGAGATTGAGGCCCTGTTCGTGGCGCTGGGTGCGGAAATTCTGGAGCGGGAAGGCTCGCGCGTGGCCGTGGTGCTGTTTGGCGAGGTGCAGGTGTTCCACCGCCCGCATCCCTCGCCGGAGACTGACAAGGGTGCCGTGGCGGGGATCCGCCGCTGGCTGGAAAACCATGGGGTGAAGCCATGAATATATTGGAGATTGATGGCCACAAGGCCGTTGTACAGTTTGACCCCGAGATCGGCATGTTCCGGGGCGAGTTTGTGGGGCTGACCGGCGGCGCGGATTTTTACGCCAATAGCGTGGAAGGGCTGAAGCGCGAAGGGCATATCTCGCTGCAAGTGTTTCTGGACACCTGCCGCGAGCGCGGCATTGCGCCTTACCGCGCGTTCAGCGGCAAGTTCAATGTGCGTATTCCGGGCGAGTTGCACGCCGAAGCCGTGCAGGCGGCGGCAGCGCGCGGGGTGAGCCTGAACGAGCTGGTGCGCGAAGCGCTGACGCATGAGCTGAGTTCTTGATCGGGTTTTGATTTTGGCAGGCAGGGCGCAGGCGCGTGAAATGAGATTTGAAGATATATCAATGAGTTATTCCACTCTCGGCGCCGCTGTTTTTCTTGATCGGGTTTTGATTGGAGCGCTGGCATGAGCGCGATTCCCTCCGTATCGGTCTCCTATGCCCGGAGCGGAAACTCGACCAAGGCCAATGAGCTGGGCATGCGCCCGATGCAGGAGCGTGCCTATGAGAAGCGGGGCGAACAATATCTGCTGATCAAATCGCCCCCGGCCTCGGGCAAAAGCCGGGCGCTGATGTTCATTGCCCTGGATAAACTCCAAAATCAGGGGTTACGCCAAGCGATCATCGTGGTGCCGGAGCGTTCCATTGGCGCCAGCTTCAATGATGAGCCCCTGAGCCAATATGGGTTCTGGGCTGATTGGGTGGTGGCACGGCAATGTGCTCCGCGACGAGGCTGTCCAGCTTCTCCATCGGGATCGATCGGCCCTTGCAGCCGGTCTCGCCCTGCCGCGCCTTGATCGAGCAGGTGTAATAGCGATACCGCCCTCCCTTCCCGGTTCTGAGCGTCATGGCGCCGCCGCAGTCGGCGCAGAAGCAGATGCCGGTAAGAAGGGTCGGGCCGCTCACGACGCGGGCCGGCGTGACCTTCGGATTGCGGGCGCGCAGATGCGCCTGCACGGCATCGAATGTGGCCTGGTCGATCAGCGGCGGCACGGCGACGTCGATCACCTCGCTCGCGGGCTTCAGTTCCTTGGATTTCGCGCGCTTGTTAAACTCGTGCCGGCCGATATAGGTCGGCTGGGT
>DAIDMG010000099.1 GCA_027449105.1 Acidiphilium sp. | reverse complement strand
GTGGCAACTTACCTTTTCATGAAATTGAATACTCACACCCTAGGTTAAAAAAAGGGATTCTCGGAGATGAACGCTCTGTGTCAGGATCGAAGCCTGTATCGGAGGATGCCGAGGACGAAACCCGCCCGGAGCGGGATGCGCTCGGCCGCGCCATGGACGACATGGCACCGGTCATGCCCTGACAATGACGGCCGAACACGTCGCGCCGGCTGCGCAACCTTGATGTAAGCCTCATGGAGCACCTCAAGGCTGAGACGCGCGCCATCCGGCGCATCCCCGGCGCGCCTGATGTCGTCGTCGAGCTCGGGCAGATCTGTGATTTCAAGGGGCTCTGGGGCGCCATGGCTCCATTTGGCGTCGGCAATCCGGCCCTAACAATCTTGTTCCGCAACCCGGTGATCACAGACGAGAAGTGGTTCGGCGGGGAAGACAAGCCGCGCTGGCGGGGTCGCCTGTCAAACGGCTCCGGCGATATCGACCTCGTCTGGTTCAGCGCGCGCCAGTCTCTTGCATGGCCGGAGGGGCGCGAATTCCTGCAGGGTGTCGGCACGCTGCACGGTCGGCTCGATGTCAGCAATGGCTGGAAAGGCCCCCAGTTCCAGATCATGGTCGAATCAGTGACCGAGGCCGGCCAGCCCGATCTGCACCGGCGCCAGGCCCGCCCAGCCGTGGTCGAACTTCACAAGCGGATCGACGTCCTGGAGTTCTAGGCTGGCTGCCGAGTCTGGATGGCATGAGAGCAACTCATCTGCCCGACCTCAAAGCCGGCCGCCGAGTACGACGGAAGTGGCAAAAAGCTGAGCTGATCGGTGCCTCATGCCGGGGCATCAACTGGATCGCCTACCTCATCGGCTTCATCCGTGATCGCGGCGAGTCCGGAATCTTCCGCCTCGGGCGCCTCCTCGTGGGGCTCTCCATCCGCCGCGGCTTCAAGCCTCATCGCTCCGGTCAGCCCGGCAAAATAGCCCGGCTGGCCAGCTATCTCGTCGAACAGGATCGCAACGGCGCCCTCCAGGCCGTGGCCACGTACCCGGGCGATCTCCGGCACGCGGGAAATCAGCCGACGGAGCTGACGGGCCGGCATCGGCGGGACCGATGACTCCTGAACCAGGTGACCGGCGTGGGTCCAGCCAATCACAACTTCGGTTGGCGGCCGATCGACATGCCAGGCAATCCTGGTCTCCTGATTGCCGGCGATCTGCGCAGAGACGATGGTGATGTCCTGCCGGAGCGGCTCGTTCATTTCGATCGAGCTGGCCGGAATGCGGGCAGCTGCCTTAAGGAATGCGCGATCGCTCGCATATACGGCACGGCGCTCAGCAACACCTTTTGGCGCGGGCATATCTGCCCAGGCTGCGCGGACCTTGGACTGCAACTCTCTCAGCGACATTTTCGGCATATGCTGATTGTCCTCAGATACAGAGCTGCAAGAACGAAAATAGAATTATCTCAAACCTCGCGCTCCGTCCATTCTTTTGCTGCCCGGCTCTTAGCGCCGCGACGACAACGAACGGCATAGAGGCGAACCTGTAGAGACATCCGCCCGGTTGATCCCGATGACATCGGTAGTCGACACCGTTGCAGCGAAGACCCTTGCTTCTTTGGTGAGGCTCCCTGAAATCTTAGCCGCCGATCGGCCTCGACCTGAAAATCACGACAACTGCGTGGCAACAGGGGGCCGATGGTTACGTCGAATTCTGCGACCCGTGCCCAGTACATTACGCCGCAATGATGGATCTCTGAGACTCTGATACGGAGCGCAAGTAAGAGTCGGAGAATGTCACCAAACGGAAAAGCTTTGAAGAACCTCACGTCCGCATTCCCTTCAGCAAAAAAGAACTCGCTCGGCGCGGTCCATGCCGGGCAGTGCAGGAAATCGATCGAGGCATAGTACGCAGCCAGCACGCTCGTCCTTGCACGGGAATCCAAGGGTCACGGCTTCCAAAGCAAGGTTGCCATGGAACCGACAAGCAGACTGGCCATCGCGATATTGAAGCAACGCAGTTGCCCTTCGGTCCGCAGGAAGGCACCGACGCGGCTTCCGACGCCGGCCCATGACACAACAATTGGCAAGGTGACGAGAAGAAAGACGGCTGAAATTTCGATGTCTGAACGCCAGACGCCCGACGTGACTCCTGCGAAAGTTCCGACGGCAGCGGCCGCGGTGACCCAGGCTTTCGGATTGACCCACTGAAACAGAAGTGCCTCGAAGAAAGTCAATGGGGACACCCGGCGATGAGCCGTCCCGCATTGTGTTTTATCGCTGGGCGCAACGCGGTGTGCTGTGGCTAAGCGCAAGGCCAGCCACAGCATGTAGGCCATGCCGAGATACTGCACGATGCGTCGAAGTTCCGGATTGAGCGTCAGGATTTGGCCCAGTCCTAGTCCGACCGAGAACACCATCAGCGGAAACCCGACCGAGACCCCGGCCATGTGGGGTAGGGTCCGACGAAAGCCGAACGTCGCCCCCGATGCGGTGAGCATGACGATGTTTGGGCCCGGTGTTCCCGTCATCGAAATGGCGAACAGCACCAAGCCGGACACCGACGCCCCGGTCATGGTCTACTGCCGGCGCTGACCGGCCGATGGGCCGGTTGCGCATTCGCGAATAATACGATAACGTTACCGCATATGGTCATGAAAGCCAGTAACACTACTGAGCGCGTTATTCAACATCTGCGCACGGTCGCTGCGACGCAGATGCCGGGCTCACGCTTGCCGTCGGTGCGCCATCTTATGCGCGAATTTGCAGCAGGCCCTGGCACCATCCAGCGTGCACTCGATCATCTGGTTCATGAGGGGCTGATTGAGGCACATCCAGGTCGTGGCACGTTCGTAGCGAAGCAGGATGACAAGGAAAGGTGGCAAGCTGCGGATACAGCTTGGCAGAACGTGGCACTGGGCGAGGGGCGCTTTGAGCCGGACGCCCTGCAGGCCATGGTTCGATTGCCGCCGTCACAAAGCCTCCCCTTGAATGCGGGGTATCTACCGCCAGCGCTGCAAGCCACAGACCTCCTGAAGGCCGCAACGAGCCGTGCCTTGCGGAGATCGGGATACTGGGAGCGGATGCCACCGGAGGGCATGTATCAATTACGCGCATGGTTTGCCGAGGGGACGGGAGGCGCTTTCGATGCACGCGAGGTAACTATCTGTCCCGGGACACAGTCCAGTCTCGCGGCATCGTTCCGCGCCCTTGCAAATGTCGGCGATCCGGTCTTGATGGAAAGCCCGACCTACGCCGGTGCTATTGCTGCAGCCCGTGCGGCAGGTCTTCGTCCAGTGCCGGTGCCGATCGACGGGATGGGTGTACGACCAGACTTTCTTGCGGATGCTTTCCGAACGACAGGGGCTCGGTTGTTTTATTGTCAGCCGACTTTCGCAAACCCAAGTGGTATCACGCTAGCTTCGGCCCGACGTCAGAAAGTTCTCGACCTGCTCGGCGAATTTGGAGCGTTTCTGATCGAGGATGACTGGGCACGCGATTTTCAATTCGAGCCTCCGCCTCCTCCTTTAGCAACCGACGATCGCAACGGCCATGTCATCTATGTTCGTTCACTCACGAAATGTGCCGCACCTGGCTTGCGAATTGGAGCGATTTGCGCACGAGGCCCAGCACTCGGCCGTTTGCGCGCGGCGCGACTCACCGACGATTTCTTTGTCCCCGGATTGTTGCAGGAGATTGCGTTCGAATTGGTGAGCGCGCCGAATTGGGTACGACATTTGCGCGCGCTAAGAGGTGCTCTGCGTGCCCGACGTGATGGGATGGTTGCGGCGCTGAACAAGCATCTCGGTCCGTGTGAGCTTGCGAAAATACCCGACGGCGGACTGCATCTCTGGGTTCGGTTGCCAGATGGCATGTCGGATGTGGAAGTGGTCCGCCGGTGCGTACGTGCCGACATTCTGGTGGGCGCAGGTCGCGACTGGTTCCCGGCCGATCCGCCGGCGCCGCATTTGCGCGTGAGTTTCGCCGCAATCGTGCCTGAGGATGCTGACCAGGCGGTGTCACGACTGGCGTCAGTTATCGCTGAAATACAAGACGTCTCGGTCGGCGTAGTCCACTCAGCATGACCGATTATGCGAGCGTCATGACAAAGACATCGCCGTCGCCGTCCCGGTTAACGATTACCAGTTCGAGACGGTCCTCCGGGTAGTCCTTGATGAGTCAGCCGGCCGGCGTGACGTGCTTGACCTAGTAGATCGGGAATCCGGCTTGTAAGTGCTCGCGTGCGGCATCGCCGTCATCATGCAGGCGCCCCCAGCTGATCATGCCAAATTGCCTCGTTTACATCTCCGCTATGCGTGGTGATGATCGAGGCTACTGCATCATGGCGATGATGTGTTGCGCCATGTTTTTCGTCTCATGCGCCGTGGCCCAATTGCCAACCGTCAGCCCCTCTTTGCCAACCAGCGCGTTCACCGCGTAACCGCCGCCGATTTGCGGCAACAAGTAGGCCAGATCGCCATAACCTGCGCCGTCTAGCTTTTGCACCTTCCGTCCCATGCGAGTGGCGAGCTGCGCCATCCCGTCAAAGAACTGTCGCTGCATTGGGGCGTCGATTGTGACCACCAGGGGAAGGCGATGACCTGGCACGTGGACATCGCAGGCACGCAGCACAGTGTAGGGCGCATGTCCCCCAAGGGCATGTATCTTCGTAGTGTTGTCCGTCACGGAGGAAATAGGGCCGTAGGCCGCCGCGATAGCATTGCCGATAGCCTGGCACGTCGGGACCTGCGCGGGGCTGGTGGCGGCGAAACCAGGGGGGGCCGCGACAGTGCCGGCCAGCAGAAGGCCGAGGCTGATGGCGTAGTGCAGTTTCACGTCCATATCCTTTCGCCGGTGTGGAGTTATCCAACTTTGGCTGTCGTCAGAATATTTGGCGCCGATTGCGGTGTAGATTAGGGGAGTGCGGGCCTCGTCTGGGTGTTGGTTTTAGGCGGTAAGTTTGCGGTGTTGCGACCGCGGATGCTCGATGGTGTGTCGCTTGATCCTTTCGCGCTGCTTGATGATGGCCGACGCCCTGCCGAAGCAGGTGTCTGCCGACATCACGTTGTCGAGGCTCTCATGGTAGCGCTGGCGGTTGTAGTGCTCGACGAACACCTTGATCTGGCCCTCCAGGTCGCCGGGCAGTAAGTAGTTTTCCAGCAGGATGCGGTTGTTCAGGGTCTGGTGCCAGCGGTCGATCTTGCCTTCGGTCTGGGGATGCCCCGGGGCGCCACGGACATGGCTCATCTTGTTGGTCTTGATGTATTCGGCCAGATCGCTGGGGATGTAGCTGGGGCCGTTATCACTGAGCAGACTGGGCTTGTGCAGCGCGGTGGCGTGATCGCAACCGGATGCCGCGAGCGCGAGGTCCAGCCTGTCGGGCACGTCTTCGGCGCGGATGTTGGTGCACAGCTTCCAGGCGATGATGTAGCGCGAGGCGTCGTCGAGCACGGTCGACAGGTACATCCAGCCCCACCCGATGATCTTGGAAGTAGGTGAAGTCTGTCTGCCACATCTCGTTCGGCCGGGTGGCGTTGGTGTGCAACGCATCGGCGACCTTGATCACGACATAGGCCGGGCTGGTAATCAGGTCGTGCGCGTTGAGCAGCCGGTCGACCGTGGCTTCGGATACAAAGCATCGGCGTTCATCGGTGAATCGCACGGCCAACTCGCATGGTAACAGCTCAGACTGCCCCAGCGCCATTTCGGCGATCTGGTCCTGTACCTCGGGCGCGATGCGGTTCCACAAGCGGCTCGGCACCGAGGCTCGATCCTCCAGAGCTTCCGGCCCGCCATCCAGACAGCGGTCATACCAGCGGTAGAACGTCCGCCGGGCAATGCCGAGCGGCTTTTCGCGTGGAACAATCACAACATGCGAATGGCACAAGACTTCGAGGCAAGCATCGAGAGCGTCGAAACGTTCTTCTACGCCGCTTCCAGCGTCCTCCTGCAGAGACGACCCGCTCATTGAATATTCGGTTCGAAATGGACTCTAAGAGAAGCGAACCAGAATCATGTTGATCACCTCAAGGTTTACCTCGGCCCACCTTGACTGCAAGTTCGGGCCACCTCAAGTCATATTAACTTAAACAAAAGGGAATTCGGGACGATGCGCTTGAATAATCCGCTTTTGACGGACGGCGACATCGAGGCCATTTCGTCATACGGTCCGGCGCGTGCGACAATCCACGGTACGCCACTGAACCCGGACGAACTCGAAAGGCTTGATGCCTACTGGGATGTCAGTCTCTATCTCTGCCTCGGCATGCTGTATCTGCGGGACAATCCGCTGTTACGGACAACGCTCCAGCCCGAACACGTGAAGGCGCGACTGCTCGGCCATTGGGGCTCGGACGCCGGGCAGTGTTTCACATACATCCATTTCAATCGGCTGATCTGCAAACATGACCTGAACGCAATGTATATTTCGGGACCAGGGCACGGAGCGCCCGCGGTGCTGTCGCAAGCCTATCTCGAAGGAACCTATTCGGAGATTTATCCTGAGATCTGCGAAGATCTCGCCGGGCTAAGGCGTTTCTTCAACCAGTTTTCGTTTCCCGGTGGAATTGGCAGCCACGCGACCCCCGAGACACCAGGAAGCATTCATGAAGGCGGTGAACTGGGTTACAGCCTGTCGCACGCCTTTGGTACTGTGTTCGACAATCCGGATCTGATCACGCTGGTGATGGTCGGTGATGGTGAAGCGGAAACCGGCCCCTTGGCGACAAGTTGGCACAGCAACAAGTTCCTCAACCCGATAACAGACGGCGCAGTACTGCCGGTGTTACATCTCAATGGATACAAGATCAACAATCCGACGATCCTTGCTCGGATCAGCCACGAGGAACTGGAGGCGCTATTTATCGGCTACGGCTACACCCCCTATTTCGTCGAGGGTAGCGACCGAGCCAGCATGCATCAGGCGATGGCGGCAACAATGGAGCATTGTGTGCAAGAGATTCGCGCGTCGCAGGGGGAGGCGCGGCGGACTGGCAAAGCATTCCGGCCACGGTGGCCGGTCATCGTGCTGCGCAGCCCAAAGGGCTGGACCGGGCCGCGGCTAGTGGACAACCATTACCTCGAAGGATCCTGGCGCGCCCATCAGATCCCGATAGCTGATGTTCCCGGTAATTCCGACCATCTGAAGATCCTGGAAGACTGGATGCGCAGTTATCGACCGGAAATCCACTTCGACGGGGATGGTCGGATCATTCCAGAGTTGAGGGCAATGGCCCCAAGGGGTTTGCGGCGAATGAGCGCCAACCCAGCAGCCAATGGCGGGACTATTCGGCGTCCGCTCAATCTGCCCGATTTTCGCTCCTTTCAAGTTGATGTTGATCATCCAGGAGTGATGAGAGCAGGCAACGTGCCGACCCTCGGTCCGTTTCTGCGTGAAATCATCCGTGAAAATCAAGATAATTTTCGCATATTTGGCCCCGACGAGACGCAGTCGAACAAGCTTGATTCGATCTATACGGCCAGCAAGAAATCTTGGCTTGGCGCCTATTTTCCAGAAGACGAGGACGGAGGCAATCTTGCAATGGCTGGGCGGGTCATGGAAATGCTCAGCGAGCACACCGTCGAAGGTTGGCTTGAAGGCTATCTGCTGAGTGGGCGCCACGGCCTGATCAACAGTTACGAACCCTTCGTGCATGTGATCGACTCGATGTTCAACCAGCATGCCAAATGGCTCGAGAAATGTAACGAGCTAGCGTGGCGAGTGCCGATATCATCGCTCAACATTCTAATCACAGCACTGGTGTGGCGGCAAGATCATAACGGGTTTACCCATCAGGATCCTGGGTTTCTTGATGTCGTGGCCAACAAAAATCCAGATGTCGTTCGCATCTATCTGCCACCGGATGCAAACTGCCTGTTATCTGTGGCTGATCACTGTCTGCGTAGTCAGAATTATGTCAATGTCATCGTCTCCGACAAGCAGGTACACCTCCAGTATCTCAACATGGACGCCGCAATTGCCCATTGCGCCAAGGGTGCGGGCATCTGGGATTGGGCAAGCAACGACCACGGGCAAGAGCCAGATGTCGTGATGGCAAGTTGCGGTGACGTGCCGACTGTGGAGGCACTGGCAGCGACCGCCCTCCTGCGTACACATCTACCTGACATCAAAATCAGGTTTGTAAATTGCGTCGATTTGTTCAGATTGGTCCCGAACTGGGAGCATCCACACGGTCTGACCGACAGTGAATTCGAGGAGCTGTTCACCGCGACAAAGCCGGTAATCTTCAACTTTCATTCTTATCCGTGGCTCATCCACCGGCTGACTTATCGCCGGCCCGCCCAACACAACATCCACGTTTGCGGTTACGGTGAAAAAGGCAACATCGATACACCCCTCGAGCTCGCCATCCGCAATCGGACTGACCGCTTCAGTCTGGCGATCGACGCTATCAGCCGGATCCCACGCTTCCGTGACTCCTCCTCCGATGTACTTGAGGTCTTGCTGGAACGGCGACAAGCCTGTGTTCAGCACGCTCACGAATTCGGAACCGATCCAAAACACATCTCCGACTGGATTTGGCCGAAAGCACACTCCGAAGGACGATCTTAATGGGGTGCCGTGTTCGGGATTCCGGCTGCCCGAAAGTGGCGCACGGTTGATATCGCGGCAATTCCGAGGCGAACGCCTATGGGCGTCTGGTTCTTACGGGAACGGTTTAAAGGCTCTTGATAGCTGGTCTCATCGGATCTTCCGCAAGTCTTCAGCTGCAATATAGCGTCGCTATAGAGACTGAGGTATAGCAAT
>DAIDMG010000098.1:8572-8823 GCA_027449105.1 Acidiphilium sp. | reverse complement strand
GGCTAAATAACAGCCTTCAGGAAGGCATAGCCGCCGGAACCAGAATTTTCGGAATATTAGACGAAAAGCAGGAAGAAACCGGAGGAAATAATCTCGTTCCTAAAGATATAAACTTTATAGAGATAAAAAATCTTTATTTCGGCTACGACTTTTGCGGCAAAAAAGGCGATAAATGCAAAGATAATGCGGAAGACGGTATTTCCGGCGCGACAAGCGAAGAAAAAGAAAAAGCCGGCGAGCGTTTCGACCTT
>DAIDMG010000098.1:0-8563 GCA_027449105.1 Acidiphilium sp. | reverse complement strand
GACCTTAAAAATATAAACATAAAAATCAATAAAGGCGAGATAGCCGCCGTAGTGGGTTTTTCGGGAGCCGGCAAAAGTACGATATCGATGCTTATTCCGCGTTTTTACGAACCGTCTTCCGGCGAAATCGACATTAACGGAATAAACATAAAAGAGTTTAATTTAAAAGAGCTAAGGGATTCCATATCTTACGTTTCCCAGAACGTCGTTCTTTTTAACGAAACCGTAAAATTTAATATCGAATACGGAACGAGCGGCAAAAGTATGGAAGATGTAATCAACGCTGCAAAGGTGGACAGCCAATGGGGATCGCCGCCATCCTTGACCGTGTCCGTTTTCAGGTCCACAATTGAGGCAATGAAAACGGACACGGGGCATTCCCCAGTGCAAATCCTGACCGCAGAGTGGCAAGTCGTTGGCCGGCTAGAGCAACTGTGTCTTACTAGAGCCGGTCTGATGGAAGTTGTGCATCAGTGCGTCGCCGGCTATGGCGGGTGCACAGATAACGATCCTCCGGGGGCGCGTGGATACGAGGTTTGGCGCATGGGGGTTCGTGCATTCCGCGAAGTCTTCGGAGGTAAGCAGGGCTGGGACAAGAACGAGAGCGGCGGTTTCTCCACGATTGCGAATCATAAGCTGGGTATCCGCATTGCAGTCACCAATGCAGATGAGATCACGGGGATGGTAAAGGAAGACCTTGCGCCGCAGAACAGGCTCCCGAAGGGAAGTACCGCTGAGCGCGCGGTAACGATAAATCAGGTAATTGATCAGATGGCCTTGCCGCTGGTTGGTGGCGTAATGACAACCGCGGAAGGTGCCAGTACTGATGGCTTTCAGACTTGGCATTTCTGCATCTACATAAAGGGGGACGACGTGCGAGCTGAATTGTCGCGATTCAATGGCTGCACAGACGGGTTTCTGTCGGATTGCCGGGAACGTATCTTCATCGTCGGCGATGGCGAATGGACCGCTCCGGATATTCGTGGTACCGATGATTCCGGCCCAGAATTCGACTTCGAGATCCGCCGCAAGCAATAGCCATGTTTAATCCAGCGCGCCTGGTGCTGGCGCGTCTTCGTCGGAAGCTCACTAAAAAGGAGCTTGCCGAACGAGCCCGCTTGTCCCACAAGACGATCATCCGCTACGAGAGCAGCGGTACTGAGCCCACCGCGGAAAATCTTGCGGTGCTCGCGCGTGTCTTGGGCTTTCCGGAGTCATTCTTTCTCGGTACAGATGTCGATGAAGTTCCGGCCGAGGCCGTTAGCTTCCGTTCTCTAAAGGCGTTGCTTGTGCGCGATCGGGATTCAGCGCTTGCCGCATCGACCTTTGCATTTATGCTGAATGACTGGATTTCCGAGCGCTATGCTCTGCCCGAGGCTGATCTCTTGTCATTCAAAGAGGATATTGACCCCGAGTCAGCCGCGAGACTCTTACGCCAGAAATGGGCGCTTGGCGAGCGTCGCGTGAGCAACATGCTCCACCTGTTGGAGTCAAAGGGAGTTCGGTTTTTTTCGCTAAATGAAGATACTCGTGCGTTGGACGCCTTTTCGATGTGGAGAAGGGATATTCCATTCGTCTTTCTTAACACGAAGATGACTAGCGAGCGCAGCCGTTTTGACGCGGCTCATGAACTAGGCCACTTGGTATTGCACCGGCACGGCGGACCCCAAGGTGGTCGTGTCGCAGAGGAGCAGGCTAATGCATTTGCGTCAGCGTTCCTGATGCCGCGGGCGGATGTGATCGCGAAGCTACCACGCATCAGATTCCTGAGCGAAATCGTCCAAGCGAAGAAGTTTTGGGGTGTCTCCGTGGCGGCTCTGAATCACCGGCTTCACAAAATAGGCGTAACCACGGATTGGCAGTACAGAACGTTCTGCATTCAGATCAATCAGCAATTTGGTCAAACGGAACCATCTGGAATGCTAAGAGAGCGCTCCATTCTTTGGGAAAAGGTATTTTCGGCTCTAAGGGCCGAGAAGATCACTAAGAACAAGCTCGCAGACCTTGTTGGGCTGCCGGCGGCAGAGGTAGAGACCCTTGTTTTTCAGCTCACAAACATGCTGAGCATTGACGGCAATGGTGCCGGCTCCGGGGTTCCGCGTGCCAACCTCTCTGTTGTGAAATAGAATTTTAGATGGGTATGTACGGCCGTCGCACGGTTACCTCAATATCATGCCCGTCAGCAGCTCCATTTCATCATTGATGTTGCTATGACCGTCGTGATGTCAATCGGAGTGACCAATTGTTGATCTTGTGGGTTCCTACGGCTCATAGCCGCGCACGTGCGCGCAAGCGACAGTCGCCAGTCTCCGATGAGATGAGTCGTCGGAAGAGTTATTCCTGCGAACACGAAGATAGGGGGCCGGATGGCTGCCGAGAATAATGGTTTTGCACGGTTGCTGGAGCGCTTCGAGGCGAGGGCGTTAAACACGAAGCAGAAGGGGACGCTGTTTGAACGGGCGGTAAAGGTCTACCTGCAAAACGAGCCAAAGCATCGGGATCAATTCGAGAACGTCTGGCTGTGGGACGAGTGGCGCGAGATAGCCGGTCGCGAAGATTTCGATCCCGGGACCGATTACGGTGTGGATCTGGTCGCCAAGCGCAGGACCGGCGAGCTGGTCGCTGTGCAGGCGAAATTTTACGGCAAGGCTACCAGCCTGCCCCGAAAGCGCTTGGAAAGCTTCATTGCCCGCCTCGCCACCAGGCGCTTCGAGGAAGGCATCTTGGTCGCGACGGCCGCGCCGACCGCGGAAGCCAGGGCCTTGCTCGGTGAGCTGTCCAAGGACGTCAATACCATTACTTTCCACGATCTCGATCGATCGTGCATACGCTGGGACGAATATTTCCGCAACGAACGGGTCGAGCTGCGGGCGAAACAGCAGTTACGTGGTTATCAGGAGGCCGCTGTCAAGGACGTTCTGAAGGGCTTCAAAAGTGCCGATCGCGGCAAGCTCATCATGGCCTGCGGAACCGGCAAGACGCTGACCTCACTGCGCTTGGCCGAAAAAATGGTCGGTAAGGGCGGCTTCGTGCTCGTTCTCGTGCCCTCGCTGAACCTAATTTCTCAGACGTTACGCGCATGGACCCAAGAGGCGGAGATCCCGATGCACAGCTTCGCGGTGTGCTCGGACACCCAGGTAGGCAAGCGCAGAGGAAATGGCGACCCAGATGATATAGATCTCTCGGAGTTGGAGTACCCGGCCACGACCGATGCCAAACGGCTCGGGCAGGTACTTGCCAAGCGCATGGACGACCGGCACATGAGCGCGATCTTCGGAACCTACCACTCGATAGAGGTCATCCGGGACGCGCAAAAGAAGCACGGACTCCCACAGATCGATCTGATGATCTGCGATGAAGCCCACCGGACTACCGGTCGGCACGTCAAGGGCGAGGAAGACGTTGCAGCGTTCATGCGCGTTCACAGCAGCGCGTTTATCGCGGCAAAAAAACGCCTGTACATGACGGCCACACCGAAGATCTGGGCGGAGAACCAGAAGCAGAGGGCGGAGAACGCCGAACAGGTGCTGTACTCGATGGATGATGAGGAGCAGTTCGGCAGGACATTCCACCATCTCTCGTTCTCGGATGCGGTGAACAAGTACCAAGTGCTCTGCGACTACAAGGTCGTGGTCCTAGAGGTGGACGAGCACGAGGTCGCCAAGCACTTACAGGGGAAGCTCGCCGAGGACAGCAGCCTGGTGGTGGACGATGCAGGCAAGATCCTGGGCTGCTGGAGGGCGCTGGCCAAGATCGACGGCAAGGGGCGTTTCGCCGATGATCCTCATCCAATGCGCCGCGCAGTAGCGTATGCGCCGGTGATCGACTCACTCAGACTTCGCGCCGGATCGAAGGTGACGCCCGGGGGCGGCGAAGGTACGGCCGCGCGTTCGGCTCCGCGGAAGCATTTTCTGGGCTCGGTACAGTACAGCAACCAATTCCAGGCTGTAGTGGACGAGTTTCGAGCGTCAGAGGGCAAAGGTAACGGGGCGATCGACTCGGACCTCAGAGTCGAATGCGATCACGTGGACGGCTCCATGGGCGCTTTCGAGAAGACCGAAAAGCTGGACTGGCTTGGAGCAGAGCCGGAGTCCAACACCTGCCGCATACTCTCGAATGTGCGCTGCCTCTCCGAGGGCGTAGACGTTCCGGCGCTCGATGCGGTGCTGTTCCTCTCACCGCGTAAGTCCATCGTGGAAGTAGTGCAAACGGTTGGGCGAGTGATGCGGAAAGCCCCGGGCAAAAAGCTCGGGTACGTTGTGATCCCGGTCGTCGTCCCGTTCAACGCCGATCCGAACGAAGTATTGGACAAGAACCCAGCCTATGAGGTGGTCTGGGAGGTCCTGCGCGCGCTCCGAGCCCACGACGATAAGTTCGAAGCGATGATCAATCGTATCGATTACGAGGGCCGGGACGACGAGAAACTCATCATCCTTCGGGGTCTCGATCGACTGCCGACCCTGACGGGCAAGCGGAAGGCCGAGCAGAAGTCGCGGGTGGCCGAGGCAGGCGAACGAGCACGCGGGAGCTATACGATCGGAGAAGATGGTAAGGCTCTCCGCGGGGAACAGCGTGAATTACAACTGATTATCCAGACGGCAGAAAAATGGGACCGCGCGCTCATGGCCCGCATAGTGGAGAAATGCGGCACGCGCCTATACTGGTCGGTCTGGGCGAACGACATCGCGAGAATTGCGAACACCCATGTTTCCCGACTCACGGCAATCCTAGGTCGATCCTCCAATCGGGAGGAGCGGGCGGCTTTCGACGGGTTCTTGAGCGAGCTGCATCGCGACATAAATGATGTGATTTCCCGGGAAGAAGCTATTGAGATGCTGGCGCAGCATCTCGTGACTCGGCCGGTGTTCGAGGCTCTGTTCAAGGACTATCAATTTGAGTCTCAGAATCCTGTAGCGCGAGCAATGAATCGCGTCTTGGACGCTTTGGAGCCCCATCGGCTTACAAAGGAGAGCGCCGCACTGGAGACGATGTACGAGGGCGTGCGCCGCCGTGCGGAAGATACTCGCACTGCAAAGGGTCGGCAGGCTTTGCTGGCCGAGCTTTACGATAAGTTCTTTCGCAGCGCGTTCCCAAAACTCACCGAGCGGCTGGGAATTGTTTATACCCCGATCGAGGTGGTTGATTTTATCATCCAGTCGGTGAACCAAGTACTCGCGAGGGAATTCGACGCGAGCCTCGCAACCGACGGCGTTCATATTCTCGATCCATTTGTTGGTACTGGTACCTTCATCACCCGGTTGCTACAGAGCGGACTCATTCCGAAAGATCGCCTTGCCGCCAAGTACAGCCAGGAAATTCACGGCAACGAAATCATTCTGCTCGCCTATTACATCGCGGCAATCAACATTGAATCAGCTTTTTACGAGACTGTTGGGACGGGCAAATACGAGCCTTTCCCTGGAATCTGCCTTACCGATACGTTCAATGCCGGCACCGAAAAGGGGCAGCAGGTTCTGACCCTGGACGATAACAGTCGTCGCGTTCGCAAGCAGCGTCAGCTTGATATCCGCGTGATCATCGGTAACCCGCCATACGCGGCAGGACAGGACAGCGCAAATGACTTCAATGCAAATCTCAAATACGCCGAGCTTGATCAGCGCATCTCCGCGACCTATGCGGCCGGCTCCGCCGCGACTCGTACCAGCTCCTTGTACGATGCCTATATTCGTGCGCTGCGCTGGGCATCGGATCGGATTCGCGACGCCGGAGTGATTGGCTTTATCACGAACGCTGGATGGCTTGACTCCAATTCAGCTGACGGGTTGCGCAAGTCGCTCGCGGAGGAATTTAGCAGCATATATGTTTTCCACCTTCGGGGGAACGCGCGTACCTCCGGTGAGCGGCGGCGGCAAGAAGCTGGCAACGTATTCGGTGGCGGCAGCCGCGCTCCGATTGCGATTAGCTTGCTGATCAAAAACCCGAGGTCAAGGATAAAAGGAGAAATATTCTTCCACGACATCGGCGACCACCTTACGCGTGAGGAAAAACTCCGCCGCATCGCCACACTCGGAAGTTTCAACGGAATTTCCAGCGGGCCAGGTTGGGCCCGAATCGTGCCGGATGCTCATTATGACTGGGTCAATCAGAGGGACCCAGAATTCGCGAACTATCTGGCGATCGGAAACAAGCAGGATGAGGCCGCAACAGTGTTCGAGTCTTATTCCCTGGGACTTGTGACGAACCGAGACGCGTGGTGCTACAACTACTCCGAGGCAGAACTGCGACGGAATATCGCCCGTTCCATCCGCTTCTATAATGCTGAGGTCAAGCGCTGGCAAGATGCGACGCCAAAGCAGCGCCTTACAGGGATTGAAAAATTTATCACCATCGATCCGACGAAGTTTTCGTGGGATCGCCAGCAGCGAAAGGATGTGGAGCGGGGTCGCCGATATCGGGAGAGTGAGACTGGATACCGGCTGTCCCTGTATAGACCGTTCTCGCGTCAGCACGTGTACTTTGATCGATCGTTGAACAATTGCGTTTACCAGCTCCCGAAGATCTATCCTGAACCAACTTCGGAGAACCAGGTGATTTGCCTTTCAGCACGAGGATCAAAGGTGGCGTTCAGCGTGTTGATTACGGATTGTCTGCCGAGTCTTCACATGGCGGATATCGATGGAACCCAGTGTTTCCCGCTTTATTTGTACGAGCCCGTGTCTGACAGAGGGGTCGAACCAGACGAGAACGATAGCGCCCAAGAGAGCCTCAATTTCGGGAGCAACCAGGGCAAGCATCACTCCTCACCGCGAGGAGTAGCCGCGCGGACCACCGAGGATGGCAAGTACCGCGTACGCGATGCGATCACTGATGAAGCGCTGGAGCGATTTCGGGAGGTGTATGTAGGGGAGACGTTCTCCAAGAATGACCTTTTCTATTACGTTTATGGTCTGTTGCATTCCGAGGATTACAGGCGGAAATACGCTAATAACCTGAATAAGGACCTACCCCGCATTCCGGCGGTGACGCGGTTCGAGGACTTTGAGGCTTTCGCGCGAGCTGGCCGCGCACTTGCCAAATTGCACCTGGGATTCGATGCCGTCAAGCCTTATCCCGCGAAGGTCGAATACGCGAAGAAGAGTTCGGAGCTAACCGACGAAGATTATCGCGTTATCAAAATGCGCTTCGCGAAGCCGAATGGTGACACGGGTCGCGAGAACGGTTCTGGGAGCGAGGAAAAATGGGACCGGACGAGGGTCCATTACAACGAGGTGATCACAGTCTGCGGCATTCCAATCGAGGCATACGATTACATCGTCAACGGTAAATCCGCGGTCGAATGGGTTATGGAGCGCCAAGCAGTCACTACGGACAAAATAACGGGCATCATCAATGACGCAAATGCGTGGGCGGCGGAACAGGATAATCCGAAGTACCCGTTGGAGTTGCTGCTGCGGGTTATAACGGTGAGCCTTGAGACAATGCAAATCGTCCGAAAACTGCCGCCTTTAAAAGTATAGGCGTATGTCAGCATTATGAATGCTGACAGGTCTCTATTTACAGTTCGGGAAGATTAAGAACGCAGTAAGCAGCGGGGTCATTAATTCTCGGAGCAGTCAGAGAGTCAAAAGGACGTCGGCGCGTAGCCATGTTGACATTTGCCTTTGGAATTCGGAGGAACGGGCTGTGGATAGAATAACTGAGTCAATGTTGCGCGAGTTTTCTGCGGAACATGGAGTGGAGGCCCTTTCGGAGAGTGCAAGGTTCGAGCATTTCACAAGCTACGCTACAGTGCAGCGGTTGCATCCGGAGACTTTTGATACCAGCGACATTGTCTTGGGCAATGACGAGCCCGGGATAGATGGTATAGCAATTATTGTAAACGGTATTCTTGTCCCTGACATGGATGCCTTTGTGGCGATAGCTGACGCAGCCGCTACTTTAGATGTTGTATTCATTTTTGTTCAGGCAGACAGATCCCGTTCTTTTGAGACCGGGAAAATGGGAAATTTTGCGTTCGCGGTAAGGGATTTTTTCAAGGAACAGCCGCAGCTACCGCAGAGTGCACGCTTGAAGGAGTTGTCAGAACTCCAGGGTGTAGTGTACGGAAAGAGTGCGAAGTTCAAACGCGCGAATCCAAGCTGTTATCTTTTCTACGTCACAACTGGGCAGTGGACTGGTGATACGCAATTGGAGGCGCGTCGGCAATCCGCTATCGCAGAGCTAAAGGCGGAGAACATTTTTAGCTCCGTCGAATTCGAATGCGTCGGTGCGGAGGGAATCCAGAGGCTTTATCGTCAAACAAAAAATGCCATTGAACGCGATTTCACTTTCACAAGTCACGTGGTTGCACCAGAAATCCCTGGAGTGAAGGAGGCGTATTTAGGCGTTTTGCCGGCAAAAGACCTGCTTTCGCTGGTTACGAGCGAGGACGGTGAAATAGCCCGGGGTCTATTTGAGAGCAACATTCGGGATTTCCAGGGATATAACACTGTGAATGACGCCATTAAGAATACTCTGGGGTCGGATCACAAAGCGCGATTCGTCTTGATGAATAATGGAATAACCATAATCGCGAGAGTTCTTCGACGCACTGCTTATAAAT
>DAIDMG010000097.1 GCA_027449105.1 Acidiphilium sp. | reverse complement strand
GGGTATCGGCCAGACCCGACGATGTAGCCATATCCCATGCCCAGACCCGCCGCCAGCAGGGCCATTGCCCACCCCAGCAGGACGACGACCGAAGAATGGTGCGTCAACGCATGACGGGTCACCCGGTCCTCCACAGTGGCCAGCAACCGTGTCATGTCCGGGTCGGAAATCATGATGTTCGCGGGGGCTGCACCCGGCAGGGCTGCCACTGGCGGGCCTGCGTCCTCATGCGGAAACGCTTTCCGGAGTTCATCGGTTTCCTCGGCTGTGGGAACCGACGTGTCGGGAGCCGGCGGGGTTTCAGGAAGGCTCCCCTGCGACGGGTTGGCACCCTGCGACGCGTTGGCACCCTGCGAGGAGCCATTCGCCTGCAACAGGAGATCCAGGCGATCACGGATCTCGGCGAGCAGGGCTTCGACATGGACGGAGTCCACGATGGACGCCTGCTTTGCCTCTGCCGCCTCCCGTTTTCGCAGCGCGGAGATGGGTTCGGCCATCAGCTTCTGACCTGCCGCCTCCAGTTGTGCGATTTCGTCCAGTTCATCCATGGCCACACCCAGTCATCAAGAACATCGACAGGGTATAGATCAGCGCACGGAGGGATAACCGGCCTCAGAGCCCGATGCCTTTGCCGTTGTCCATTTCCCGCTTCTTCTCCGGCGCCCGATATGGGGCAGCCCTTGCCAGGGTGCAGCCCTTGGCAGGGTGGCGTCCTTCGACGTTCCAAGCTGATTCCCATGCTCCTTGATCGCCCGTTCGTAGATGTCCCGGGCCATGGGACTGCCAGGCTCCAGGGCAATCCCACGCTCCAGGGCAACCTTCACCGTCTCTTCCAGGAAGGCACGATTGCCCTGAAAACGCACCGGCTCCCCAAACCGGTCCACGGCGGCTTTCAGGCCAACCTCGACCGCTTTTCGCCGTTTCTCCGCGGCGTCATGCCCCAGGCCCAGCATCGCGCGGTTCGTCACCGTCACATTGTCGCCATGATCCAGCACATAGGGCTTGCCTCTGGGATTGGCAAAGAGCACCTCCGGCGGGTTCTTGCGCTCGAATCGCGGTTTCTCCGGCGGCATGAGCGGCTCAGGGGACTTCTGGGATGTCCTTGGCCAATCCGCAAGGGGGTCGGGTTCCGTTATCGTCTTTTGCTGCGGCTCCTGATCGGGCTTTTTCCCGGTCGCGTCCGCGAGTTCCGCTTCAATCGATTTTCCAGGCGCTGGCTGTGCGGGTTCCGCAATCTCTGGCTCAGCAGTCCCCTGGGCCAGAGTCTCGCCCCTGGCGGGGAGCAGCTTCCCCTTGGTTTCTGGAAAGGATAAGAAAGAATGCTGGCCCGCTCACGAGTCAGCCCGCAGCCGCGCTCACGCGGCTCGGTTTCTTATGTGACGTGTACGGAGGTTGCCATGGCGCAGAGAAAGCAGAGAGCACCCAGCTAATAGCAGCGGGTTTTCCGGGCGGTCCAAAGTGGTTAGTTGGTCCGGACGCCAGGTACACCGGCTGCAACTATGTCGGACTTCGAGCTGACCCGCTTCCTGGCGGAATATACGCCAGATTACGATATTGAGTATTACCTGATGATGGCGGATCACGGGGCGCAGGTAGAAGTCTCCGGTGTGCCGGAAGTTCGTCCGGAGGACAGTGAGGATCTTCTCGTAACATTGACTCGGCTGGCTCACCAGTGCGGCGGCCGCGTTCGGGTAGCCGGTGAAGGCCTGGATGGCGCGTCGGCGGACGTAACTATTTATGACGGGCGGACGAAACACGAAACCCGAACTCACGAATGACCGCGCCCGACGCGAATGGCAATGGTTGTATCGGGAGGTTGGCGAGACGGTGGCGCGGGCGACTATCGCCGCCCTGCCCGGCAATCGGCGACCATATCCGCTGAACATCGCCCGCACGTTAGATGTGGAGTTACCGCCAGAAGAGAAATTGCCGCCGCTATTCGTGCCCACTGATGAATCCGTGATGAATGCCGCCTTGGCGCAAGCGCGCCAGGCGTTGCACGGACGTTAGGCTTTCCGCAATTCCTGCACTTCGCGTTCCAGACGGTCGAGGTGGTCGCTTCAGAAAACGGGAGACCGGCAAGGAGTAAAGAGGGTCTCGAATGCCCATAATTTACCAAAAAAACTCTCATAGTCAGGCTGGCGAGGGCCGTCCATTGGTGTGCCGTGGCATTCGATAGGTATGCTGCATTCATCAAATATGAAAATAGAAATTGCATATATGAAAAACGTTTGCTACATTGGCTTCAACGCGCTGGGGTGGCCTGGCGGTCGACAGGAGCAAGACCATGGAAGCAATCGCCTCGGCGCCGACGAGCATGGGCCAGGATATCGCCCAGTTTCGCGCGGAGATCAGTGCAACCCAAAGCCAGCTCGCGTCCAAATCCGGCGTCGATCAGAGCCGGGTTTCACGTATCGAGAAGGGTGAGACCGGATCACCAAGCGAACTCGGCAAAATTCTGGATGCGCTGGTGGCGCTCGGATCAAAGGGCGCGGCGGATTATGGGGCGTATCTTGCCAAGGAGTGGCAGTACGTGGAGCGGCCAGACTTCTCCAATCCGCAAAGGAACATCCTCGAGATGGCCGAGGAAAGTCTTCGTCAAATTGCGGACTTCCTGGATCAGGAAGATCGGCCCTGGCCTCTGAAGCGCCAGATCGAACGCCAGCGTGCGGCGATCGAAGCGGCGGCCGTATATCTAGGCAAGAATGCCCACCAGATCGCATTCATTGGCGAAGTCGGCGTCGGGAAATCCACGGCGATCAGCTTTCTTTACGGATTGATCGACCCGACGTCGCCGCCGAGCGAGCTGCGCGAGCGCGTGGTGCTTGAGACCGGCGGTGGCCATACAACGCTATGCGAAGTCAACATCCGTCGCGGGCCGGGCTTCGGCATCGTTGTCCAGGCTCAGTCCGACGAAGAAATGCGGAATCTCGTTGGCGATTTCTGCGCTGCCACGTGGCTGCGCCGCCCCGGTGGAGACGGCCAGAAAAACGACATCGTCAATGTTAGCGAGGAGGTGCAGCGCGCGCTTCGCAACATGTCCGGTCTGACGGTCAGGCGCGAGCGAGACGCCAATGGGAAGACGAACTCCCGCGACCAAGCGGCCGAACTGGCTAGCCAATGCGCTACGGAGGAAGAATTCCGCGCCCGCGTCATCGAGCTGATAAAGCTCGAACTGCGGACACGACGTGAAATATGGATTGAGGACGGCGGCGCTAAAGCGGCCATGCAGCAACTGCGCAAGCTGTTCCGCGACATCAATAACGGTCGCTTGGGTGATGTGCCGCTACCGGCATCGATCGACCTTCTGATCCCCGGCTTTGGCTCGGAGGTGCCCGGCCTGGCGGTATCTGCGGTCGATACAAAGGGCCTAGATGAAATCACGGTGCGAGCTGACCTCGACGCCCGATTGAAGGACCCCAGAACACATGTTGTCTTGTGCTCGACCTTCAACCAGGCGCCCAGCACCTCAGTGCAGCTTCTGCTGGATCATCTTCGAAATGCTCATGGTGTGCGCGTGGACGCGGGCAAGGTGTCGGTGCTGGCCTTACCGCGCGATGACGAGGCGATGGCCGTCAAGGACGACAGTGGCGAGTCCCCGATCGACGACGAGGACGGCTACCAGATGAAGTGTGGCCAGATCCTCCGCACCTTGGCCATTGGCGACGGAGCATTGAACGGTGTGCCGATTGTGTTCTTCAATGCCAAGAAAGACGACGCGGCGAAAGTCCGGGGCCAGCTCATCGAGCAGGTTGTCCGCCTCCGCGAATCACACGAGGAGCGGCTGCTCAACGAATGTGCCGCTGCCGATGAAGTGATCCGGCACCATGAGACTCAGGCTTTCACATCAGCGGTGCAGGCGGTCGCCGATCAACTCAGTAACTTTCTAGGGGCACATGCTCCCTTACCCCCCCGTATTCGGCAACCATTGGAGGAGCTGATTGACGCCATAGACTCAATTCGATATGCCTCGACGATCTGGGCCATGACGCGACGAAACGGCGAATACTACAATTTCAGCGTCAGCCATCAGGTCGGCGCCGGAGGCGCCAAGGATGCGCTTCTCCGGTCCAAGACCTGGTTCGAAAAGCTCCAGGGCGTGCTCGACACACTGAAGCAAGACGACGATCTCGCTCTAGCGCAAAAGACTATCCAACAGGTTGAGGTCAGCGCTGAGGGCTGGCGGCGGGATTTCGCCGAGGCGGCGCGCACGGCGGCCGTCGAGGTTTATCGCGGTCCATTGGAAGCCGACGTTGATCTGTGGTCTAACTGTGCGGCGCAATGGGGCGCAGGGCCGGGCTTCAAGGTCCGCGTGCGGAAGATCATCCGTGACTGGTTCGAGGCGCAGACCGATTTGAACCAGAAGCTTGAAGAGATCATGGCCGCTTTGTGGGAAAAATCTGTGGTCAGACCCCTGGAACACCTGTCGAACGAAAGCGCTGGGGAGTTATCCGAGGGTATTGTGGTCCCCTCAGAAAACGGGATTTAGAGTACGCTGGGATCCATTCAGAAAACGGAAAAAATCGTACGGTAAGCTTCCTGAAAGTCAGTAAACAATGGGGTCAGGTGTTTTTGGGGCGGTTCACTGGTGAATAGCCAGCGGTAATGTCCTTGGTAGAATTGGCTTATTACTTATCGTTGCTGAGGAGAGATGTGATGCTTCACGAACTGCCAGAGATGCTTATCCCAGATTGGCTGACTAACCTATCACCTACCTCGATCGTGAATGAACCATTTCCGCTCCACGAACTTCTGCGTGATTCGCTCTATTACCCATCTTCCGGTTTTGATGGTGATCCTGTCAGGCACCTCGTAGGCAACATCCTGAGTTTCGTCTACGTTGACTATAGCCATAGTCACGACCAATTCATGAGCGCCTTACAAACGCCGGGGTTTCGTGGGTATGATCTTATTGCGACCCGTTCGGTATCCGAACGGGAGCTAACACCGAATGGATGGCATCCAGCACCGCCTACTCGCTCTGATGGCGATCCATCCAAGTATCGCCACTGGATTAAGGAACCGTTTTGCTCTTGGTCGGTATTTCAACGTCGCGACGATGTTCCTATAAGTCACGGGCCATCCCGGTTTAGCCTGCTCTATCTTTGCGCAGACGGGGTTGCAGCATTTCAGGCGCTCTATGTTGCAAACTCCGTATATCCAAAAGCTGTCGCCGTAATTCAACCTGGCCATGGGTTTGGTGGAAACTGGACAAATTACGAAAGCCCTGAGCAGATATTCGCAAAGTCTGTTCTTGGGAATCCGAGTGGTCAGCCCGAAATCTTGCTCTATGGCGGAATAGGAAAACACGACTTCTATCGACAACCATGCTGGCATGATTATCAAACACAGACATGTTTCGTCGATAAATCGGGCGGCGGTATCATTGGTATCTGGTCGAAATGCGCCCAACCTGACAGTCAACCTGGCGCCACCCGATAAAGCAGCACAATGGCAGGTTACTTCCCCGTTATGTAAAAGAAGAGAACCTGATGGACGATCGTGTAAAAAACTCAAAACTCCAAGGGAGTGCGAAATCTTCGCTCAAAATGCTAAGGAACGTGGCCATCCGGAGCTTGGGGGGGGTGTACCTGGGCGATACTTGGGCAACGTACCCAGATTCGCGGCACAGTGTATGCTGAAATGCCCTTATTTGCTTGGTTTCTTGTGGTTCAGGCCAGAGGATTACCAATCCGGTGTTCCGTAAAATTCGTTAAAGAGTAAAGAAAAGGCGCGAATGGTCATGCCGAGGTCCTCTCAGAATTTGGAACTTAACGTGCTTTAAATTCAGAATTCTGAGAGAACCCCCAACATTGAAACATGGACGGGTTGATGGGCAGATTCAGGACCGGAAATGGCCCAGAAACGAGGGTGTCGATTAAACCTTTGGGTTTAGGACAATATCTCTATGTCAGGTTGTAGGCGTTATCTAGCCGCCAACGCGCAGCCTCAACGGCAGTTGAGGAAAATTGGTCACAATGCCGTATCACTAGTGCTTCAAAGGTGCTATCCATTTGCCCTCGGTCGCGCAACACTTTGAATCCTTTTTGTATGCCTGCAGTTGTGACCAAATTCTCGATGGCTCTGATAGTTCCATCTCCACTGCCAATTATTCTCCTTGCCCTAGCCGCGTAATGACCAATGGCATTTTCGTATACGGTAATTGTCTTTTCTAAGTCCGCGCCTAATGTTAAAGGTTCATCAATTACGTTTATTTCAACCATGTCATCAATCTCTACAATGTTTCGTTTACAAAAGAGAAGTTTACTTTGTAGCTATGTAATGTAAGATTTTTAACGGCATTTGCTCCGTAGCGAACTCCATCAGAAAAATCACCAGCAACAAGCATTCCGCGAGGTTGAATAGCGCCATTTTGTGCGAACCAACCAAGATAACGAGCTATTTGACCTATTGCCGAATCCTTTGCCTCGCCGATCTTTATTTCTATAATAACCATCACCCCATTTTTGTCCTCGGCGAGGATGTCAACCCTGCCAACATCAACACAAGACTGGCGTGAGACATATTTAAGGCCTGGCTCTAGTGAATCAAGATTTTTTATCAGGTGGTTTTCTATGTCTCTTTCTAAGCTAACTGTGGTTTCTACAAGCTCTACGATTTCTGCTGTTTCATCATCTCCTTCGACCGGTGTCCATTCATTTTCTCCGTGTGATTCTTCTGAATAAATGCAAAAAGTACCGTCGTTATTTTTATATAGAAACTTTTTTAGACTTGGGTGATGTATGTAAGATTTTGGGTTGTTTACGACGCACCCATAGAGATATGCAGACACGGTAGAATCTTTCCATCGGCCTTCATAATTGGTTCGTATGAATTTTTTTATATCGGAACCGGAAACATCGGAATTATTTTCCTCAATATACTCTTTTATTGCATCGGCTAAATTTGTCATTTTAATCTGCCTTGTGAATTATACTTAGAAAGTATGCCCAGACTACCAGTCACGAGACAGAATGCATCCTTCTGTCTCGTGGGCGCTAGGCGGGCCGGGGCGGATAGCCTGATTTGCTGGGCTCTTCATCTCTCCGTGCGGGGCCTTTTTCGACATTACGATGAGGCTACTCATTTTGGTGCTCCTCTGATTACCGATCATTAGTGCGGGTTTAAGCCCCCACTTGGCCAATCATGCGGGCCTTAAAGCATATACTAGACGGTTTCTGGTTTGCAGGAAACCGTCCACAAATTCTGTGCGCCACCCTGTGGATGGAACCGGCAACCCAGCGGAGAACATCGGAAAAACCCCGGCCACCAAAAGCATCCAGATCCTCCTCCCGTTCTGTCCGGGTAGATTCCGTCAAACGATCATTAGTCGGCCATGCCGGACAATGTCCAGGAACGCGCTTGTTTAATGGGCTATCGGACATTAAGGTAGGCGGACGGAATAACGGACAAAAGGGGCGGTCATGGCACTGATCGGCTATGCGCGCGTATCGACGGCGGAACAGAACACCGCCTTACAGACGGATGCGCTACGCAAGGCGGGATGCGAGCGCGTTTTCGAGGATACGGCTTCAGGGGCTAAGTCAGACCGGCCCGGCTTGGCCGCCCCCTGCCGCACCTGATCGAGACAATCGGCGCGCTGGGCCAGTTCGAGCGCGACTTGATCCGCGAGCGCACCAAGGCCGGGTTGAGCGCGCCAATCCACAGATTGCACTGGCCTTTCCCCTTCGTGGATTCGCACCCTGCAAGGGGTTTGCTCCCCGCCAGGGTTTTGCACCCTGCAAGGGTTTGACGGAACCCGTCAGGGCCTTGAAAAATCCGAACATCACCACCTCCTTACAGTTCTATGCCCAGGGCATGACCGGCAATCTGTTTGCCGATCTCCTTTTTCAGCGCCTTCCCGGGTGTTTCAAAACCCAGCCCTTCGGCGCTCTCGGCCAGTTTGTCCACGCGCCGTTGTGCGAGAAATCGCTGGGTGGACCCGACTGGCAGCGATTCGGGGTCGGGCAGTTCACGGATTTGCGCGAGGATCAGCGCAACCCGCTCCCGGTGCGCGGCATCCCCTCGCTCCAGCTCATCCTCGGCCCACTCCAGTAGTTCTTCCGCCAGACTCATAGCTGCACCCCTTGGGAATGCTGCTTCTCCTGTGCTTTAGCTGGAGATCTTTGGGCCTCACGCGCCGGTACCGGGTTGAGCATCTTCGGGTCCACGCCCAAAGCCTGCTCAATGGCCTTGCCCTCCCGGTGATCCGGGATCTTCTGCAGCGCGCCGTTGGCCCGCAAACGCCCTGGGTGCTCGTGAATCTGCTGGTCTCCGGAAGAGACCCGCACATCCACCTTTTCGTGGCCACCCAGGGTCGGTTCCGAACGGGAGAGGCTGACGGTCAATTTCTCGCCGCCGTCATACGCTGCCAACGCCGCCAGTCCGCCCTTACCATCCGGCTCAAACACCACAGGCGCCTTTTCGTAGTCCCCCGTCTGGACATCGCGCCGCTGCAAGGTCCCCGTCAACTGCCCATCTTTTTCATAGATGGACAGGTTGTGCCAGACTCCGTCACGGTCCTTGATGCCGGACTCCAGCGCCGGGAAGGCTGCCGCCTGCAAGGCTCCCCGCTCGTTCGCGACGGCCTTGGGCGCAATCCCTTGCTCCACCAGCCGCTCAGACAGACCAGCGGCAACCTCGGCGAAGTAGCTCTCCCGGGTGCTGGCGGCGATCTGGTTCAGAATCTTCCTGTCCTTCATCCCGGCATCCAGCATCGGCTTTTGCGCCGCCTCCACCCGCTCCCTGGCCTTCTCGAAGTGCCCGGAAGTAGCCGGAACTTCCTGCCCGTCAGGGCCCTTCATGGTGGCCACATGATCCACGAAAGTCCGATCATCCCGCTCCGTCTGCTTGGCAAAGGCGCCAATGCTGAT
>DAIDMG010000096.1 GCA_027449105.1 Acidiphilium sp. | reverse complement strand
TGGTCAAGAGGTATGCCGAGCAGCAGCAAGCATCGGCTTCGGCAAGGAAGAAGCAAGAAAGCAAGACACTTCGTCTCTCCCTGAAAAGTTGGGCTTACGTCGGTTCAATCGTTCCGACACCCCGACTCTATCAGATCTCCGCCACTTCGCCAGGCGTCATCACAAGCACAGTGCCGCGCCTTACCAATGATCGGAACTCCTCAGGCCTTCCGCTGAGCGCAGGAAACGTGCCCCAATGAATTGGTATTATTGTTTCAAGATCCAGAAGCTCATTACACGCATAAGCCGCTAGGGTTGGCCCCATGGTGTACCGGTCCCCAATCGGAATAAGCCCGATGTTTGGCTTATAGATGCGCTGGATCAAAGCCATGTCACCGAATATACCCGTATCGCCGGCGTGGTAAATTACATGGCCGCCGCCGGTGAGGATGAACCCAACCGGATCACTGGACCCAACTAGCCTGCCATTTTCCATGATCGCCGAGCTGTGAAATGCCTGCACCATCGACACCTGGCACGCTCCGAGATTCACGGTTCCGCCAGTATTCATCTCTTCGAATTTGTCATGCCCCGAACGCGCAATGAAACCGCAGATCTCCGGCTGCGCAACAACAGTCGATCCATATTTCCTGGCGAGCCGCACGGTGTCGCCGATATGATCCTCGTGGCCATGGGTGACAAGTATCGCGTCGACCTTTGCCAATCGGTCTTCATAGCCGGTGGGATAACTCCGATTGCCGGTCCAGAACGGGTCAATCAGCAAATCGGCACCGTTAACATCAATGTGAAATGCAGCGTGTCCAAGCCAAGTCAGCTTCATGATTGTCGTCCCTCCCAAAAACATATCACATGGCTGTTCGACCACAATACCAAGCGGTTCAAGCTTAGTAGACCATGCCTTGGTATTGCTATAGACGCCAATGCACGCGGCTCGCGAGAAAAGCGCGTCACGGTGAAACAGAGCCGCCGCTTTGCACCAATTTCAACCCACGCCGGGGCATTCCGCCGCCTTTTGCACTACCGTGTGCCGGCATGAAACTTCTAGATGTGCACGCCAGCACAGTACCTGTACCCGTCAAAGTTCTGAAGTGCACGGCGATTGCCATTTGCGATCGATTCACGCATCTCCACTCTACCGCGTCCTTTAGTGGTTTCCAGCCGCCAATACTGCCGACTCAGGCTGTCGTCGTGAATCCATGAGCACACTATGGCGTGTGCTTTCCGATTTCCGAACGCTATCAGTTTAGACTTTCCAGCCAGGAACGTCGCTAATACAGTCGATGGCCGACACGCCAACGGCAACCGCTGTTTAGTTCCTCGACGGCGCTTCGGCAGTCGACGCTACCATTCCATCTTTTTGTTATTATTCCGTATACGTTCGCCGACAAAGCTGCTTATCAGCCGGCTCGGCGTAATCTAACTGCGTTATCACTTGCACTTACAAACAACAGTAGGTGACGCACTCCCTTTCTTACTGTTCTCTCTACTCTATTGTCATCGAAGTGACCGTCCTCAAGACCCCCGTGCTGTACCTTGCCTCGCGAACATGCTTCCGGAGTATCAAGTTTTCTTTCTCGGGAAACTTTTCTCGCTCCAGCTCCTCAAGGGGCTAACGCGACACGGACGATATCATCAAATATCGATCACTCTGTTTTTGTTTTTGTTCGATCAGTTGGCGCCACAATGTTGCGGATTGAAGCCGATTATAGATGTGATCACGACCCGGTCCTCTACAAAATCTTTGTCCGAATTGCCTGGGTTTACCAGGCAGGATTTTCCGTACGAAACCATCTGGATTCGTGTCGGCGCAACGCCGTGTTCAATCAGGTAGCTTCGTGCGACATAGGCTCGGCGATAACCCAAAGCAAGATTGTACGTCTCAGTACCCCGTGGATCGCAGTTTCCTGCCATAAGCACATCGACATGAGAATATTTTGCAAGCCACTTTGCCTGGCGACTGAGAGTGTTCTTAGCCGTCGACGTAAGATCAGCTTTGTTAAAGCCGAAATAAACTCGATCTCCGACCTCGGCTGCCAACTGCTCTTCGCTGCCGGGCGAAAGACCAGGAGCGGCGACGGCTGCACCCACTCCCGTAACCTCTGTTGTCTTCGTGGGTGTCGTTGAACATCCTCCGACAAGTACAACGGTCGCAAAAAAAGCGAACTGAACGATTTTCATCGTCCCTCCAAATCATACGACATTGATAATCGTCACAACCAGCATGGCGTTGGATCAAAACAAAACCATAAAAAACAATGCACTACATTTCTCAGAGCATCATTGATATAGATCAACCATTGTTCCAAACCCATGACCTGCGTGCTAACATTTGCCTTTCCTCTTGGGCATAGCTTCCTTGTGGAAAGAGCAAGTGGGGTTGAGCTCCTCTTATACCGCCCGAATACGTAGCCTTGCGGCGGGTCGATCAGAAGCAGAACCAGATGTCACCATATAATAGCGCCCAAACAAATATCCGGCCCTCAGGCTGCCTGTGGGTTCGAGGCACGAAGCTCTCGGCCGATGTCACTAAAACAGGCGCACGCAGCACTAATGCTTGCGCGCGGATTCGGTCCACCTCCTTCTGGCCAACCGACATTCCCCATTTAGCCTGGAGGCGCTGCGAAAATCGTGTTGAAGCGAATCGCATAGCCTCCCAAGATGCAGGGTGACGAACGATGGCGCGGCCAGAAAGACGGCGACGACGCTCCGCAACCATCGTCGTACATATCCGATTGGGTCGTATGTGGGATCGACGCTGGTAATGGTCCGTCAATTACGACATTTCAATGCCTAAACAACTTATAGGCCAGATACCGTCGACTATAGAGTGAGGAGCAGATGGCGACCCGGTTGGTCGTGCCTGTTGTTACAACTTTCTCCCCGAACCTGGCGGCGTAATGCCGCCTTTTTTTGAGCGTTTGGAGTTAAAGAACCACGTACTCCCGCTGTTTTGGACAACGACAGTGGAAATTACCAATGAGCGCCAACTAGCAGCAGCTCCTCGACATGATGTAGCCGTCTTCACCCGCGACGAGGCCGATCAACGGCGATCGTTGCTATAATTCACATTTCCTTGTGCACGATATAAGTGTTGTCAAAGTCGCCCGCTGGGTGCATTTGCGTTTTGCTACCGGATGAGTGACTGTTGACCGCTGGCTCTAAGTCAGTCGAATATGATCCAGCGCTTACCTCTATAAGGCTGGATCAGAACGTAGCTGCCGCCCCGTTTCTTCAGGACCGAGATAGGCGGGTATAGCTTAGTCTAGGCTATCTCTGCATCTTTGCTGCTCGATGTATTTCCGAACGATTTCCCCGAATGCTCCGCAGCAAAAGGCCATGACGTAAGCTGCATGCCACAGGTACTCGCCCCATAGTCTTTTCCCGATATCGAGAACGTTGCGTTTCCGAAGCGGCCGACTTGAAATTCCATTAGGCTCTCGGCCAGCGTTGATAACGGACCGTTTCTGCACGCTCGATCAGCAGACGAGCATGAGCTTTTTCGCGTTCTCTATCACCGCAGGTAGCGCCAAATACGCTTCCTTCCTTTTGGAAATCAGTATATCTTTAGTCGCGCACATCCATTGGGCCAATAATAACCCCTTCGCTCTCGCACACAAGGCGGAGTGGTAGGAGTCGAGGATTCATTTCTCTGTCGCCTCCATGCACCAGCCAACGGTGTAACAGCTGGGACCACGTCCATATGTATAACCCGGTGAATCAGTCAACATTCAGATGTGATCTGCGTGGGCATGAGGCGAATGCGGTCCACGATGCGGCAAGGGCTATCCTAAACACTCAACCGAAGGACGTCCGGGTGCGGCCTGCGCATCCAACTGCAATCGCCACCGGAAACAGAACCTCGATGTCGTGAGAAACCGAAGCTCGACCCTTCAGGGGCGAGACTAGTCACCAACACAACGAGGCGTGTTTCTTGTTCTCCTCCCTTCCGGCGGCGAAGACGATGCGGTGCTTACCCTGCCCAATTTGCCAATTGAACAGCCTCCCAGCTTTGTTGATGGATCAACTGTTGCCCGGCGACCGGCACTCTCGTGGCCGGAATGTCAGGTTCCAACCCGAGAAGCACCATGATGTCAGTTTTGATCGCCGTTTCTCCCCTTTTGCTCGCCTTTTTCATACTCTGAAAATGTCTCTCGCCGACGTCTGGCATTGTTGAACCGGCTCTCTCGGCGTCGTATCACCTATCGCGACTTCCGCGGCGGTTTCTGGGTCGCCGATAAGAACGATTACGTCTTGATGAGCGGCAGTACCTCCCTACGCGCCGGCGGCAGAAACTCGGCCATTTTGGCGGCCCGAAATTGTTCTCTTGTCTAGCTACAAATGGCTAGTGCTTGAATGGCCCCTATGTCTAACACCACTAAACCAACGAAGATATTAGGTATAAAGTCTCTGTTTTCCAACTTCCGTGGAGTGATCTGCTTCGGGTGGTTACGATAATGCCGACCTTTGAGATCGGCGGGTAAAAAGGACGGCCATAATAGCCGAGTCCTCATGGGACGGAGCACTAATGAGCTCGGGCATCTTGCCCGGCAAATGTCGACATCTGGAGTTGGATGCGCCGCAATGCGCGGTAAACGTTTAGCAGCACCGAACGACGCATGCTACCGTCTGGCGCAGCATGATCATGCACCTGCCAGGGAACTTCTCGTGGTTCTAAATAACCATGCGTTATCTTTTCCCTGACGAAACGGACGAACCTATCCATGCAAGATATTGGCTCTCGCCGCCGGATATCTCAAAATAGGTAATTTCAGGCAATTGATAGGTATGCAATCGGACAATCGAGTTTTGGATTTCCTGATACTTTTCCATTTGAGTCTTAATAAGCACAAGAATCTCCTTCTCATTTTCAATTTTCTCATGCCACCAGTAATGACTCTCAATCGGTACAAGTTGAACGCAGGCTGCGAGGCGGCGTTCCAGCAAGAACTTTGTGACTTTCGTTGCATTTTCTCTGCTCCCAAACGCACACATTATGACAATATAGCGAGACACAATTTCCTCCTGTGCATATCGACCTTGTTGCCATCGGCCGGATGCTATACCTCCGCTATCCGCCGACGCTTAAGGCCCGAACAAGATTTACAGTCTTCTATTCCATAGTTAACGCGTCGTAGAGAGGCTAGGCCAGGTCGTCCGCAAGGCCGACGAACATAACCGGCTCCAAGTGCTGTATCGGCTACAGCCAGATACCAGTTGGGGGGAGTACGTGATAATGCATGATCGGGATTTCTTTCGACGGGTCGCGGTTATGTCGGATTGCCGCTTCGGCTCCGATTATGCCGCGAGCCCGGCGCATGCAAAACAGGGCGCGGTGTGATTGGGAGGTCACTTGACCAAGGCGCCTTGGCAAAGCTTTCGACCAGGTAGTCGAGCAACACCTTCACGCGAGCCGGCCGTAAAACACTGGGAGGAGTGACGAGGTTGAGCGCGATGGGCGCAATCTCCCAATCCCGGAGAACTTCCTCAAGTCGCCCTTCGGCCAGCTCCTGCCACACCATGAACTCCGGTTGCACCGCCATCCCCTGCCCTGCCAGGAGGACAGGAATAAGCACGTCGGCATTGTTGCTGCGGACGCGGCCATGCACGCGCACGGTGTACTCGCCTTCTGTATGGTGCTGGAATCGCCACAGTTCGGGCCGTGTCGCATTTGTATAAATCAAACCCGCACCGTCCACGAGTTCAGCCGGATGATGAGGGCGCCCGACACGGTTGAGATAGCCCGGCGCGGCCACAAGAGGGCGCCGTACCATGCAAAGGCGCCGCCCTCGCAGGGAAGAATCCGCCAATGTCGCGATACGGAGTGCCGCGTCAAATCCATCGGCGACCAGATCGACGAGCTCGTCATTGAACCGTACGTCGACATCTACTTCTCGATAGCGTTCCAGAAAGCCGGGAAGAATTGGCGCCAAGTGGCGAATGCCGAATGACATCGGGGCAGCCAGCCGCACAAGCCCGCGTGGCTCAAGTGACTGAGCGGACGCTTCCGCCTCGGCTGCCTCCCCCTCAGAAAGAAGCCGACTGGCCCGCTCCAGTGCGCCGCGCCCCGTCTCCGTCAGGGTAACGCGGCGCGAAGTGCGGTGTAGCAATGCCGCACCAAGTCGCTCTTCCAGCCTGGCGATGGCCTTGGATACAGTTGGCCTAGACAGCCCCAAGTCTGCAGCCGCTTCGGCGAACGAACCTGTTTCGGCAACCTTTGCAAAAATCGCCCAAGCTTCGAAGTCAGGCAGTTTCATTATGCCTCACAATGCAAAAACTGGAACCGATGAATTTCTGTCATTTCTGTTTCCGTAATCCGGTTGTCGCCTTATCTCAAGAACGACAGGCTGAAGCCTGAAAAGGAACTTAAGATGATTGAACTTCGACCTTTCCAGAATCTCGGTAGTGCCAATCATGGCTGGCTGGATGCCAAGTACCATTTTTCTTTCGCCGACTATCATGATGCTGAGCGCATGGGGTGGGGCAGCCTGCGAGTTTGGAACGACGACACGATTGAGCCCCACTGCGGCTTTTCCCCCCATCCGCACGCAAACATGGAAATCATTACCTATGTCCGCAAAGGGGCCATCACGCACCGGGATCACCTAGGTCACGTGGGCCGCACTGAAGCTGGCGACGTGCAGGTCATGTCTGCAGGCACGGGAATTGTACACAGTGAGCGAAACTTGGAACGGGAATCTACCCAGATTTTTCAGATCTGGATCCATCCATCGAGCCATGGGCATCAGCCCGGTTGGGGTACCCGCTCCTTTCCAAAAGGTGAACGAGCGGGCCGATTTGTCGTCCTGGCTTCCGGTCTTCCCGGTGATGTCGACTCGCTGAAAATTCATGCTAACGCACGCGTTCTCGGCGCAGCGCTTAAAGCAGGAGAAAAAGCCGATTACGCGATTGGGGATCAACGTTTGGTATACCTCGTACCCGCTAAAGGTGTCATAGAAGTTAATGGTGTGACTGCAAACGCACGCGACGGCGTCGCGATCAGCGCCGTTGAAAAGCTGCACGTCACTGCCATGGAAGACGCCGAAATTGTCCTGGTCGACGTCGTCTGACCCCCGCTTTATTTCATGACCCACAGCCACAGGAAGTTTCTATGAGCAAGGTTCTAATTCTTTATTATTCGGCATACGGCCATCTTGAAAAAATGGCTGATGCGATGGCCGACGGTGTACGGGACACGGGTGCGGCCGTGACCGTAAGGAGAGTGCCCGAGACGGCACCCGAAGACATCGCCCGAGCAGCGGGTTTTAAGCTGGACCAGCAGGCACCGCTCGCCACAGTGGCAGACCTCGCGAACTACGATGCGATTATCATCGGCGCACCGACGCGTTTTGGCCGAATGCCCTCACAGATGGCCAGCTTCCTCGATCAGGCCGGCGGCCTGTGGATGCGCGGAGCCCTTAACGGCAAGATTGGCTCCGCCTTCACCTCCACAGCCAGCCAGCATGGTGGCCAGGAAGTCACATTATTCTCGATCATCACCAATCTTCTGCATTTCGGGATGATCATTGTCGGACTGCCCTACAGCTTTCAGGAGCAACTCCGGGTGGACGAAGTGACAGGGGGCAGTCCATACGGTGCCACTACCATTGCAGCGGGAGATGCAAGCAGGCAACCCTCCGCAAACGAGCTTGCTGGCGCCCGTTTCCAGGGCCGCCACGTCGCGGAAATTGCCAACAAATTGTTCGGTTGAAGCAGCGCGCGACGGCGCGTTATGCTCCGGACAAGTTCTTTCGTGCAAAGAAAGTGCTCCGCTCTAATGTTTGCGCCTCCTTCTTGTTAGTTGGCGGAGACATTACGCGCCGTCGCTCGCATACTGCCGGCTTCAACACTCGTGATTTTTGGGTTAAGAGGCTGATCCGCTTTCGGCGATTCTGCCCCCGGTGGCCCATTACCAGCTGCCGATACCCCGCGAACACGCGGACCCGTTCGCTGTTTTTCACCGCGCACATGATGGAAGAGGGCATTACGAGGAACTTGCCGATGGGGCTCCTAATCAACGGTAACTGGCACGACCAATGGTACGACACCGCTCCTCACGGTGGGCGATTTGTTCGCCAGGACAGCGCGTTCCGCCGCTGGGTTACGGCAGACGGCAGGCAGGACGGCTTTGCCGCAGAACCAGGGCGCTATCATCTTTATGTGAGCCTTGCCTGTCCCTGGGCGCACCGGACTCTCATCATGCGCGCCCTCAAAGGGCTCGAGGAGGCGATAAGCGTATCGGTGGTTAACTGGTTCATGGGCAAGGACGGCTGGACCTTTGCACCGGGGCCCGGAGTAATTGCGGATACTGTCAACGGTGCGGAGTTCCTGCACCAGGTCTACACGCTCGCCGACCCCACCTACACCGGTCGCGTGACCGTGCCAGTGTTATGGGACAAGCGTACCCGCACCATCGTGAATAATGAATCATCCGATATTATGCGGATGCTCAACAGTGCGTTCGATGGCGTCGGTGCCTGGCCGGGCGATTATTTTCCGGCAGCGTTACGCCCAGAGATAGAAGCGCTGAACGCCCGCATCTACGAGACCGTGAACAACGGCGTGTACCGAGCCGGCTTCGCAACTACCCAGATCGCATACGAAGAGGCGGTCATACTGCTTTTTAAAACTCTCGACTGGCTTGAACAACGCCTTGCAACGCGACGCTATCTGCTCGGGACCCACCTCACCGAGGCCGACCTCCGCCTATTTACGACGTTGGTACGCTTTGATGCCGTCTATGTCGGACATTTCAAATGCAACCTCCGCCGAATCGCGGATTATGCGAATCTATCGGCCTATGTCCGAGACATTTTCCGAACATACGGCGTCGGCAAGACCGTGAACCTACAGCACATTAAAGGCCATTACTACGGCAGTCATCCGTCCATCAACCCGAGTGGAATTGTCCCGATCGGGCCAACGCTGGACTTTACAAGCCCGCACCGGTGGGAAGCAGACCTAGCTCGTGCACCATTAACGACGTCCAGAAAGGAATAATCGAGCAG
>DAIDMG010000095.1 GCA_027449105.1 Acidiphilium sp. | reverse complement strand
CAAGGAATGTCGAGGCGCATGCCGCAGAGGGTGGCAAAAGCAAACCGGCTATGGCCGCCGCAGCCTCGTCGAGACCGCCATGTTCCTCAACAAAACCATCGTCGCCCGACGGGCTCGACGCCAAGACTCTGCCCAATCAACTAGCTGAAACGAAGATCGGCTCCAACGTCCTCAACCGGATGGACAGCCTCGCCATCCGGGTCTCCGTCCGGATCAAGTAGCTATCACCCATCCAGAGCCAAAACCGTCTTATTCTTGATTCATGCAACAAAGCCTTTACTTGAGGCAACGCTCTTACCGTCCAGGAGCATGTTCTCGTGAGGCAACATGCCCGACAATCAAGTCGCCGAAACCCACTTGCCAGCTTCAAACAAATCCAATCAACATCGGGAAGTCGTGACCACTTTCTCATCCTGATCGTCTTGCATCTCATCCAGATTGTCGCGCTACAGGCATATCTAGCGATAGCAGTTCGGCAGCATTGCGGCAGAGAATCCGCTTCATGCTGCCCGGCCGGATAGGCATGCGCAGGAACCATTCGAGATATTTTCCGACCGGCGCGAAGGGAAAAGCGCTTGCGTATAGAATACGGTCGGACAGCCAGCTATCCGCTGCGCGGATATAGTCATCCATGCCGGGCATGTTGGCGAGCAGGTAATCGGGGGAAAGATAGAGATTCGGCCTGCGCAGGGCGACATGGAGAATCTGATGTACCCATGGCCAGTTTCCATGAGCAGAGACAACTCGGAGCGACGGGAAATCCGCGAGCATGCGGTCAAGATGTTCCGGCGCGGAATAGCTAATATCGGGGCCTGCATTGCCGCCGGTCATGATGATCATTGGCACCTTCCGCGCCTCGCAATGGGCGTAGAGCGGGTAGAGTCGTCGATCATCCGTATGCAATGGCAAGGAAGCTCCGCCAGGCTCGATCGCAATCGCCTTGAACCCGCCCGAGAGTAATACGTCGACCGATTCCGGTGCAGCTTTCCAAGCAGCCGGGTCAATCGACCCGACCGGCACGAAGCGCCCAGGATGAAGATCGCAGAATTCCTTGACCACATCGTTGCCAACCGAACCTAAAGCACCGGAACTCCTGCCGACCACAACCCCCTTGGCGATTCCTGCAGCGTCCATTTCCTCGAGCAGTAGCGCAACCGATTGTTCCGTTGCCGCCGGGGAAGGTTCGAAGCCAATTTTCCTAGTGATGCCGTCGCGCCGCGCCGCTCCGGAATACATGACCGTATTAAGGTAATCCTTGTAAGGCGGCCGGATACGGAAATCGATAACCGGCCCGTATTCTCTATCGAGGGGCGTCAACATTGCTTATGCCTCATCTGTTCAACTCTATCGGCCAGCTCGCTGCCATGCGTCTCATGCGATATGGCATAGCCAATAATAAGGCAGAGCCAGATTGCGGACGAAAGCTGGATCGCCACCCCGACGCCAAATTTGCCGGCCAGGAATTGCGTCATGATTGGCGCAGCGATCGACACGGTACGGCCGAGCCCTGCACTCCATCCGAAGCCGCTAGCGCGAACCTCCGTAGGAAATATCTCGCTGACATACACGATGCCGACCGCCCACTCATAAGCAACGATGAAGCCGCCGATAAACACCATTATACAGAAGCCAGGAAGCGACCAATGTAGTCCCCACCACAGGTAAATCGTGACAATTCCCAATGCGGCGAGGATCATCGCGGGCCATCGGCGGCCGAGGCGGTCGCCGATGAATCCGCCACTTAGCCCCCCGACTATGCCTGATACCTGCAGCAACGACGTGACGGCAGCTGCACCGACGGTTGGCGAAAGGTTATACTGGTGAATGACGAAGGACGGGATGTAAAACACCATCGCGAAGTAGCCATAAGTCAGCGACATGAAAATCAGAGAACCGACCAGGATTCGGTAGCGGAAAACGGGATTGCCCAAAGCCTTTAACAGGCCGACTCTCTGCTTATGGCCACTTTCGATCTGCGCCAACACGTTCTGGAAGCGTGGCGATTCCTCAAGGCGCAGCCGCAGGAATAGGATTAGCGCGGCCGGTACAAGAGCGAAGAAATAGACCGCGCGCCAGCCCAAAATCGGGGTAATGACCGAAAAGGCGAGCACAGCGAAAACAAAACCGAGCGGATAGAATGAATACATTATACCGATGCCAGTGCTACGGGACTTGCGGTCCCACACTTCGCTGACATAGGGCGCGCCGATCGAGAGCTCGCCTCCGCCGGCAACGCCCGTTAAGAAGCGCAACAAGGCGAGCGCGAGGAGGCTGGTGGCAAACCCTGTAAGGGCGGTGATGATGCCGTAGCCGATGATGGAAATGCCCAACATTGTTTTACGGCCTAACACGTCACCAACCGTGCCAAACCCAATGGTTCCAATCGTGTAGCCGACAAGAAATATCGATCCAACCTCACCGCTCAAAACAAGGGTGGATACCTGAAGCTCCTTCGCTATGAACGGAATTGTAAGTGCATAGATGGTGATCACGTAGGCATCGAAGAACCAGCCGAGTGATGCCGCGAGCGTGATTGCCCATCTTGTTCTTCTGATATCGTCTATCTCTACCGGGCTTGCGACTAAAAGATTACTCATTGTTCCCCCTGTTTATTTATATTTTACTATATTTATTGAATTCTATAAGATTCGTTATTTCATATTACTTCCTCGCTTTTATCATCGGTTTCGCCATATCTCCGGAGGGTTGCGGGACGCGTGCCTTGGTATAGTTCTTTTATCCGGCTCGTGATCTTTGCGTTTTCGCGCTCGAACAGGCTGTTGCCGTCGAAATCGCTTTCGACGATGAAGGGGCCGAAACGCTTTACGTCAAAAACCCAGACGGCCTGGGCCATCCCGAGTTCTTCGACCCAATGGATATCGACGACTTCGCGTATTCCGCGGCCCAGTAGCGCGCCGGTTCCGTAGCCAACGGTGGTAAGGTATATCGCGCCATTAGGCACAAACAACCTACGGTAATCGTCCGAGGTCATGCCACCTTTGCCGATAATGATGTTGCAGCCGGAAAGCTTAAACCAGGCGTCGAACCATTTGACGAAGCGGAACGAAGCGGTTGCTGAAACAGCGCCTAAACGAGATGTTCCATCCGGCGCGACGGTTCCTGCGGGTGAGCAGTGAAAGTTTACGGTGCCCAAACCCTCGCGCGATCCGGGCATCCCAAAGCCGTCCTCGATGGCGCGTTTGTAGACCCCCTCTCGCGCCGTAAAAACGCGGCCATTAAGATAGACGATATTGCCGAGCTCAAGGCGCCGCAATTGATCTGATGACGCCGGCAGGTCGATCTCCACGGTTTTAAGATCAGTCATTGCCTTTACTCCGCCGCCACTTGATGGCTCATATCCCAATCGACTGATGAGCGGCGCATATAATCGCTAAACCATTTAGGGTCCGTTCTATATTCCACTCTCCCGTCCGCGTGGATGCGGGCCGTCGCCCGGCGGGATGAAAGGCAGAACATATGCACGCTCATCGGCATGCCTCCGGTATGGCAGTATCCGACCTCAATATGGCAGTCGATCACCATGGAACTGCCCATGAAGCCCATCGCGCCCATACCGATGGTGTTGCCAAGCTCCTTCAACTCCTCTTCCAAGGCAGCGACTTTTGGATCGGGGTGACGCGAACCGACGATGCGAAGGCAGGAAGCTTGCTTTCCCAGGACGGAACACATATCCTTCGACCCGCCCAAGCCGATGCCGACGATGGCTGGTTGGCAGGCGAGTCCGCGTTTTCCAAATGCGATTAATGTGTCGAGATAAAAACGTTTTATGCCTTCTATACCATCGCCTGGGAAGAGCATTCGATAATCCGTACCGAACAACCCACCCTTATGGACGGTGGTTAGATCGATCCAGTCTCCTTCAGGATGAAAGGCATAATCGATTTCCGGCGCGAAAATGCCGCAATTATTGTTGTGATCGGTGCGCCACAGCGGATGCACGCGGTTGGGCCTTAATGGAATCTCTGTAGTGGCATCCGCGGTCGCACTCCGCAAGGCGCCTTCCAACGCCACAGGCCCACCTTCCACACTAGCTTGGTTGCCGTATTTAACGTACCAGCGGGGCACACCCGTATCACCACACATGGCACGGCGGTCTTCTTTGGCCGCGTCGTAATTCTCAAGCATCGCCTTTATTACGAATGCTGACAGATCTCCGGTCTCTCGATCGGCGCATTTGCGGAGCCCTTCGAGATAATCATCCGGAATCTCGATGGCTGCTTTCGCCATAAGGTTTTTGGCGGTTTCCACGATGGATTCAAGAACAATCATTCGACCTATTCCTTATTCCACCGGTTGGCTGGTCACGAGCAGCGTCTCGCCCGGCTTCACACGCGTGAAAAGCACAGGCTGTTCTTGAACTTCGAACCTTCCGTCACGCAAGCAAACTTCGGTGTAACATGATGTCGCCAAATCACCCGGTTCCGGGAAGTCACTACGGAAATGCGCCCCACGGGAGTTGCGTCGCGTCAGCGCTGCATAGGCAATTACCCTGCTCGTCTCGCATAATGATCTGAGGTTAAGCCAGTCCTGCCAAGTCATGTTGAAGCGCCGGTCCGTATCCGGTACGCCTGTTTGCAGCAGTTCCGTCTCGATCGCATCGATTTCCCTGAGGCCCCTTTCAAGACCCGGCGCATCTCGGACGACGCCAACACTTTCCCACATCGTATCGAGCAATGATTCTCGAAGCATGTTGACGTTGCCGGTAGGCTGGCGGAACGGATGCAGGGCACGACTGATTTCCTCCGCGAGAAGATCCTCGTTGGGCGCACGAAGGCGCGGATTGGCTTTAATCCAGCTCACCATCTCGTCACCAGCAATGCCGCCGAAGACCGTGGAATTAGCGACGCCATTGCCGCCGAGCCGATTGGCGCCATGGATGCCCCCGGCATCCTCGCCTGCAACGAACAAGCCTGGTAGCGCTGTCGATGTATCGACCTCACAGACAATGCCGCCCATGAGATAATGGGCGGTCGGGACGACCTCCACCAGACCTCCGGCCAGATCGAAGCCACAGTCATGACAACGTTTGACCATGCCCTTGAACTTCGTGGCGACAATCTCCGGACCAAGATGGCTCATACGAATATAAACCCCGCCGTTTGGCGTAGTCCGACCGGCCTTCATCTCGGCATAGATACCTCGACTTACGATATCCCGCGTCGCGCGCTCGTAGCGCTCGTCATAATCGCCCATGAAACGATGCATGGCGCCGTTGAGGAGATGCCCGCCGGCGCCACGCAGGCCTTCTTCCAACACCGTGCCGGTCATGCGTGTGTCCTTCCCCGCGAGCAGCCCGGTCGGATGGAACTGCACCATCTCCATGTCGCGTAGCGGCAGCCCCGCACGCAGGGCCATGGCAAGGCCGTCCATGCTCTTGTCGCCAGACGGCGTGTGATAGCGGTACATAGTCGGACCGCCGCCTGTGGCCAGAAGCACGGCCTTGGCCTGGATGAGGCGGAATGTGCCGGTGCGGATGTCGAGCATCAGCACGCCCGAGAGCGAGGCGCCGTCCTGCGACGGAATCAAGGCAAGTGCGCGATGTTCCTCGAATTTGCCGATCCCAGGGCGCGCCCATACTTGCTCCATGAGTCGGCTGATAATCTCGATTCCTGTCAGGTCTCCCTTATGGACCGTTCGGTCGAAAGTCTGCCCGGCGAACGCCTTGCCGTGTAGCGTGCCGTCCGGGTTGCGGTCGAAGAAGCAGCCGATCTCGTTTTCCAGTTCCTGGACGCGCTCGACGGCCTTGTTCACCAGCGTCCAGGCGAGTTCCTGGTGGGGCAACCATTTGCCGCCCTCAATCGTATCCATGAAATGGCGCTCGATGGAATCGCCGGGATTTAGCGCGACGTTATAGCCACCCTGCACCATCCGGGTGCAGCCACATTTGCCAAGGAGACCCTTCGTCGCAAGGGTGATGTTCAGATCAGGATTGGCCGCATGGGCGTGCAGTGCTGCGAATAGCCCAGCCCCACCGGAGCCGAGAATAAGAATATCCGTCGTTATCCGCTCCATGGTCACAGCAGCCGCACCAGAAAGATCAAGGCCACGACGGCGGCCACTCCTATCGCGACCAGCGCGACTCGCCTCTGCCCGCTGAACCAGGGCCCGTTTTCAAGCGCCAGAAGCCGTAGACCGCCGAGAAAATGCACGACGAGTAGAAAAATCAGAATCGTTTCCGCGGCGGTGACGACCGGCATCTGCGTCAATCTCAGAAAGCCTTCGAGCTTCGCCGCTCCGGAAAGCGCCAACCCCAAAGCGAGGAAATGAATAGGCAGGAAAATCGCGAGGCCGATGCCGGAGAGCCGGTGTACTAGCGCAGCGTTCCACAGCGTATTGCGCCGATAGGCATGACTAGTGCTGCTCATGGCATCACCACCGCGGCCACCGCTCGGAGCCCGAGAACCAGAAGTAGCACTCCGAACAGCACCGCCAATTGCCCCGCCGTTCTGTCGCGCAGACGTCCCCATTCCTGCAAAATGTTACGAACTCCTATCGAGGCGTGTATGGCGGCGAGTAGTACAAAGATTCCGTAAAACAAGCCCCAGGTGACGCTACCGCGTGTTCGGGAGAGGATGGCGTCGGCCGTGAGATTCTGGCTGGTCGCATAGAAGATCACCGCCAGATGCACTAATATCATTGGCACAAGCAGCATCGCTGTGCCTCTTTGCCAGAGGTAGAGCCTGATATTCATGGCTTGATCTCACCTCGCAGATAAGCTTGCAGGGACAAGCCCTTCAATCCGGCGATGGAACGGGTCGGGTTCAGCGTCTGGGGGCAATGGGCCTGACAGGATTGATGAGAGTGACAGGAGTGGCACCCGCCCTTCGCAGATACTGCTTCCAATCTCTCCCTGCCTGCTGTGTCTCGAACATCGTTCATCAGCGCCCAAGCGCGATTGAGTGCGGCTGGGCCAAGATAATCCTCGTTCCAGCGCACCGTGTCGCATGCCGCGTAGCAGACACCGCAATTTATGCATTCGATCGCCTCATCGGCGAAGCGACGGGCCGGGGTGTCCGGACGAATCTCCTCGACCGCCTTGGTGCGGGAGCGATTCGGTGCAAAGCTACCGCGAGCCCGAGTCCATTTCTCGAAAAATACCCGCATATCCGACGCAAGGTCCTTGATAACCGGCATATTGCTAAGCGGCGCAATCTCTAGCTTAGACTCTTGAAAGACGCTCTTCACATGGGTTCGACAGGTCCAGCGCGGGCGGCCGTTCACGGTCATCGCACAGGAACCGCACATGCCCACCCGGCAGGCGAACCGGTAGGACAGAGTGGGGTCAACGTTGCGCTGAACCCATGTCACCACGTCGAGAACGGTCTGGTCCGAGCGCGACGGTACCCTGTAAGATTGAAAACCACCGTTTGCATCTCCACGCCAAATGGAAACGTCGATAGATGAATGACTTTCGTCCATTTCCTTATCCGCCGGAGCGAATTCCTCTCTCACATTTTCACGCGGAGACTTAGCAATGGAAACGGCGCAAAAAAAGCGAATTAATTTTAAGATCAAATTCGATTTTATTTGATATTTCGGGGTTGCTTCAGGAGTTGGGGGGCGGGGGAAGTTCCGCCTTCGCGTAGTGGTGCTACGATGTCCTTCAGTGCAACGAGCAGTGTCTTGCTAAGCGCCGCCTTTGAATTTCCATTTACCTCGATGAGCCCGAGAGTACGATAAACCCTCTGCCCCGGAAGATGGACGACGCGGACTGGAGGAGACCCAACCGGCTCGACAAGCCGTAGCGGCACGACTGAAACACCAAGCCCGGCATGGACCATGGCGGTGATCGCTTCGAGCGTATTTAACACCATGGTTTCCCGTACATGCAGCCGCTTCTGCTCCAGTACGCGGCCAATTAGCCTCCCGACCCATGCCTGGCTCGTATAACGCATGAACGGATAGGTCCGGAGCAGCTCTGCCGCCTTTTTCGGCGGCGCGTCAATCGGCGCGATCAACACTAGAGGTTCGTGCAGAAACGGCGACCACTTGAGCGATTCTCCCGCTTCCAGCGGATTGCTGATGAGGGCGGCATCAAGCGCCCCTCCCTCGACTTTGGCGACCAGTTCGGCAGAAAGTCCCATCTCAAGCTCTATATGCAGGCCAGGATGCCGTTCGCCTAGGAGCACCAGCAGCCGCGGCGTCAGCCCCGTCATCACGCTAGGAACCACACCGAGGCGGAATTGCCCTCTGAGTGCTTCCAGCACTGCTTCCTGAAACAGCGCGTCATAGGCCGACACTACCTCCTTCGCCCGAACGACGAAGGCGCGCCCGACTTCCGTCAGGTTGGGCGGCCGGTTCGTGCGGTCAAAGAGCGAAACGCCAAGCTGATCTTCCAGAGCTTGAATTTGCGCTGTGACGGCTGATTGCGTCCGGTAAATCGCACGCGCCGCCGCGGCAAAAGACCCGCTTTCTGCTATATGCAAGAAGGTCTTGAGATCTCTAATCGACACGTACTGTCTCCCCATAGTTCTGTGTCCAGTGGTGCGCTAAATTGCGGCCGACGAGCAATAGGGGCGACAAACTGTGTTTCGACCCTTTAATCGCAGGTGGCTTGTCGTTCGTAAATTTCGCGATCTGGTGTGCGCTGTATCCGGCGTGACGACTGGAGCACGGCGTTGAGCTGGACACCCGCATTAACCCTGTGAAGGTAGGTGGAATCGTGATTATGGGATGGCCCGCCCCTCTTGTGGCGATCGGGTAGTATCGCCGCTGGTTTGGAGAGAGGAGCAGACTGATGGATATCGTGATTGTCGGCATCGATCTTGGCAAGAACTCTTGCAGCGTGGTGGGCATGGACGCCGCCGGCCGGGTTGTTTTGAGGCGGAGACTTCGGCGGGGAACGTTGGAAAGTTTCGTTGGCGAGCTTGGGTCGTGCATTGTGGCAATGGAAGCATGTTGCGGCGCTCATCACCTCGGGCGGATTTTCGCCGCGCGGGGCCACGAGGTGCGGCTGATGTCGCCGGAATATGTCCGTCCGTATGTGAAGGCGCAGAAGAACGATGAT
>DAIDMG010000094.1 GCA_027449105.1 Acidiphilium sp. | reverse complement strand
GTCGCGGCCATAATAATTAAATCACGTCCTCCCGCCAGGAGATGCGGGATGGACCGCTCCTGAACGTCACGCAGCCCTTCCCAACCCTGTTGCCAGATCCAACGCCGGACCTTCTCGTGCAGGCTGTCAAAGGCCGACATGCGTGCGTCAGAGGTTGAAAGTGGCTAGGCCATCTTCGCCTTTGCCCTCTGTGGCTCTTGCTGCCTCTGCCTTCCCCTCCCTGCCCTCGTCAGCGATGTCGGGCTGTGGCACGGGGCGGTCGGGGGTGATGTCAATGCCACCCAATACCGTAACCCAGTCGGCACCGATATTCTGTTCGAGGATCGCCAGCATGTCGAGGAAGGCTCGGATCGTATTCCTTGGCGTTCGGAAATAGTCGTCGCCGATCTTCTTAGAGCAGTGCTCCAGAAACGAGGCCAACGCCGCATCCGGCACGGGCAATCGCTCCAGATCGCCGCCGGCCCACAGCAGGCGCAACCGTTCGACGAGCACATGCATCTCCTCCGGAGTCAGGCTCTGCAGTCGGATGACCGGGCCGGACATATCAACAAGACCGCCGCGGGCGAAGGAGTTCTCTGCAAGTCGGGATCTCAGCGCCTCGTACGAGTAGAGTCCACGCCGGCTATCCATCAGAAACTCAGGCGTGCCCCCAAAATAGAAGCCAATCCGCTCTGCTGAGCCTTGCAAAACATCGTTTACAATTCGGAGAAGCATCTCATAGTTGGCGTTGCGCGCTTGGGAATTGACCAGCTTGTAGAGGTTTACCATCTCGTCAATCACGACGAGGGTGCCGTCGTAGCCGGCGAGCCGGACCAAGCGAGAGATCGCTTTAAGATGATCGTAAACGCCCGCGTCATCAACAATCGATCGAACGCCCAGAGCCTCTCGGGCTTCCGTCTTGAGGGTGTATTCCGCGCGGAGCCATCGCAGCGCCGCGTTCTTCATCGCCTCGTTGCCTTCCTCGAAGCCCTGCCAATAACGAACCACGACCTCGGCAAAATCGAAGCCGGCCACGCCTTCGCGCACGGATTGGAGCCGCTCTCTGATCATGTCGCCAGGATCGTGACCAGCTGCTGCGGCGAGCTTGCGCACATGGCCAAGAAAGCGTTCGAGCACACTCGCTAGGGCACCACCGTCCGGTTTAGTCCGGGTCGACATGCTTAGCACGAGTTCGGCGCATAGCGTGCGTGCCTGGCCGCCGGTGGCATGGAGCCGACGTTCAGGAGACAGGTCGGCATGCATAACGACCAGCTTCTTTTCGGCGGCCACGTTCCTGGCGAGCGTGAGGAAGAACGTTTTGCCCGAGCCATATTCCCCGATGACGAACCGTACGGCTGAGCCCCCCTCAGCGATGCGAGTCATATCCTTCACCGTCTCGGTCACCTCGCGGGCGCGGCCAACCTGAACATGCCTGATACCAAGACGCGGCACGACGCCGGCGCGTAATGCTTGGATTGCGCTGTCACGTTCTTTGGTTGCGATTACTGCAGGCATTGACGAAGATGCTCCCAATGAAGTCCGGTTTGGCTCGCTCTATATTCAGCGGCTCGCTGCGATCGCCGCAAGATCGTCGGCGAGCAAATCGAGGTTGATGGTGATCGGATCGCCATCCTCGATCAGGGCATCATCGTATCGGTCGAACGCCCACTCGTTGATGGCTTCCAGAGCGCCATCTGGCATCAGGCTCGATGAAGCTACAATAGCCTCGAACTCCCGACGTGCCCATTCGGACTGTCTCACGAGCTGGGTCAGCAGCGTCGCATGCTCGTTGTCGAGTCCGACCAGTGGGCTATCGAGCGTCGCAGACGCCTCTTCGGGCTCCGCTTCCGCCTCGGCAAAGATGCTTGCCAGCATGGTTGAGACGCTTTCCGTTTCGGCGCGAATTTTCGTAAGCCTATCAATATCAGGCTCGACTGGCTTCATCGCTGGCGGCGGTGGAATGCGATGAATCACCTCCGCAACTCCCTGCGACACCTCAATAGGCTCATCAATGCCGTTAACGGCGACGGCCACGCCCGCATGCAATCCTGCGTAAAGGCTGCTTCGAGCTACTCCCAATGCATCGTAGATGGCTTCCAGGGCTGCGATCTGTGGCCTATCGACGTTCCCAGCGGCGCCCGTGGCGACAGTTGCTGACCAGGCGCAAAGCTCCCGTTCCTCCAAGGTGGCATCTCCAAGCAATCGCTTCACTTTCGTGATTGTGACATTGCTATTTCGATTCCATGCAAGCCGAGCGCGCAGCCTTTCGGCATGAGCGGCTGGCAATGTCAATTTCGAAGGCAACTGAAACAGCCAGAACTCTTCCGGCGTCGTGCCCTGGCTCTTGTTTGCCCTAGCGATGGTGGCGACCAACATCGCCGCAGCGCTCGCAACGGTCATCTCTCGCGATTGGCCATCAATTACCCCACGGATAAGGAAGACAACCGTTTCGTCCGCCAGCCTTTCAACCGCCTCGTCCACTCCGGGCTCCATCGACCAGCCGACGGCGGCTAGCGCATCACTAATCTGCCGGCGGTGGCGTACGGTCCATTTCGTGCCTTCGACGCCAATGGCGTGCTTAGCTAGGATGCCAAATGGGACGGGTGCAGGGGACGTCAGACCATCGACCCACCGGCGGGCATCAACCGCAATACTGTCATGCAACTCAATAGGACAAATGACCAACGCGGCGAGCGAGTTCGCTCTGTTCGGGTAATAGGCAAGTAACTTGGCAAGGGGCGCCAACTCGTCGGCAACGGCTTCTGCGAGGTGTAGCAGCTTCGTCCATGTCAGCGTCTCTGGGTCAGGTAGACGCTCCACCCCTGTTTGAACTGCCAGGTCAAGATGAAGTCCTGCAGTCGCTCCGTGATACCAGACCTCCAAATGTGAGTCTTTACGATTTCGTACGAGGAAGCCGGCAGGAAAGGCTCCTGAGAATCTGGCTTTCAGCGTCTGCAGAAACAGCTGCCGGGCGTGATCGAGAACCCGGCGATAGCGTGCCGAGAATTCCCTCATCCCAATAAGCGCTGCCGCCGCAAGGTCAAACCCCAGAGGTTGCCCAGACACCACCTCTCGTGCGATGGCCAGCTTTAGTCCCGGAGGCATATATCCGCCAGAAGCGGCAAGCTCGGGGATAAAAGCATTGCCGCGCGGGTTGCAGGCATCGCGCAGGAACGCAGCGGCGTCCAACAGGCGAGCACTGTAGCCATTGAAGGAGCCGTTGGCGCTGTAGAGCGATCTGAGCCTTTGTAGCTCTCGCGAGAGAGCTTCCAATTCCGCGGCCGGGGGCTCCTCAAGAATCAGGCGCCGCTCAAGGCCATAGAAGTAAAGGAACACGTAGCCGATATCGATGTCGGCAGCCTGCTTTCCACCTGCCAGCCATTTGAGATAACGCATCCGGCAGTTTGGTGACATGCCCTCATATGAAGGCCAGTAGCCGAGTGGTTCTGCGGCGGCGGAGTCGCCGAGCGGCAGCTTGGGGTTGATGACGCACCCGTCATGCTGACCGTACTTCCCTCTCACCTCTCCGACGTAAAGCATGCCGTCTGCGACGGTATGGCCAGCGATGGACATGGAAGTTCCAGGTGGGTTCCAGGTGGTCCGGGAATCGGCCGGCGGTATTACCGCTGCGCCATGCTTGTGAATTGCTGATTCATTTCGAACCTGAACGTCCGATTGGGAGACTACCGCTTGGCTATGGTCCGACACCGCCGACTTCAGAGCGTCAGATAATGAGGATGGGTGTATCCGGACATCGATGCCGGTTGGCACACTGACAGGCTGCTTGATTTTGGCCCTTTTTGATGAACGTTTCGTGGCTGACTTCCGATATCTGGAGCGCCAAAATAGTCCGAGCGCAACAAGAATGCTTAGTATGAGCCAGATTGTGCCACCTCCGTTGCTTTCCTGCGGTGAGGAAGTCGATGGTGCAGGAGCTACTGCCGCAGACGCTGGAAGAGCCACTGCAGGCGATGCCGCTGGAGCTGCAGGTTGGGGCGACGGCGCCGCCTCTGGTGTTCGTTTTATCATAGTAATTTGTAGCTTGGTGGCCGGTGGTCGCGTGACTGGTTTGGGGGTTGCCACGACCGATACGCGACTTTTGGCGTCAATCTCTAAGGCGGTCGTCGGCACCCAGAATGACCCTTTTGGCCCACCGTTCCCGCGGTGACCGATGTAAGTTAGGCCATGGTAGTTTTCACTTAGGGTGGCCCACTGACCCACAGGGCCGAGCATAATGCACTGACCAAATTTAGCGGTTCGGGCAACCCATTGTGGATCCGACCTTGCAGGGTTGGAGCTGTTGTTGAGGGGCCAAGCCTCGTTTGGGTCGACGCACCCCCAAACTGGACGCGATAAGTGGGCTAAAGTCTCGGCGCTAGCTGCTTTGCCCAACAGGACGACCGCCGTGGAGATGCACAATATTGTGCACAATCCATGTACCAAGATCGGTAAGCTGTCCTGCGGCTTCAGCACTTGCATAACAACCTGAAATTTCGCTGACCTCAAATCTAGGGTGCAGTTTCTGCCACTTTTCGCCTTGGCGCAATAATCGTGATGGTCGCGGCGACCGAAATCCGAATCGTCTTCGAGCCTCTTCAACGGGGGCTCGAACCATGGACTTCCCTACGACACGCTCTGGCTATCAGGCGCAATCCGAAAGCTGCACGACCGGAGAGGACGCGCGCCAGTTCTTTTCACCCTTTCGTGATGCTGCGACCGCGGTGACCGCCGCTGGGCTTGTGGCGCTGCCCTGCGGCGGGCCTACCGGCAAAGCACCTATGGTGAAATGGAAATCACAGCACCGGCTAATTAGTGAGGTTCGTCTTCGGCAATGGCTCGCCGATCCGCAGTTCGCTGAGGCGAATATCGGCATCGCCACCGGGCCTAGCGGCATCACGGTGATCGACTGCGACACGCCCAACTCGCCTGATGAACTGATCGCGCTCTTTGGTCCGACGCCAATCATGATCGGCACGCCGCGTGGAGGATACCACTTCTATTATCGATCTCCGGGCGAGGGTTCTGGGCCGCTGCGGAGCGTGGACCTGAAGATCGATGTGAAGGGTGTCGGCGGCTTTATCGTCATCCCGCCAAGCATCCGCCGGGCCGGTGAGCATGCCGGAAAGACATACAGGTTTATTGCCGGGTCCTGGGCCGACATCTGCCTTCTTCCGCCAGTAAGGGCTGGCGCACTGGATTCTGCGTTCTATAGGCGTCCCAGTTTGAGCAGAACCAGGACGTACCGGCCCAGCGAAAAAAATGAGGCACCACTGGGAGGGGACGTTGGCCATCGAAATTCTACACTGTTCAACGCCCTCCGTGCGGCTGCCGTCGAGGCTGAAAGCCGTAACCAACTCGTACACCTGGCCGCCACTTTGAACCAGGCATTCGATCCGCCGCTAAGAGAGGCCGAAGTCGCACAGACTGTTGATTCCGTGTGGAAATATCGGGAAGAGGGGCGGCTTTTTGTTTCCGGACAATCGACGATCGCCATTCCCGGGTCGGTATTCGATCGCCTTGCCGCGATTGAGAATGGCGCAGACGGGTTAATGCTTCTCGCCTGCCTCGTGCGAAACCATGGAGCCCGGTCAGCGCGCAACGAGCCCTTCGTAATTGTCGCGGTCAAGATGGCACAAGTGGGCACGATAAAGGGGTGGGCGATTACGCGATATCGCAACGCCATCGAGACTCTGCTCGCGAACGGCTCGATCACTCGCGTTCACAAAGGCGGGCGCCGGAGCGCAGCTCACGGCAATTGCACGCCGATCTGGTGACGCTGCGCTATCATGGTTCCTACCCTCGGGTTTGTGCGTTTGTCCGCGGCTGGAAGGCCGAGCGGCAGCGCGAGCAGCAGACCAGTGGCCGTGGGACGTTCGTGCCGCTGGCTTTTGCATCCGGCGAGGCGTTCCAGTTTGACTGAAGCGAGGACCGGGCGGTTATCGCCGGCGAGCGGACCAAGCTGCAGGTGGCGCACACCAAGCTGTCGCATAGCCGGGCCTTCACGGTCCATGCTTATCCGCTGCAGACCCATGAGATGCTATTTGACGGGCTGGCCGAGGTGTGGCGCGATACAAAGTTGGCCCCTAAATTGCGCATAATCCTTTGCTTTTTCGCTCATGGCTGTTTGCCTTATAAAATAAAGTTTGCACAGAAGCTTGTGCGACGCCAAAAATTTAAAACCCATGTGCAAAAATAGTTTGCACATTAGGCTCAGCGGTACTGTCAGAAGAACGCGTCTCAAGTCGAGTCCCTTTGATAATGCCGTCAGTGATGCAATTTGCGTGAGCGCTTTTGAAAAAAGCAAAGGAACCCAAGACAAAAAAACAAAAATTTCTCCGGGGTTGTGCAGTTGGAGGGGTCAAGAAGTCACGGACGCAAACACAAGCCGCCTATAACCTATGTGTGGTCATGTGTGCGTGATAGCTTGATGTCACCTGCGTCCGCTCCGCGCCATGGTTCGCAGGTCGGGACGTGCATACCACGGCGATGGGCTATGGTTCATCCTATGGAACCAATATCCTGATCGTGCTTGGTGTTGCCGCGACAACCCTGCTTGGACGCCTGATTTTCAAAGGGAGGACGCTGGACCGACCTGAATGCGGTCTCCAGCAGCAATAACGAACCTGAGCCTCCTCGTATCTCCCCTTATGCCAAAGGCACAACGTCTCTATGCCAACGTGGTCAGTGGTAAGCTGAGGTTATCTGATTCCTGGGCCAAGTGGCCGGAGCTCGGCTATTACCGGCCGTCCACGGGCAAATACGTGAAGCTGAAGCTGCAGGACATGCGCCTTGCTACCGATATGAAAAACAACGCGTTTGCCCGTGCAAAACGCTGCAGGGTGGAAATATCGGCCGCGGTCCAGGGGGGCACGGAAACGCAGACGCCGCAAGAACCCCGCCAAGAACTAGTGAAATCGGTACAAGCAGCACCATCGCAGTCACCTGGTGATATCAAAGACAGTACTTTTCTTTCTGTGCTGATGGCCCGCTTCAGGGGCGGGCTTTAATACCAAACACGGCATGAAGAATCTTGTTGTGGCCTGGCCCAAGACAAGGGTATTATGAGCCTGCGGGTTATTTGCCCGAGGCCGGATAGAAGGTGGTCACAATGAACCTTAAACACTTGCTCCTGCTCGCAGAGGTTACCATTCTGGCACCATGCGTTTCCGCACATGCGCAGATCATTTACCAGGGGCCCGGGACTTACTCGACGTATGGAAATCAAACCTACGGACCAGGTGGTACGCAATCCACCTATGGAAACCAGACCTACACGCCTAACGGAACCTACTCAACTTACGGAAACACGACGTTCGGTCCCGATGGTCAGAGCTTCTCGACTTTTGGGAACACAACCTACGGAAGCAATGGCACGACCTCAACGACGTATGGCAATCAGACATATATTTCCGGTCTAAACGGACAGTATGCGACTTGCTCGACGTTTGGCAGTACAACCAGCTGCTATTAGTGCCCTTTGGTTTAGTGCCAGAATCGTACGCGGGCCAGAGTTTAACAAGCCGCATTAACCATTTCGGTTATCGCGTTATTGTTGCACGACTCTGGCGGTTACAAGAGTTTGATCACGGTGATTGGGATCGGGGGATGTGTGATATTTTATGGTCACCGTTTTAGCATTGGATAATATTGCAGTCATTTGGCAATGGATCCCCTTGCCGTCTTTTGATAAACGAACCGGCTTGGAATTCGATATGACCTTGATATGCAAAAGGTGGAACCACGCTCCCCCTTCTATTGCACTTATCGCCGTCTTTTCGGTGTTCTTGCATGAGATACCACTCGTGGGTGAGGAATTCTGTGTCGGGCCCACAACAATAGCAAGAGCGAACAATACGCATAGCCCCAATGTGGCAACTGCAATATTCAACCCCTCCGAAACAGCCCGCGTCCCTTCTGGTGTTTTTCGATACACTCTCCCTGTTAGTACGGATAGAAGTGCTATTGGCCAGAAGAGGATCGTCCTTACAAACACCCATACGCGCTTGCGATAGAAAGGGACCTTATCCCAATCCTGGTTATCAAACTTTGCCATGTCCGTTTCCAGTTGATTTTTGTTGATCTCGTACAAAGAGGGGATTCGGGGTGTGGCGATGTGAGTCAGGCCACAAATCACCCCGTTGGATGTTCCACCCTAGCGGATGTTACTAGGCCGAGATAATCTCGTCTAGATCCTGCCTGTTGACACCTAAAAAGGGGCGGCGGTCCGCTTTTCACAAGTCCGCGATCGGCATGATGTTAATTGTTACGCTGGAGCTGCTGCTTGACAGCGTGGTCATCGCATGGCTGATCTGGTATCATAGTGTAATGAGTTTATGACCGGACCGGGGTGGCCTGATGGTTCGATACCCGTCCGCTTTCGTGCTGGAGGGGCGTTGGAGATGCCGTGGCATCTTTATAGCTGGGGCCATGCTGTCGACGTGTTGGAGCCGAAAGATTTCTGGGGTCGTCTGAAGAGGATGGGACCACCCGAAGATAGCGATGTTTAAAATAAGGGCGGCGACTGAGATGATGGATCGTGATCGGACGGGTGTCGGTGATAGACACTTGAATTTATTCTACACGTATCAAACAAGACATCTGGAAGATAACGTCACTCGTGCGCTAATATTGGTATTCCGGCATCTTGGCGCGGCGCACCTCCGACTTTTCTTTCATGAGATCGTGCTGCGCAAGCCAGCCCAGAGGAAGATGCGCGAGCGCATGTCCCTCCTAGCCGAGGATGAGTTTGAATTCGCACTGCAGGTTAGGCAGTCCGAGGAATCTCCGGAGCTTCTTGATGCGACTAATGGGGTGATCGTCGGCGTAAACTACTCCGGAACCCAGGTGCCGGTCTTCGATCCGAATGTCGAAGATCTTGGAGGTGCAAGACCCGACGCGCTCGTCGCGGACAGTGCCAACGAAATTACGGCCATCTTCGAAATCAAATTGGCCGACAAGCTTTATAAGGAACAGATTCAGAGGCACTTCAAAGCCTTCTTCGGCCCAACAACGAATGTAGATCAGGTATTTGTTGAGATCACCTGGAGCGAGATCGCTAATTTGAGCACCTCCATTAACTGCGTGTTGTGACGGCTTTGGGCTGAGAGGATCGGATTGGCTGTAAATGGCGGGCTT
>DAIDMG010000093.1 GCA_027449105.1 Acidiphilium sp. | reverse complement strand
ACACCGCCCACATCCCGCCGGCGCGCCACAAGAAGGCCGCCAAAACAAGCTGACGCCGCGCCGAAAATGCCAGGAAGCCCACGGAAGAAGGCCGTCATCGCCGGACCAAAAAAATTATCGCCGCGGCGCCAGCCGGCCGACCAACTGGCGTTGATGCAGCAGGTAATCACGGCCAGTCTGGAAGATGACAAGGCTGAAAATATCGTTGTCCTTGACTTGGCTGGGCGTGCCAGTTTCGCAGACCGCATGGTCGTCGCAACAGGGCTCTCAGACCGGCAGATAGCTGCCATGGCTACACATCTGACCGAGAAGTTAGCTGAACTCGGCATCAAACGTGTACAGACAGAAGGCACGGCAGGCAGTGACTGGATTCTGCTCGATGCGGGCGACATCGTCGTGCATTTGTTCAGACCCGAAGCTCGCGCTCTTTACGCACTCGAAAAAATGTGGGGAGCAGACCTCGACGAACCTATTTAAGTCAATGGCAAAATGAAGCTCTCCGTTATCGCGATTGGACGCGACCGCAGTGGTGCAGAAATAGAACTCTTCGAGCGCTACGCCGCACGACTCAAACCTGAACTGTCACTGACAACCCTCGGCGATGGCGTCGGAACCGCTACTGAGATCAGGAGGCGCGAAGCTAAGGCAATTTTGGCGAAATTGCGACCTCGCGACTACGTCGTCGCGCTCGACGAGGCTGGTGTACTGATCGACACCGCCGGACTCGCCAGCCTTCTGGATCAATGGCGTCTCGCTGGCAATGCCTGTGTTTTCATTGTCGGTGGCGCCGAAGGGCTTGATGCGTCGATTCTCGACCGGGCAGCCGTGACACTTTCGCTCGGCAAACTCACGTTTCCGCATTTGCTCGCACGCGCGATCCTGGCTGAACAGCTTTACCGGGCGCAGAGCATCCTAAGCGGCCATCCGTATCATCGTGCATCGCACGCTTGACCTTGTCCTGCCGCTTGCCTCATCTGGCCTTTGAACGGACCGAGGGAATACGCGAGAATGTCACGGCGGCCGGTAATGCTGATGATTCTAGATGGCTTTGGCTGGCGCACGGAGCCATCAGACAACGCCGTTGCTCTAGCACACAAGCCAAATTTCGACCATTTTTGGGAGACCGCGCCGCACGCGTTCCTGCGCACTAGCGGAGCTGATGTCGGCCTGCCGGACGGACAGATGGGCAATTCCGAAGTGGGCCATCTTAATATCGGTGCTGGCCGCGTGGTAATTCAAGACTTGCCCCGGATTGATACCGCAATCCAAAATGGTTCCCTCGCTCGCAAACCGGAACTCTCTGCGTTCATCGCCGCTCTCAAGAAAACAGGCGGTAGGTGCCAGCTGTTCGGTTTGGTTTCCCAAGGGGGCGTCCATGCCCATCAGCGCCATATCGCAGCTCTGGCAAAACTAATTGTGGAGGCAGGAATTCCTGTGTTTATCCACGCCATCACAGACGGTCGTGACGCGCCACCCAAATCCGGTGCACACAGCATAGATCAACTGCTCCAAGATCTGCCGAAAGGCGCAGAGATCGTATCCGTTTGTGGTCGATATTTTGCGATGGATCGCGACAATCGCTGGGAACGCATCAGGCGTGCATACGACCTGTGGGTCAGCGCCAGGGGCGCTCGGGCAGAGAGTCCAGGCGCCGCAATACGTTCAGCGTATACAGCTGGTAACACCGATGAATTTGTCGAGCCTGTAGCAATTGGCGACTACAGCGGGATAGTCGATGGCGATGGCCTCTTATGCGCCAACTTTCGCGCCGACCGTGTCCGTGAGATTCTTGCGGCTTTGCTCGAGCCCGGTTTTTCCGGGTTCGAGCGCGCCAAAACAATTCATTTCGTCGGGGCGTTAGGAATGGTCCCCTATTCTCGACCGCTTGATCAGCTTATGGCATCGCTGTTTCCACCTGAGCCGATGCGGGATCTGTTGGGCGAGATTGTTTCTAACGCTGGGTTTCACCAGTTGCGCGCCGCAGAGACCGAAAAGTATGCTCACGTAACCTATTTTTTCAACGGTGGGCGCGAACAACGATTCCCAGGTGAAGATCGTATTCTGATACCGTCCCCGAAGGTCGCCACCTATGACCTTAAACCGGAGATGTCAGCGCCGGAATTGACGGACCAAGTGGTCGCCGCAATCAACTCTCAAAAATATGACCTTATCGTCCTGAATTATGCCAACCCAGATATGGTCGGTCATACTGGCAACCTCCGCGCCGCCATTAAGGCGGTCGAGGCTGTTGATGCCGGACTTGGTAAAATCGCAAGGGCGGTGATTGGGCAAGGCGGGGCATTGCTAGTAACTGCCGATCACGGCAATTGCGAATTAATGATGAATCCGGAAACCGGCGGACCGCATACGGCACATACGGCAAACAAGGTGCCGGTACTGCTGATCGGAGCCGGCGGTGGTCTCCGCCTCCATGATGGTAGACTTGCGGATGTTGCGCCCACGCTCCTTTCTCTTATGGGCCTCGTGCAACCCGCGGCGATGACGGGAAAGACCCTTTTAGATGGCGTATCCTCGGCGCCTTGACATAGCAATATTGGTGCTATTCGCGCTGATCCTAACGGTTCCGTCAGTGTCGGCAAAAGAGACGCTCAAAACCCATATTGAGCACGCTGAGCAGAACCGCGTGGCAGCAGCGCATGCTGCAGCGTCTCACGCCGCGGCGGCGCGGCAGCAGGCCCTTGCAGCGGCGCGGGCTCGCGATAGGGCAACCGCTCTAATTCGGCGCGAAATCAACGTCGCCGCGGCGCTGCGTCAGGACGAAAACCAGACTGCGGCTATTTCGTCACGTCTTGCCTCACTGCAAGTAGCGGCTATCAGGGCGCAGGAGAAGCGAAATCAGGACGTTGCCGCGCTAAAGCCGCTCCTTCCGCTTATCGTCCGGATGTCTTTGCATCCAAGTGCCTTGCTGCTCACGGCGGCTGCCACGCCTAGTCAGGCGGTGGAAGGAGCTTTGCTAATGCGTGGTCTCACCAAGAGGATTGCGCAACGCGCCAACGCTCTCGCAAATGTACAGGCCAAACTCAGCGCTCTACGTACCGCGGTGATGGCGCAACGCGTCGCGATGTTTGACGCTGTGGCAAAGCAGAGGGTCCTACGCGAGCATCTTGATGCCGCGATTGCGAGTGACCGGAAATTAGTTGCTGCTGCCCAAGACGCTCGTGCAGTTGATCTTCGGGAGGCAGAGCAAGCAGGTCGCCAGGCCCGAACGCTCGCCGGGATTATCGTCCGGCTTAAAGCCGAACAGAGGCAGCGTACTGTTTCCAAACATACCGTCGCAGCCAACATCCGAATTCCGCGCCTCTTACGTGGCGCACCGGTCGCCGGACGACTCGTTCGAGGTTTTGGCACAAACACAATTGCCGGCCCAGCGACTGGCGACACGTTTGCGACCGCGCCTGCCGCCGTTGTCAGTGCCCCCTGCTCTGGCCGGATCGCCTTCGCGCAGCGGTTTGAGTCATACGGCAACCTGATGATCCTTACTTGTGATAGTGGCGACGATTTCGTGCTTGCCGGCGTTGAACACTTTGACGCCGCAGTCGGTACGCCTGTTGTGGACGGCCAACCCGTCGCGCGCATGGCTGGCTTCAATCCCAAGGATCCTGCGGCGCAGCCAAGACTGTATGTCCAGCTCCGCCGCAATGGGCGGCCGATCGACCCGTCAACCGTCTTCGCGTCGAAGTAAGGCGTCAGGTAGATTCGTCGAAACGCACAATCTCGTGGCCGCCATGACAGCCCGTTTACGTTGTACAGGTGACAGGAAGGAAGAAATAGCCGGGATCAACCTTTACCGGAGGTTATATTTATGGACGGGCCTATCGAGTTGACGCCTGGCGCCACGCGCTATAGAACAAAACAGGCACAAACCGTGTGTATTTGAGGGCTGCGAGTGATTTATGGAGCCGTTATCTGACAAAGGTTCCGCCCGGCAATGGTTGGAGCGGACTCACTGGTCGGACGGTTCCGTGTACCCGCCTCTGTAGCCTGACCAGGCGAGCGTGGCGAATCTGGATCCCACCCTATTATGAAAACCAACTCCGTCGTGACTGGACTTCCTGTGGAACCATCTTAATGATGATATGGCTTTTGGAGGTTAGAATCGGATGAATCTTCGCAGTGGGTTGATGGTCGCTAGCGGGTTTGTTCTAGGAATCTGTTTTGGTGTCTTAGCGCCGACAGTACACGGCGCGCTGGCAGATGGCCAGAAAGGCTCAAACACATATCAGCAGCTCAGCCTTTTTGGGGATGTCTTTGAACGCGTCCGCGCGGATTATGTGACTCCTGAACCAGCAAGCAAGCTTGTGTACGACGCTTTGAATGGCATGTTGGCCGGCCTTGACCCGCATAGCGCTTACATGAACGAACAGCAGTATGCTGACATGCAGGCGGAAACGTCTGGCCACTTTGGCGGGCTCGGTTTGGAGGTAACGGAAACAAAGGGGCTTATCACCGTGATCAGCCCGATCGACGGCACGCCGGCAGCCAAAGCTGGCATCAAGCCCGGCGACATGATTGTTGCTATCAATAAAAAGCCCGTAATCGGTTGGTCCCTGAACAAGGCCGTCAACGAAATGCGTGGACCCGTTGGCTCAAAGATCACCCTGACCATCAAGCGTCGTGGTGTGCACAAGCCGATTATAGCAACCCTGACCAGGGCAACAATCCACGTCAAAGCGGTTAAGAGTAAGCTGTACGGAAACATAGGATACATTCGCCTCGCCTCGTTTGCCCAGAACGCCAACCGCGACATTCACAAGGCCATCTCCCGTCTGAAAGCCGAAAGCCACGGCAAAGTGGCCGGTTATATTCTTGATCTTCGCAACAACCCTGGAGGTCTCCTTGACCAAGGTGTCGATGTTGCCAATGACTTCCTCAATTCGGGTGAGATCGTTTCAACGCACGGGCGCCATCCGGCCGACGATTCCGTGTGGTATGCACATGCCAATGGCGACTTGACCAAAGGTGCACCGCTTGTTGTGATGATCAACGCCGGAACGGCCTCAGCCGCTGAGATCGTTACGGCTGCATTGCAGCAGAATCGCCGTGCCATTGTGCTCGGCACACGCAGCTTTGGAAAAGGGTCTGTGCAAACAATATTTACGATCCCTGGTCATGGCGCGCTGCGGCTGACAACTGCCCTGTACTACACGCCCTCCGGCCAATCGATTCAAGATTATGGTGTGCAACCGGACATCGTCGTCCACGAATCCCCAAAATCTAACGACCGGTTCCCGACACTTCGTGAAGCCGATATGCCGCACGCTTTTCACAATCCTTCAGGACTGCAGGCTCCACCGTTGCCGCCGCGGATTCCTTTGCCCGCAGTCGCAAGATCGATTGCTACTTACCCACCCTCCAACTGGCCGAAATTCAAGATTGGTGACCCGGCAACGGACTATCAACTACAGATGGCGCTAAAACTCGCCGACGCCATGATCGCCGAGCCCAAGACACTAGACTCACAATGAGGCCCGGAGATGCGATTCCATGCACCTCGCAGCCTACCTCCTATCTTGGCTGCGCGCGCGATAGTTATTTGCTTCGTGTGACCTTGGCCGCAGCCCGCTGGACTCACTCATCCACGAGGGTAAAATATTTTTGTACCTCCGCGACGAACTTCAGCTCTACTTCCGCATGAGAGCGTGGGTCTTTGTGTTCCCGGCGGCTAAAAAACGGTGGCAGCAATACGGGCTAACGTTGCAGGTCGAACCGCGGACACGGTGGTTCAACCTGTGACTTATCTTTCCGACCCCCTCACGCTCCTCGATAGACCCGAGTGCCAATCCGTCGCACGATGGAAACTTGCGTGGGATACCGCCTTGCGCGCGGCCAAGCTGATTGCGGCTTCGCACGAGACGTTCCACGCATTGATTAGTTTTCGCTATTTTGGTCATGCGAAGGAGACAAACCAAAAATCATGACTGCAAACAATGGATCCCTCGATGAATATCGTCCGAATGTCGGTGCGGCTCTGTTCAACGAACAGGGGTACGTTCTAATTGCGCGCCGTACCGATATGGCCGCGACAGTCGACCACCCTTGGCAACTGCCACAAGGTGGCATTGACGAAAATGAGTCGCCGCACGATGCGGTTCTTCGTGAGCTTCGTGAAGAGATCGGCACCGATGCGGCAGAGATCATAGGGGAAATCCCAGAGTGGCTCGCTTATGACTTTCCACCCGAAATTGCCCGCCGCTTTGACAATCGACATCGTGGTCAACGGCAGCGCTGGTTTGCCTTGCGCTTCATGGGAACCGACAACATGATCCGGTTAAACGATCACGAATTCCCGGAGTTCGATTGTTGGCGTTGGGCAAGCTTGGCAGAGATTCCTGAACTTGTTGTGCCGTTCAAACGAGCAGTCTATGCACGCGTTGCTCGTGATTTCGCCGTTTTCTCAAAACCGAATCCTATCGTAACCAGCGGAGAGTCATCATGGGAGAAATGATATCCGTGACCGCATCGTGCGGTCACAAATTTCAAGCCTACGCCGCCGGAAATGAAAACGCTTCACGCGGCCTCGTCGTGGTCCAAGAGATTTTCGGGGTCAACCACCATATGCGTGCCGTCTCTGATCAGTTGGCCTCGTTCGGCTATCGTGTTCTTTCGCCGGCACTTTTCGATCGGGTAGAGCGCGGCGTCGAACTCGGATATACATCGGACGGAATTCAAAAAGGCCTTGCCCTGCGCGAAAAGATAACCGAAGAGGAGGTCATTCGCGACATCGAGGCAACGGCGGCGAAACTTGCACCGCGGCCCGTCGGTATCATCGGCTATTGCTGGGGTGGTACGATCGCTTGGTGGGGCGCAACCAGAACAAAAGCATTTAAGGCTGCTGTTGGTTGGTATGGCGGTGGCATTGCGGCCAGCAGGCATGCCGTGCCACACTGCCCTGTCCAACTGCACTTTGGCGCTGAAGACCAAAGCATTCCGCTCGCTGATGTTGAGGCAATCCGCAAAGCGCATCCGAATGTGCCAACATATGTCTATCGGGACGCTGGTCATGGATTTGGTTGCGAAGAACGGCAGAGCTTCGATGCCAGAGCCAACGAGATAGCACTTCATCGGAGCTTGGCATTTCTCGCCGAACATCTGAGCTGAATCGGGACTCTTTGCAAAATCCGATGACTGATTCAGCGTAAAGGAACCGTTTGCATCCTAGGCAACGATAGCGCAACGTTATGGGTTGCGCACTCTCTATGACTCGCTGATGGCTAACCGCCGTCGCGCGGGGGGTATTGAACCGCCGCGCGGGGCGTGCTCATGACATGGTATGAGCACGCCCGCTATTGATGATCGCATTCTCATTCTGGATTTTGGCAGCCAAGTTACCCAGTTGATTGCCCGTCGCCTTCGCGAAGCGGGCGTATTTTGCGAGATTTGGCCGTTTGATGCCGATCCCACAGCGATAGCAGCCTTTTCCCCGAAGGGCGTCGTACTTTCGGGCGGACCCGCCAGCGCCACCAGCCAAGAGACGCCTCGCGCCCCACAATTTGTTTTCCAGGCAGGAATACCGGTGCTCGGCATCTGTTACGGCGAGCAGATAATGTGTACCCAGCTCGGAGGAACGGTTGAGCGATCCGATCATCAGGAATTTGGCCGTGCTGAGCTCGATGTTATTGAGGATTGTGCGTTGTTTGATGGCGTTTGGCCTCGCGGTACAAAGGCCCAAGTTTGGATGAGCCACGGAGATCGCGTGACAGCTCTCCCCCCGGGATTTCGTGCCGTTGCAGTCAGTGCTGGCGCTCCATTTGCTGCCATTGCCGACGACGCCAAGCGATTTTATGGCGTTCAGTTCCACCCTGAAGTGGTTCACACTCCCGATGGTGCGAAACTGCTGGCAAATTTCGTCCACCGAATTTGTGGTTTGTCAGGCAGATGGACGATGGCCAACTTTCGGGAGGCCGCACGCTCCACCATCCGCCAGCAAGTTGGTTCCGCCAAAGTGATTTGTGGCCTGTCGGGCGGTGTCGATTCGGCCGTTGCAGCCGCCCTAATTCATGAAGCGATCGGCGGCCAACTGAATTGCATCTTCGTGGACCACGGTATGATGCGTGGTGGTGAGGCAAAGGAAGTCGTTCGGGTGTTTCGCGATCGCTTTAATATTCCATTGGTACATCGCGACGCGTCGGACCTTTTTTTCTCGGCACTTGAAGGCGTGAGTGACCCCGAGCAAAAAAGGAAAATCATCGGCGGCTTGTTTGTTGACGTCTTCGAGGAGGAATCAACCAAGCTTGGTGGCGCCGATTTTCTTGCCCAGGGCACGCTCTATCCGGACGTTATTGAGAGCGTTTCTACTCGCGGTGGACCAAGCGCCGTAATCAAGTCGCATCATAATGTCGGCGGACTACCCGAGCGGATGCGGATGAAACTTGTTGAGCCTTTGCGCGAGCTTTTTAAGGATGAAGTTCGCGAGTTGGGCCGCGAACTTGGCTTGCCAGAGAGTATCGTCTCTCGCCACCCCTTTCCCGGGCCTGGCCTTGCCATCCGAATTCCGGGGCCTGTAGATAGAGCAAAGATTGCGATATTGCAGAAGGCTGACCTGATCTTTCTCGAGGAAATTCGCCACGCCGGCCTATACAACGATATCTGGCAGGCATTTGTGGCTTTGTTGCCGGTTCGAAGCGTCGGTGTGATGGGAGACAGCCGGACATATGACTATGCATGTGCGTTACGTGCTGTCACGAGCACAGACGGAATGACGGCTGATGTCTTCCCATTTGACATGTCCTTTCTCACGCGCGTCGGAAATCGTATTGTCAACGAAGTTCGTGGCATCAACCGGGTAACGTACGACATCACGAGCAAGCCGCCCGGCACGATCGAGTGGGAATGATTCAGGGCCATCCGAGCCTATCCTGCAGTATCCCGCCGTATCGTATATGTCTTTGAAATAACTTATAGAACATACGATATCATTCGACGACTATCGGCCAGCACAGATCGCGGCCGACGGACCGGCTGACGGTGCGCGTTCTCATTGCCAAATCCGATTTTCCCCGATACCGTCGTGGCCAGAGTGGGCAATGACGGTATTTATTTCGACCTAGAGTCTGATATTCTCAGATTGATGCATATCCTGAGTTTCTGAGATAGTTTTTGCATTCTTCTGGTTGGAAGG
>DAIDMG010000092.1 GCA_027449105.1 Acidiphilium sp. | reverse complement strand
AGCCAGCATCTTGAATCAGAAAACAGACCGCGCCGGAATCCTAAAAATGACTCAGTGTGAAAATATCAGACTCTAGCAGGCAGGTGGCGTTGCCCGCGCAGGTTGGTCTGAAATGGCTTGCTGATCCAGCTGCAGAGCCAGCTGCAGAGGTAGCCGTCTTCGCGAGGAAGCGGCGCTTTGAACTCACCAGCCGGCATTATACGCGGATACGATGTTCGTTCTTGTTCGAAATCCAGCAGCGCTATGCAACAGCCAAGTAGAGTTGGCGATGACGCTGCACAGCTCTCGCGGAATGCACGGATATGGCATAAAAGGGGTGAATGATATCGAGAATTAAGCGGATTTTGCATCTTGGTGGGACTGAAGTCCCGGTGGTGCGTTTGGCAGGGATAATCGCGTCGAGGGAACAGAGTCTCAATTTGGATCGTGTGGCGCCCATTTTGGACCGCGGTTTTGCACTCGCAAAAAAAACGAAGACAATCCTGGTTCTTGCGATCGAAAGCCCGGGTGGTTCTCCCGTGCAATCGGACCTGATCGCCCAGTATATCCGAAGGAAAGTGGCCGAAGATAGCGTAAAGGTGGCCGCAGTGATCGGCGATGTCGGGGCGTCGGGCGGTTACTGGATAGCTTGTGCAGCTGACGAGATCTATGCCAACCCCATGAGCATCGTGGGTTCTGTGGGCGTGATCGGGGGAGGGTTCGGGTTGCATGAGCTACTCAATCGTTTCGGTATCGAGAGACGCGTGACGACAGCGGGGACAAACAAGCTGCGGAACGATCCGTTTGCTCCAGCGCGGCCAGAGGACGTGGCCTTCAACCGTGAGTTGGTCAACGATATCCATAGTCAGTTTATGTCATGGGTGCGTTGCCGGCGGGGTACAACGATTGAAGGACATGAGAGACAGATCTTTGATGGTTCCTATATGCTTGGTACGCAGGCGAAGGAGTACGGGCTAATCGACGATTTTAGCGACGTGCGGACCTTGATACAAAAGAAATACGGTAAAAATGCAAAGCCGCTATTTCTTGCCCCAAAAAAGAGCAGTGGTCTGGTGAGGTTTATCATGCGTGGTGTGGCCACCGAAACCATCAATGTTCTTGAGAGGGAGTTTCAGATGGCACGGGTACGCTGAATAGTTGATGCCCGGGGCTTCCAGTGATCTTCTCGCCGTTCAAGGAGGACCATTGCCGGCATGGACCATCCTGGTTTCCCCACGCTCGCTAACGAGTCTGTCGAACTGCTCGAGCCTCGCGCAATCTTCTGGTTTTGGCCGAGATATTCAGGGTAACATCAGGGTGTCAGTCCGCGATGTAAAGGAGCAATTATTTTTGCTAACGCGCATGGCACGGCTGGACTCCAGCCAAGAAGGTCTTTTCTTGTAACGGCAACGCCCGCTGATTATCCTGCCAAAGCTGTTTGCGGGTAAGGTGGTGGTCGCTCGTCTCCTGGTTCCACGCATGTTTCGACGGATGTGCCACAATATTGGGAAGTCTTTGATCTGCGATGGGACTTGATCACGGCCATTGCAAATGGAGCCCGCTTGCCTTATGTAAGGCTACAAATCTCCGGATTGCATCGGGGTGGCCTTCTGGGGCCGCCTTTTTTGTTTTCTGGATGGTTATTGATTCATCGCACCTTGAATGATGGTGTCCGTCCTTGGGACAGAGACAGAGGCATTGCACGATACGCGACCAACCCATAACGGCCTCGAAGGCCGGATAGTCGAGATGATCGCTCCAGGGCTTGAAGCTCAGGGCTACGAGTTGGTGCGTGTTGCAATTACGGGGCGCCAGCGGCCCGTTGTGCAGGTGATGGCTGATCGGGCAGATGGCGGATCGATTGCGGTTGAAGATTGTGAGCGAATCAGTCGATTCGTTTCGGCAGTTTTAGATGTTGAAGATCCGATTGCAGGTGCATGGATGCTGGAGATCAGTTCTCCGGGCATTGATCGGCCGCTGACGCGGGTCAAGGATTGGAACCGTTTCGCAGGGCATTTGGCGCGGATTGATATGGCGGTGCCGACCGTGCTTGGCCGCAAGCGCTTCACAGGGGTCGTGCTCGGAGCGGATTGTACGGGAGCGCAAGTCAAACTTGACACCGGGGAGACCGCTTTTCTCCCTTTCGATGATATGCAGCGGGCTAAACTGGTTTTGACAGAAGAGCTGATCAAGACCACTGAGATTCCGCCGCCGACAAACTGAGTCGGCGGAGAGAGTTTCCGCCTGTATCTGAATGGTCCGAATAGAAAACACGAAGCGAGAAAAACAATGGATACTGCAATCGCACGCCCCGAACTGCTCTTGGTTGCCGATGCTGTGGCTCGTGAGAAGCAGATCGACCGCGAGGAAGTGTTGGAAGCAATGGAGCAAGCTATTCAGAAGGCCGGCCGTGCGAAATACGGCCATGAAAAGGACATTCGCGCGATAATTGATCGAAAAACGGGCGATGTTCGCCTGTCGCGCTGGACTCAGGCGGTTGAAGTTGTGGATAACGAGGAAATTCAGATTCCCCTCCATATTGCTCGGAAGTTTAAGCCCGACATCGAGCTTGGGGGGTATTTGGTGGACCCATTACCTCCGATTGATTTTGGTCGAATTGCCGCGCAAACTGCGAAGCAGGTGATCGTTCAGCGGGTGCGGGAATATGAACGCAAGCGCCAATACGAGGAGTTTAAGGACCGCGTCGGCGAAATCATAACCGGTGTAGTCAAGCGCACCGAGTATGGAAATCTTATGGTTGATCTTGGCCGATCCGAGGCATTGCTGCGCCGCGACGAAACCATTCCGCGTGAGGCGTTCCAGAACGGTGACCGGGTCCGCGCTTTCATCTATGATGTGCGAGAGGAACTGCGTGGACCACAGATCTTTCTTTCGCGTACCCACCCAGGATTTCTTGCTAAGCTGTTTGCGCAGGAGGTGCCGGAAATCTACGAAGGCATTATCGAAATCAAGGCAGTGGCGCGGGATCCAGGCTCGCGGGCAAAGATGGCTGTCATTTCGCGGGATGCCTCGATTGACCCGGTGGGTGCGTGCGTCGGCATGAGAGGTTCGCGGGTTCAGGCAGTGGTCGCCGAGTTGCAGGGCGAAAAAATCGATATCATTCCATGGAGTCCGAATCCGGCAACGTTTGTCGTCAATGCACTTGCCCCGGCCGAAGTCTCAAAGGTCGTACTTGACGAGGAGGCCGGCAAAGTTGAAGTCGTCGTGCCCGACAGTCAACTTTCTCTCGCAATCGGAAGGCGTGGGCAGAATGTGCGCCTTGCTTCTCAGCTGACCCGGTGGGATATCGATATCTTGACCGAGGCCGAGGAAAGTGAGCGGCGTCAAGAGGAGTTTCGTCGGAAATCTGGCTTGTTTGTGGATGCGCTTGACGTTGACGACGTGATTGCCGGATTGCTTGTGACGGAAGGTTTTGAGACCGTCGAGGATTTAGCGACCACGCCGGTTGAGGACTTGGCTGAAATCGAGGGGTTCGATGAGACAATTGGCGCAGAGCTGCAGCGCCGCGCACAAATCTCGTTGGACCGGCGGGCCGAGGAACAGGAGCGGCGGCGGGTTGACCTCGGCGTTAGTGATGAGCTGACGGCCATCGAGCCGTTGACGCCAGCCATGCTGATCGCATTGGGCGAGGCCGGGGTCAAAACGCTGGATGACTTAGCCGATTTGGCGGGCGACGAGTTGATCGAGATCGTTGGTTCAGATGCATTGGACAAAGAGGTGGCAAACGCAATCATTATGGACGCGCGTGCCCACTGGTTCAGAGAGGAGCATAAATCTGACTAGTTCCGCTTCCGCGCCTGATATTGTACCGGATTTGGATCTGGAGATCGAACCCGAGAATCAGCATGATCCACTCCGGATGTGCCTCGTTTCTCGGCAAAGAGGCGAGCGGCCTAAATTATTGCGCTTCGTGGTATCGCCACAGCACGTACTGGTGTTCGATGCAACGGCCACTCTTCCGGGGCGCGGCATGTGGTTGAGTGCGCATCGCGATGTGATACAGGAAGCATTGAAGCGTCGAGCCTTTATTCGTGCCAGTCGTTTGCGGGATGGTCCAGCTCTCGTTGTTGCGGATGATCTCGCAGATCAGGTGGAAATGACGCTTCGGACACGAGTCATTGAATTGCTTGGCCTTGCAAGGCGCGCCGGGCAAGCGGTTGGCGGTTTCGAGAAGGTGCGCGAAGCTTTGGCCAGGAATCGTTGTGCAGTGCTGGTTGGAGCAGTTGACGGTAGTGTGGCGGAACGTCGACGGTTGTTGCAAGGGCGTGATGTACCCGTCGTTTCGCCGCTTCCGGCATCTTCACTTGGTTCGATTTTCGGACGTGAGATGCTGATGCATGTCGCGTTGGCACCTGGGCGGCTTGCTGCGATGGTGCTGGTTGATGCCGAACGCCTTGAGGGCGTTGCCAGCAGACCAGAGAACAGGCAGAGAGATGCCAAGCAGATGCCGGGCTTGGCGGGGTCTTGATTGAGATACCGATGACGAGCGCCGGAAGTTGCCGGATAATTAATGGACGACGGATCAGAATTGTATGAGCGACGATAAGGATCAAGGCGAAACCAAGGGCCGACTTTCACTCCGGCAGGTCGGTAGGGGTGAGGTGGGCCGTACCATCGATGCGGGGTCGGTGCGGCAAAGCTTCAGCCATGGGCGGTCCAAGGTCGTGCAGGTTGAGGTCCGCAAAAAGCGCGGTGGTGCGGCGGCGACCCAAGCCGCGGAGACGACCGGACCAGCACGGCCTTCTGCGGCGCCGGCGGGAGTGCGAGGAGGAGGCGCTGGTGCCGCGGCCGCCCGGAGTCTAACCGACACGGAACTTGCGGCGCGGCAGCGAGCCTTGGTTGAACAACAACGCGAGGCGGCAAAGCGCGAAGCGGAGCGGCGCGAACAGGAAAAGATTTCGATTCTTTCCGCAGCTGAAGAAGCACAGCGCAGGGCGGAAGAAGCCCGGGCTGCGGCCGAGGCAGAGCGGCTGAAAACTGAAGCCGAAATTCATGCTCGCGAAGAAGCGATTGCGAAAAAGACAAGCGTCAAAGAAACAGCGCAAACAGCACCAGAAGCGGCCAAGCCTGCACGACGTACCCAGCCGAGCGCGATCGAAGCCACGCGGCAGACCGCCACTCGAACCGAGGCCCGAGTTCCGCGCCTCCCACCTTCAAGCCCCGGATTGCCGTCACCTGCCGAGGCATCGCAGACCTTGCGACTTAAGCCTGGACGTGTCTCTGGGCGTGATGACGACGACGAAGCCCGGCCAGCGCGGCGTTCCGGCGGCGCTGCGCCTGCGCGCAAGCCTGTGACGCCGGTTGCGAAGAAGCTGGTCGATAATCGTCGCAATGGCCGGATTGACGTACAGGCGGCATTAGAGGGAGAGGACGAGCGGGTACGCAGTCTTGCTTCGGTACGACGCCAGCGCGAGCGCGAGCGCCGGCAGGCCGAGTTGGAAAGGCTTCGTTCGGACCAGGTTCGCGTTGTACGCGACGTGACTCTGCCTGACACGATTAGCGTTCAGGAACTCGCCAACCGTATGGCCGCGCGAATGCCAGACGTCGTCAAGACGCTGATGAAGCTCGGCGTCATGGCAACGGCAACGCAGGTGATCGACGCCGATACGGCGGAATTGGTGGTCGAGGAGTTTGGCCATAGGTCACGGCGTGTTTCCGAACGTGATGTTGAACTCGGACTCGCCGGTGTGGCCGATGAGGATACGGCCCTACAGCACCGGCCGCCGGTTGTGACCGTTATGGGCCACGTTGACCATGGCAAAACCAGCCTGCTTGATGCTCTACGCCAAACAGATATTGCGCCCGGTGAAGCCGGAGGAATCACCCAGCATATCGGCGCCTATCAGGTGAAGCTGAAGACGGGTGCAAAAATAACGTTTATCGACACGCCAGGACATGAGGCATTCACGGCCATGCGCGCGCGCGGTGCGCGTGTCACTGACATTGTTGTGTTGGTGGTGGCGGCCGATGATGGGGTAATGCCTCAGACTGTAGAGGCCATCCGCCACGCAAAGGCAGCTCATGTGCCTATCATCGTTGCCATCAACAAGATGGACAAGCCGGGCGCCAATCCGGAACGGGTCCGCAATGAGCTGCTTCAGCATGAAATCGTTGTCGAGAGCATGGGGGGCGAGACTCAAGACGTCGAGGTATCAGCACTGAAGGGGCAAGGATTGGATGCGTTGCAGGAAGCGATCCTGCTGCAGGCGGAGATCCTTGACCTCAAGGCCAATCCAGACCGCTCAGCCGAAGGTACGGTGGTCGAGGCACGGCTCGATCGTGGCCGAGGGCCGGTTGCAACGGTACTGGTGCAGAAGGGAACGCTGCGGCAGGGGGATATCGTCGTTGCGGGGACAGAATCGGGTCGCGTACGGGCGATGATTGATGACGGTGGGAGGCAGACCGCCGAGGCGGGGCCATCGACGCCGGTTGAAGTGCTGGGTATGTCGGGGGTACCTTTGGCTGGTGAGTTGTTGGTTGTGGTCGAAAATGAAGGGCGCGCAAGGGAAATAGCCGCGTTCCGTCAGCGGCGCGAACGTGATCGGAGCGCGGCGGCCAGCGGGGCCGCGCGTGGCACGCTTGATCAGATGCTGGCACGGATTCAGGCGGGTGAGCAGAAGGAAGTAGCGGTCGTTATAAAGGCTGACGTACAAGGAAGTGCTGAGGCGATCCAAGCGACGGTGGAAAAACTGGGGAATGGAGAAGTTCGTGTTCGCGTGGTGCTTGCCGGGGTTGGCCAGATCACGGAGAGTGACATCCAGCTTGCCAAGGCGTCGTCTGCAGTGGTGATCGGGTTTAATGTCCGCGCCAATGCGCAGGCGAGGCAGCTTGCTAGCCGAGATGGTGTCGATGTCCGATACTACTCAATTATCTACGACGTGGCGGATGATATCGAGAAGCTGGTTAAGGGCAAGCTCGCGCCGATTCAGCGGGAAAAATTCTTAGGCTACGCCGAGGTCCGCCAAGTGTTCGACATCACCAAGGTAGGTAAGGTCGCCGGCTGTTATGTCACGGAAGGAGTCGTCAAGCGAGGTGCTCGTGTACGGCTGCTGCGAGATGGTCTGGTGGTGCACCAAGGGGAGTTGTCGCAGCTCAAGCGGTTCAAGGATGATGTAAGGGAGGTCGCGCGCGGTTACGAGTGCGGCTTGTCTTTTGCTGGCTTCAACGATCTCCGTGAAGGCGACATGGTCGAATGCTACGAAACAGAAACAATCGCAGCGTAATCTGGGATTCGGAAACCAAGGAAAAAGGCGGGCAGAGGCGACGACGCGTTGCCGAAGAAATCCGGCATCGGCTTGCCGATGTTTTTATTCGTACAGATTTTCGCGATCCTGCTTTGGCGGGGCGGAGTATCACAGTTGCAGAAGTGCGAGTTAGTCCGGATTTAAAGCATGCGACGGTGTTCGTTTCGCTCCTCGGTGGTGAAGCTATCGAGCCTATACTGCCGGCGCTTCGCCACGCAGCCCCATTTCTGCGGAGCGAGATTGGCCACGGCTTGCGGTTGCGAGTAACACCGGATTTGCATTTCGAGGCCGACGCTGCACTTGAAGAAGCAGCCCGCATCAATCGCCTTCTGCACCGCGCAGACGTGCTGCGGGATCTCGGTTCCGACGAATAGGACATATCCTTGACGGAGCGGTTGCAATCGGATGAGACCGGTATCGGTCGCGCGGCATTGTTGCTACGCGCGGGAAATCTGGTGGCATTTCCGACGGAGACAGTCTACGGATTGGGTGCCGATGCGACAAACGACATAGCGGTTGCTAGTATATTTTCTGCAAAAGGGCGGCCAAGCTTCAACCCTTTGATTTGTCATTTTTTCTCCTCCGGAGCTGCCTTTGAGCACGTGGTTGCTGACGCCCGTGCACGTGCTCTTGCGGCTGCATTCTGGCCAGGCCCACTAACGTTGGTCCTGCCGCGTGTAGCGGCATCCCCAATCAGCGACCTTGCGGCGGCAGGCTTACCATCGCTTGCGGTGCGGCTGCCCGATCATCCTGTTGCACGGTCCCTGTTGGCAGCGGTCGCGCGGCCGATCGCAGCGCCATCAGCCAATTCGTCCGGGCGGGTAAGCCCCACGCTTGCCCGTCATGTTCTGGAGGATTTGGATGGTCGGGTCAGTGCAGTTCTTGATGCTGGAGCGACTCGGGTCGGACTGGAGTCCACGGTCGTTGACTTAACGCGCGAGGACGCGATGTTGCTTCGGCCTGGAGTTTGTACGCGCAAAATGATCGAGGGAGTTATTGGGCCCGTTGTGGTTGGCGGAAGCACGTCGGCATTACGCGGGCCGGGTATGATGCGATCACATTATGCGCCGCGGCTGCCAGTTCGGCCAGGGGCGACCTCCGTTGAAGAACACGAGGCGCTGTTGGGGTTCGGAGCAAGTTTACCGGATGCGAGGTTAACGATCAATTTATCCACGACAGGTGACTTGGTTGAGACGGCAGCGAATTTTTTTTCAGCACTGCGGCGGATTGACGACGAAGCGCTAGCGCTTGGTCTTAGAGGCATTGCCGTCAGTCCGATTCCGGACGATGGTATTGGCATCGCAATCAACGACCGATTAAAGCGCGCGGCCGCCCCTCGTTTCTAACGCACTGTTCGAGGACCTTTGCCTGAAGTGGCCGCTTGTGGCGACGCTGGATGCAAGGATTGACACGCTGACTCGGCGATGGTCCCTTTCTCCTTGAAAAAGCCCGGCGTGGGCGCCACCGGCGCGGTACTGGCTATCTTGAGGCGCGTGTCGTTCGTGTCCGCCATGAATGGCGACGTTACTTGTGCGCGAGTTGCTGGCTCCCATCGCTTCATCTCGAAGCCTGAGCTGCGTTAAGTGCCACACCTGTGACGCCAGGGAGGCTGGTACATCGGTAACGGCGCGATTTGGCTGCGCGATTGGGGCAGAGTAAGAGAGTGCCGGACGTCGAGATGGGCACGAAAATCGAACAGGGACTTTCAGAAGCTGAGGCCGCCCGACTTTTGCTGCAGTATGGCCCGAATGAGGTCGCGGACACGACCGAGAACTGGCTTCGAGCCCTTGGCTCGCGGCTGTGGACACCTCTCGCGTGGATGCTGGAAGCGACCGTCCTGCTTGAGCTTCTTCTCGGCCACGAAATGCAGGCGCTGGTCATTTTCTGTCTCCTGTTTTTCAACGCTGTACTGGGGGTAACGCAAGAAGCGCGCGCCCGCGGTGCTGTCACAGCACTTCGACAAAAACTTGCAATAACGGCGTCTGTCCGACGCGATGGCGGTTGGAAACGCGTGGCGGCCTCCCGGTTAGTGCCGCGCGATCTGGTGAAGCTTGCCCTA
>DAIDMG010000091.1 GCA_027449105.1 Acidiphilium sp. | reverse complement strand
CAAGCTGGGGGTCGGACATGATCCGGGCCAGCATGCGGCCTATGTCGGAAGCTGGATCAAAGCCTTGCAGCAAGACCCGCGTGAGATCTTCCGGGCGGCGGCCGATGCCGAGAAGATTTCCGGGTATCTGATGGCGCTGCGGGCCGAGCAGAAAGCCGGGCAAGCCGCTGGCCGGGCTGACAGCCAGGCGGGTGAGCAGGCGCGTGGTTACTGGCAGCTGGCAGCTGAGAGTGGTGCTGAAATACGGCGGGCGGAACGAGCCGAGCAGCCCGAGCAGGAGCGGCAGACACGACGTGCAACGGCGGGGCGTTAAATCATGAGGCTCTGCCAACTAAGGTATCTGGGCTGCGCGGTGTAGCCGAGAAGCGTCTCGGCAAGATTTGCGTTTCGATTGCGCCTGAACCTGACTTTGACAGATTAGCGGTCCTGATAGCCGCGACGGCGTTTGGTGCGAGCCAGATGGCGGAGTGCATCGATGGCGGTGCCGAGGTCGGGCAGGGGGTCAAACCGGGAGCGTGCGGAACGTCCGATCCGCCCCCAGGTTCGTGCGAGGCCTACGGCGCCGAACAGGTCTGTAACGATCTCGATATGATAGTACCGGTTTTCGTTATGTTCGGGGCGGATCCGGATGAGGCTGACCTGCTCTGGGAACAGAGCCAACTGCACCGGTTCGAGCCACGCGTCAGAAGCGGAATATTGCGGATGGCTCGGTTGGAGCGAGGCATGTTGATAGATCTGACTCGCGCTGGTTGTCTCGATATTTGGCGGAGAGGAGGTCTACGCAAAGTGCGCGCTGACCAATATCCCGACCTTTCCGACCGGGGGCGGGCTGCCGGTCTGCACCGGCCGAAACATTTACCGCACCGTTGCCTCGTCCCAGCACGCGAACCCATTTCAGACGAACCAATTTATCGGGCGCATCCCCGACAACACGACGACGACGTTTGTCGACCTCCGAAACTGAGCCCGACACTCTATCCAGCGATAGCTGCAATTCCAGTGCATTATGCGATAGCGATGCGTGTAATGTCCTGCGTCGAGGGTACGTTGGATGCCGAATCTGGCTTGCGGCTAGTCGTCTGGATGAACATGGGAATACCACCAGACCAGGCCATGAATATCCTCCGTTGCATATCCCAGCATGTCGAAGATGCTGTAACCATCCGGTGAAGGCCGCCTGTCGATGATGGAGTGATTCGCTCATAAATGCGCTTGTAAGAGCGACGCTATGAGCGGGTGTGTGGATGGAGATCATCACGGGAGTTGAGCGCCGGCGTCACCATTGAGGCCTGACACCACAACGCAACTCCGGCGGGATCGCGATCACCTCGCAGACACCCGGATCGCCCGCAACACCATAGACGCCGACTGGGACAAACGCGGGTACCCAGCTCTACCGCAAGAAAGATAATCTTTCTCAAATTACAGCCGACTGCGAAAACTTTTAGTCCAGGACGACCTGAACTAGGTCCCACTTTCCGATTGCCTAGGCCTATTCTTCGCAAAATCGTAGATTTCCTACGGCTTTCTTCTGCGTGGAGAATTCAATGAACGCGCATTTCGGACGCCCGTCTAGTCATCCTGCCCTGTCTCAGCTTACGGATCCGCGTCTGCTGCGTGAACTCGCTTACGTCGGGGGCAAATGGGTTGCGGGCCAAAAACGTGAGATGATCGAAGTCGAGGATCCTGCGACCGGTAAGATAGTCGCATGGGTTGTCAAATTGGGAGCTGAAGACACTGGTAAAGCCATTGACGCTGCTCAGAGCGCCTTCAAGACATGGGCAGGTAGAATGCCACAGGAGCGTGCGGCAATTCTTCGGCGCTGGTACGAACTAATCCTCGACGCAAAGGACGACCTCGCCTTATTGATGACACTTGAACAAGGAAAGCCGCTCGCTGAATCCATAAATGAGATAGAATATGCTGCATCATTCGTTGAATGGTTTGCAGAAGAAGCCAAGCGCCTTTCTGGCGAGGTGCCCAAAGCACACTTAAACAATGCAGAGATGATCGTTCACCGAGTTCCGCTGGGTGTTGTTGGCGTCATCACCCCCTGGAACTTCCCTGCAGCCATGCTAACGCGAAAGGCCGCCGCTGCGATTGCCGCCGGATGTACCGTGGTCGCCCATCCCTCTTCATTCACCCCTCTCTCGGCGCTTGCTCTCGCCGTACTTGGAGACCGGGCTGGCTTACCTGCCGGTGTTTTCAACGTCGTGACTGGTGATGCGGCAACGATTGTAAACAAAATGACAAATGACTCGCGTGTGCGAGCGGTCAGCTTCACCGGATCGACCGAAATTGGACGGCTAATCGCCGGGCAGTGCGCAAAAACTATGAAACGCATCGTGATGGAACTTGGCGGACATGCTCCATTTATAGTTTTCTCCGACGCAAATCTCGATCAGGTTGTTGATGTTGCAATAAGCGCGAAATTCACGACATCAGGTCAGGATTGCCTTGCAGTCAATCGCTTTTATGTGCAACGCTCAGTCTACCAGCAATTCTGTGAGGCGTTAGCCATACGTATTGCGGCATTACGTGTCGGCCCAGGTCTTGACGAGGCATCCGAGATTGGGCCGCTGATGCACTCTCGTGCTCTCGAAAAGGTAGATGGACAGGTAAAAGACGCAGTTAGCCTTGGCGCACGCTGCATAGTGGGCGGGCACCGACATGCGGCAGGGCCCCTATACTACACACCTACATTGTTAGTAGATGTGCCTAATACAGCGCGTATCATGCAAGAGGAAACATTTGGTCCGGTCGCAGCTGTAACTCCATTTGACGATGAAAATGATGTAATCGCAAATGCTAATAATACGGAATATGGACTAGTTGCCTATGTAATGACCAAAGACGGCGCTCGGATGCTACGCATGGCCCGTTCTCTTGAATATGGTATGGTTGCCATCAATAGGGCCAAGATAACGGGTGCGCCAATACCCTTCGGTGGTGCAAAGCAATCCGGTCTAGGCCGTGAAGGCTCACACCACGGTGTGGAAGCCTTCACAGATCTAAAATATGTCTGTTTCGACGTAGCCTAACTGCGATTAGCATATCGGGAGCTAATATCACCATGATCGATCAGCCAAACGACCTTCATGCCTGGGATCGTGATCACTTCTTTCATCCGTCAACCCATATGGCTCAGCACGCACGTGGCGACACCCCAAACCGCATCATTGCCGGTGGAGAGGGTGTATATATAGTCGACATCAATGGCAGACAAAGTCTAGATGCATTCGCAGGTCTATATTGTGTTAACGCGGGATACGGCAGACAGGAAATCGCAAAGGCGATAGGTGAGCAGGCATCTAAGCTAGCTTATTATCATGCCTATGTTGGTCATGGCAGTGAGCCATCTATACGCTTATCAAAAATGATCATAGACAGAGCACCTGACAATATGAGCCGTGTTTATTATGGTATGTCAGGATCTGACGCGAACGAAACAAATATAAAGCTAGTTTGGTATTACAATAACATCATCGGACGACCAGAGAAGAAAAAGATAATCTCCCGTTGGCGGGGCTATCACGGGTCGGGCTTAATGACTGGCAGTCTAACAGGACTGGCCGCATTCCACACTGCTTTCGACCTACCCCTTGCGCCAATATTACACACCGAGGCTCCCTATTATTTCCGACGTCAAGATCGGGCAATGACAGAGGAGATGTTTGTAAAACACTGTGCAGAAAAACTTGAAGAAATGATTCTGACGGAAGGCGCTGATACAATAGCAGCCTTTATCGGAGAACCAGTACTTGGTACTGGCGGCATCGTTCCGCCGCCTGCTGGCTATTGGGAGAGCATTCAGCTAATACTGAAAAAGTACGATATTTTGCTGATTACGGACGAAGTCGTTACTGGATTTGGCCGACTTGGATCGATGTTTGGTTCCGATCATTACGGCATTAAGCCAGACTTGATTACAATTGCAAAGGGGCTAACCTCAGCCTATGCACCCCTGTCAGGCGTAATTGTGTCAGAGAAGGTGTGGCGGGTCTTGGAGAAGGGATCCGATGAACTAGGTCCCATTGGCCATGGTTGGACTTACTCAGCTCACCCGATCTGTGCAGCCGCAGGTGTTGCTAATTTAAATTTGATTGATACGCTTGGACTGGTTGATAACGCGAGAGATACTGGCGCCTATCTTAAGAAAGCAATGTACGACGCGGTTGCCGACCTACCGATCGTTGGCGATATTCGGGGCGAGGGCCTTTTAGGCGCCATTGAGTTTGTTGCTGACAAGGACGATTGTGTACTCTTCGATCCGTCGATGAAAATTGGGCCGAGAATTTCTGCCGCGCTTCTTGAGCGCGGCGTTATTGCGCGCGCTATGCCTCAAGGTGATATTCTAGGGTTCGCCCCGCCACTTTGTATTACGCAGGACGAAGTAGACATTGTTGTTCAAGCGACACGGGATGCCATCATTTCAATCCAAAGCAGTCTCTGAACAAGGATGTTATTGCAATGCTGATCGGTGTCCCAAAGGAAGTAAAGAATAATGAATTTCGCGTTGGCCTTACGCCGGCCTCGGTGCGCGAAATATGCGAAAATGGTCATAAGGTTATAGTCCAAGCACGTGCCGGTGAAGGAATTGGCGCAAGTGACGAATCATATGTAAAAGCTGGTGCAAGCATTGCAGTTGACGCTAAAGATGTCTTCGACCAGGCGGATATGATTGTTAAGGTGAAAGAACCCCAACCCGCCGAATGCCACTGTTTACATCGAGGGCAGATCCTATTTACATATCTTCATCTTGCTCCCGATCCTGATCAAGTGGCACTCCTGAGGAAGTCAGGCGCCATTTGTATCGCCTACGAGACAGTTACAGACGACCGTGGCCGTCTACCTCTGTTAGCGCCAATGAGCGAAGTTGCCGGACGTATGGCGGTACAGGTGGGTGCGGTGTCTCTTCAAAAGGTGCACGGCGGGTGCGGCGTCCTACTTGCGGGTGTCCCGGGCGTACCGCCGGCACGCGTCGTGGTATTGGGCGGTGGCGTTGTTGGTGTAAATGCTGCTCGCATCGCGCTTGGGATGGGCGCCGATGTAACGATCATTGATAAATCAACAAATCGCCTCGGTCAGCTTGATGATCTTTATGGCCCGCGGTTGAAAACGCTCTTTGCAACAACAGAAGCAATTGAGCAGGCCGTGTTCAATGCGGATATGGTTATCGGGGCAGTGCTGGTAGCTGGTGCGTCTGCGCCCAAACTTGTAACCAGGACGATGCTTAGGAATATGCGCCCAGGCTCAGTTGTAGTCGACGTCGCAATTGACCAAGGGGGTTGCTTCGAAACAAGCAAACCAACAACGCACGATAATCCAACTTATATCATTGACGGCATAGTGCATTATTGTGTTGCAAATATGCCTGGCGCTGTACCACGGACTTCAACATTTGCATTAAACCAAGCAACATTGCCATATATTTTGAAAGTTGCTGGTAAGGGTTGGAAGCAGGCCATGATCGCTGATGACCATTTGAGGGCGGGCCTGAATATTGTTGATGGTGAAATTACCCATCCAGAGGTCGCGAAATCGCTAGGTGTAAAGGTGCATAGTATTCTCTAATTATTTATACAAATAAGCAAGAATAAATGAGATGCGCGTTCCTAATAATGGTTGTAAACGCCTTAACTAGGGGAGAAGCGAAATGCAAACAAACGGCAAAGTTAGTAGTGTGGTTCGTTGTATGGCTTGTGCAATCGGTGTTGGAGCCTTCTTTACGGCACAGGCGAATGCGATGAATATGCCACCACCGCTCAAAATCGATGGGGGACCGCTTGGTACCCTTGAAGTCAGCGGTGGACTTGATGGATATTTTTATGCTTTGTCAGGCGCTGGTAACACAAACTCCCCGGGTCTGCTTGGGACTAGTAAGTCATCCGGTGCCGAGGTGTACAGTACTCAGATTAAAATAACAAAGCCTACTGGTCCACTTCGGTTTACATTCGAATTGAGACCACAGAACTCGTTGGTACTTGGTACCAAGCCAAATAGCCCGTATATGCAACAGTTTCCTCTTGGGCCCGTTTACGCGGCATTCGCGACGATCGCACCCAATAAGCATTTCTCATTTTCTGCGGGCGAACTATACTCGGTTGAAGGCTGGGAGTATTCAGCTGACTTTCATAATTCAAATGCCTTGCTTACTGATCTTTGGTACGTAGAAAATACATCAAGTCGTGGAATCTCGGCAAGCTATTCGAATAATCGCTTTTCAACAACTATTTCATTTGGCGATGGGTTCGATACAGGAATTTGGAACTTTCTACAAGGAACAGCTTCTTATACATTCAATGCGGATAATTCACTCACAGTTTATGGCGCAACTAACCTTGGGCAGACACCGCCTAATGCAACGATTGCCGGCTACTCGGGTTGTCCTTTTGGAACATGCCGCGTTTCTGATTATGGAACATATTATGTGAACTCGACATTGATCGGTGGGTATTATGACTATACCCGCGGCAATCTGAACCTTGTGCCCGAGGTGCAATACGTATACGCAAAAGCGGATCACAAAATTGGCTTAAATAAATTCTCTAGTAACCTCGGCCTGGCGATTTTTGGAAATTATCAATTCAATAAGACGCCGTGGTCGCTCGGGGGATTTGTAGAATATTTCCGGAATAATGGGCCGGATAATTGGTTCCTTAGCCCGCATGCGGCCGGTTGGGGTTTGTCCGTTACGCCAACGTGGCAGCACCAAAATATATTTGTACGTGGTGATATCGGCCTGCTTCATCTTACAAGTCTCGGCTCTGGCATAGGATATGGCAGCCGCGGTAATGGTCGCAATCAGATGATTGCTGTACTTGAGACTGGGCTTATGTTTTAGCCAAAATATAGATGACCAAGATGGTGGGCAATTCTATTGCCCACCTCTTGAATAACCGAGGTAGCAGATGTCCGACCTTGAGTTTTGGAACCAAGAGATTGAGAAGGCTAGTAAACGGCTTAACGGCAGGATCATAAGGACTTCGCTACGGCGGGCAGAAAAGCTATCTTCGTTAAAGGGCGTCCCGATTTACTACAAGCTTGAAAACCAGCAGAAAACTGGAAGCTTCAAGCTACGAGGTGCTACAAACGCCATAATCCACCTTCTTGAAGAAAGTGGTTTACAGTGCGTAGTCACTGCATCAACGGGCAATCATGGGCGCTCGCTTGCGTACTCAGCCAATGCCATAGGAGTACACTGCATTGTGTATATTTCAAAAATGGTACCGAAAAATAAAGTAGTAGCCCTAGAAGAAGCTGGCGCAGAGGTGCGGGTAATTGGAGTTTCCCAGGACGAGGCAGAGGCCGCTGCCCGATCCGAGGCGCTATCGGGTGGCTATACATTTGTTCCACCGTTTGATTCTAGCGATATCATATCAGGACAGGGAACAATCGGTGCCGAAATTATGGACGATCTGCCAGATGTCGAATTGGTGCTTGTGCCTCTATCAGGCGGTGGCTTAGCCGCAGGAGTTGCCGCTGCCATAAAATTTCGGAATTCCGCGGCCCGTGTCATTGGCGTCAGCATGGTCCGTGGCGCCGCTATGTATGCAAGTCTCGAGGCTGGGCATCCTGTTTTGGTTCCTGAAGAAGAAACACTTGCAGACTCTCTTGGCGGCGGCATTGGTCTGGATAACCGCTATACGTTTGCTATGGCTCGTGATCTACTTGACGGTGTTGTCCTGCTCTCGGAGGACGAGATCCGTGACGGTATTCGGGCTGCCGCGGCCGATGGTGAAATTACAGAAGGTGCGGGCGCAGTCGGTATCGGGGCATTGCTGGCAGGCAAGATAGATATCCGTGGGCCGACTGTTGCCATTCTTTCTGGATCAAATATCGATCTTAGGCTTTTTCAGCGCATAATAGAATCGGAAGGTGTCTGATGCCCAAGATACGTATTTTGACGGAAAGTGACTTGCGGGGTCTGGTGCCGTTTGACATGAGCGCGGTGGACTGCGTTGAGGGCGCATTCCGTTCACTTGCTTGTGGCGATGTAGTAATGCCACCAGTCCTTCGTCTTGATATCCCAACGTACCGCGGCGAGGTAGATGTGAAGACTGCCTATGTGCCCGGCCTACCTGAGTTCGCGATCAAGATAAGTCCTGGATTTTTTGATAATCCGTCTATCGGCTTACCGAGCACAAGCGGGTTGATGGTAGTCTTTGACTCTCGTACTGGCCAAGTTCGGCGTCTACTTCTTGACAACGGCTACTTGACAGATATTCGTACTGCGGCCGCCGGCGCTGTTGCTGCGAAGCACCTTGCCCGATCTGATGCATCGATTGCTACAATCTTAGGGGCTGGTATGCAGGCGCGCCTCCAACTTGAGGGTCTCGTCCTTGTTCGCCCTATTAGCGAGGTGCGCATTTGGGCGCGTCGCTCTGACCGTGCCGCACTTCTGGCCAACGATGTCACCGACCGGCTTGGTATCCCTGCGTTTGCATACAATATGGCTGAAGAGGCAGTACGCGGCGCACATATCATTGCTACCACGACTCCGTCACGCACCCCAATTCTTCACCATGCGTGGATTGAACCCGGGCAACATATTACTGCGATGGGCTCAGATGCGGAGCACAAAAACGAGATAGACCCATCAATTATCGGGTATGCTGACCTCTATGTCGCCGATAGAATTAGTCAGACGAAGCTGATTGGTGAACTCCATCACGCACTTTCGTCATGCGATTTTTTGAAGGAAGTGCGTTTTGTGGAACTCAGCTCAATCGTTGCTGGACTGACACGTGGTCGGACAAATGATAAAGAAGTCACGTTCGCTGACCTGACAGGTATTGGTGCGCAGGATACTGCGATTGCAACACTCGCTGGACAGCGCGCTGATGATGCTGATATTGGCATAATATTTGAATCGTGAGGTGACCGTAAAAATATTCCGAATTATCCGTAATATTTGCCTAACCCCACAGGAGTTTGTCCAAATGCCATCACATATGCCATTCTCGTTAGCAGAATATGAGTCTCGCCTTGTCAAGACTAGGACGGCTATGGCGGCGCGAGGTATTGACGTTTTGATCGTTAGTGATCCGTCTAATATGGCGTGGCTCACCGGCTATGATGGCTGGTCGTTTTATGTTCATCAAACAGTAGTGGTAGGGATGGACGGTCAGCCGATCTGGTTTGGCCGCGGACAGGACGCCATCGGAGCTAAATATACAAGCTGGTTAGATGCCGATAATATTATCGGGTATCCAGATCATTATGTCCAGTCGACAGACCGACATCCGTATCAGTTGCTCGGAGGACTAATCGCGGAACGCTTTGGCATGGGGCTTTCTATTGGTACCGAGATGGATAACTATTGGTTCTCGGCGGCCGCTTACATGCATCTTCGCGATAATTTGGAGGGGTGCCGCTTTATCGATGCGACAGCTCTAGTAAATTGGCAGCGAGCGGTGAAAAGCCCCAAAGAACTTGATTATATGCGCCGTGCTGCGCGTATCGTCGAGCTTATG
>DAIDMG010000090.1 GCA_027449105.1 Acidiphilium sp. | reverse complement strand
CACCGTCACACCACAGGAATGCTCAAACTACCTCAAGCATGATGGTTATGGACAAACTTAAACCAATCACGCTCTAAACTCCACTTGCCGCTGCTGACATGGGCTCATGCAATTTATCTGGTCGTGTCGTCGACGGGCAGCTCGGCCCTGAAGCTCAGTAAGATGCCTGGCATGTCCGGGCCGGCTGCGTGGCATCTCCGAGATCGGGTCCGTGTCGTGATGGCGGAGGCGAACCCGATTCTTTGCTGGTGTGGTCGAGATCGACGAGATGTATGCGGGCGTCCCGCCCTGGAAGCGGGCAAAATCTTCTCGCAACTCCAATGACAATGATCCGCCGCCGCGCCGCCGTCACGGACCGACGACCCAGAGCTCCTGGCGGCGCATTGCCGACGATGCGGCGGCAGAAGCAATCGTGCGACGCCAGCAGTGTCATGCACGTAACTAATGGTTTACAGGCCCGTTCCGCCGACGGTCAAGCCGGAGATCTTTATTGTTGGTTGTCCGACGCCCACGGGCACGCCTTGGCCGTTTTTGCCGCACGTGCCGATACCTGGATCGAGTTCGAGATCGGATCCGACCATCTCAACCTTGGTTAAAGCGTCCGGCCCGTTGCCGATCAGCGTAGCACCCTTGAGGGATGGGCCGATCCGCCCGTCTTCGATCAAGTACGCTTCGGACGCAGAGAAAACGAATTTCCCCGACGTAATGTCGACTTGGCCGCCACCGAAGTTTGCAGCATAGATCCCGCGCTTGACCGAATGGATCATGTCTTCGCATGAGGCCGTACCTGCAAGCATGATCGTATTGGTCATTCGCGGCATCGGCAGATGAGCGTACGATTGTCTACGACCGTTGCCTGTCGCACGCATGTTCATCAGACGCGCGTTTTGCCGGTCCTGGAGGTAACCGACGAGGATCCCATCCTCGATCAGCACCGTGCGTTGTGTCGGTGTGCCCTCGTCATCCACGGTAAGAGAGCCGCGCCGACCAGGGATCGTCCCATCATCAATGACGGTGACGCCTTTTGAAGCTATTCGACTGCCCATCAGACCAGAAAACGCCGATGTCTTTTTGCGGTTAAAATCGCCTTCCAACCCGTGGCCGATGGCTTCATGTAAAAGGATTCCAGGCCAGCCGTGACCGAGTACCACCGGCATTTCGCCTGCCGGCGCAGCAATGCTGACAAGGTTAAGCTCGGCTTTACGAATGGCTTCGTCGACCGCTGTACGCCAGAATTCCGGTGCGGTGATGCTTGTGTAAGTCTCTCTACCACCGGCGCCGTGGCTGCCAACCTCGCGTCGGCCATTGTGCTCCATCACCACCGAGACATGCAGTACGACAAGCGGCCTGACGTCAGTGGTACGGGTGCCGTCGGGCCGGAGGATCTCCACCACCTGCCATTCGCCCGAAAGATTCGCCATGACCTGTACCACTCGCGGATCCTTGCTCCGCGCGTATGCGTCAATGTCACCAAGCAAAAGAGCACGTCTTTCGAACGTTTGCTCCGCGAGTGGGTTGCGACTCGTGTAGAGCGGCGTTGGTGCCGACGCTGGGGCAACTGAGGTCGTGCCAGCGTCCCCGAGCCGAGCCTCGCGCAGCACTTCAAGGGCGCGCTTGAGAGCGGCATGTGAAAGCTCACCAGCATGCGAATACAGTGATGCCTCCCCACTGACCGAACGGAGACCAAAGCCGCGATGCGAATCGAAGCTCGCGTTGCGGATCCGCCCGTCATCCATGCTGATGAGTTCGGATTCACGGTACTCCATGAACAACTCTCCATCATCAGCCTTATCGAGCACCGACGCTATGGCCCGTGCTGCCTCTATGGGATCAATGCCGTCGTTGCCGTGAAACAAGCGATCGGCTGTTGCCAGTGTGTCAGATTTCATTCAGCCGCCTTCGTAACTACGTATCGGATGGTTGGGTTGGTGCCGCGCACCGTATGGCGGCACGCTATACACGCGGCGAGAACTAAAACCGCGTTCAGCTCATGACTATAGCCGATCGAGTTCATTCGCGAGATAAGAGCCGTCATCCCCAGTATATATTGTAGTGATACCGATAGCGCTAGGAGCAGAAAAAGATCGCGCGCCCTAGTGCCTGTCGGTTTGCGCAAACCCTGAACCGTGGCAACCAGGACTACCACGGTGGTTATCGTGGCGAGCACCCGGTGTTCAAACTGCACAGTTCCCTGATTGGCCACGAGGTTCAGCCAGAGTGGGTGCAACGCCCAAGCATTTTGGGGCATAACATGCCCGTTCATCAGCGGAAATGTATTGTAAACACGGCTTGCCCCTGTTGCCGCGACTAAGCTTCCAGTAAGCATGGTGGCGATAATGAGCACGATGGAAGCCGTTAACCATGGGCGGAGGTGAGCGCTTCCTTCAATGGGTATTGGTACGGGATTTCGGATGCTGAGAGCCGTCCACAGCACCGTGGAGAAAATCATCATCGCCAGGACGAAATGAGGAGCAAGCCAAAGAGGGGATGGGGACAGATTGCCAGGAGACATGGCAGAACGAACCATGTACCAACCGATCGTTGCTTCAGCGGCGCCAGCCGAGAAAATAAACAAAAGCCATATCGTCATCCTATCTGAAATTCTGTGTTGCCACCGAAAGACGGCGAGTGGTACAATAAATGCTATCCCCGTCAGGCGGCCCCAGTCACGATCCAGGATGTTTGGCCAGGCCATTGCCTCGAACTGGGCTAGCGTCATTGCCGGATGCAATGACTGAAACTGGGATGTTTTCTGGTATAGCGCAAAAAGATGCTTCCAGCCAGCATCGCTAACTGGGGGAAGAAAGCCGACAACCGGCTTCCAAATTTGCAGCGCAAAGCCGGCGCCAATGGTGCGGACGTGTCCGCCACCGACTACCATTCCGAAAATCATCGCCGCTATTACAAGAAGCCAGTTTCCGACGAGATGGTCGCCAGTTTTTGGGGTCATGCTGGGCGCTGGCCACGCAGTTCGAACCAGGCCCAGATTGCGGCAGCCAGGAGCAGCACAGCGTTCATCTGATGTACGACACCAATATCGAGGATCCTCGATACGAGAGTCGTAACGCCAAGAATGTATTGCAAAATCAATAATCCGCCCGTGACGAGGAAGGCATCCCGGGCACGTGGCGGCACATTAGCACGGATTGCTGTGACGACCGAGGAGATCACGATGACTGCCGCAGCCGTTCCGACGACGCGGTGGTTCCATTGTGCTGCTACCTTGTTTTCAAACCAGTTGCGCCAGAATGGGTGCAGGCTGGCATAACCGGTGGGCATCCATCTTCCATTCATCAATGGGAATGTGTTGTCGACGTTATATGCATGGAGACCGGAGAGAAAGGTGCCAGCGAATATGGCAATGCAGATGGCTATAATGGAGGCAACAGCAAAGCCACGCGCCACCCGATACCGCGCTGCCTCGGGCGGAGCCAGCCGTTCGGAAGCCGGTTTCAGTACAACGAGAGCGGTGACAAAAACAGCGATCGCCAATGCCGTCGCAAAGCAATAATGAATTGAAAGGCGCCAGACAGCTACTTCCGTGAGGCCAGGCTGAAATCCCGAGGCCACCATCCACCAACCGATCACACCCTGCACCAGTCCCAATACGAGGAGCAGAAAGAGCCACGGCCGTAACCGCCGCTCCAATCGGCCTGTCCACCAGAACCAGAACAAAGGGATTCCGAAATCAAGACCCAGTAAGCGTCCCCACAACCGGTGGATCCATTCTGGCCAGAAAATTGCCTTAAAGCCGGCAAGCGTCATATGCGAGTTTAGCAGCCGGTATTGCGGAATGGTTTTGTAGAGCGCGAACATGCGTTCCCATTCATGGTGGGTCAAAGGTGGAATTATACCGGAGACCGGCTGCCAAGCCATGATTGACAGTCCGGCGTTGTCGTTCTGCACATAAGCGCCGATACCGAACATCTCGACAATCATCGAAAAAGTGAAGAACAGCCAAGTCGCAACAGCCTTCCGGTTGGCTTTGCTTGCTGCCAGCTTGTCTAAGCTGTGCCGAGCATCGACGTCGACAATAGATTGCGATGCCATGCCTTGGTCCTTTAGCGTGGGAGTGTAGATCCCGGAATTCGCACCTGATCCGGCATTTGTAAAGCTGTGCGGCATTCTGCTATTGTTAATAGAATGAGTGCAACACTCGATACCCTGCTCTCGCACTATTCGGAGCGTCATCAAGGTCGGCGCGCTGAAGTGGTTCAGTGCATCTGTATTCCCGCAGTTCTGTTCGGCGCGATTGGGCTGATTCAGGCATTGAGTCTCGGCCTGGTTCTGATTTCGATTGCTGTAGCGGCCATCTACTATTACCGGCTTGATGCCGCGATGGCGCTTAAAATGGCCGTCGTGATGATCTTCATGCTGGTAGTATGGGTCGCATTACTTCCGGAGCACGGAGCCGCGTGGCTCGCTATCCTGTTTATGCTTTTTGGCTGGCTCGGCGTTTTTATTGGTCACCACCTCGACGGGCGGCGGTCGTCGTTCTTCGAGGATCTCCGTTACGTGATGATCGGGCCACTTTTTGTTCTCTCCGTGCTCGGAGGGACGCGACCGGCGTCGGGGGATGCTTCAGCGCCTTAATTGCCGGAATGCCGGCGGGAACGCATATTTTTGGGTTGCAGAGACGCGTTGTCCAAAGATGTGGGAGGCAGTGTCGTCAAAACCCGATAGTGGGATAAAGTGTAGATTGGAGGGATAAGGTATGGCTAGGATTTCACGGCTTGGGGTCACAGTGCTGCTGGGGGTGGCAGTGGCCCTCGCGGGGTGTACCAACCCTTATAACCCTGGGCAGCGGGCACTGGGCGGAGCGGCAATCGGCGCCGGCGCTGGGGCAGCCCTCGGCGCCGCCACCGGTGGAAGCGCTGCGACAGGCGCGTTAATTGGAGGGGCAGTAGGCGCTTTAGGGGGAGCAATGACGACGCCGCAACAATCTGCGCCGCCGCCGCAAGGATATTACGGGAGCCAACCGCCACCACCACCCGGTTATTGAACCCGGGGGTGGGTCGTCACGGGGTGATAATATGAGGTAACCCGAGCTGGGGGGGGCCGATATGAATGACGTAGGGGTCCGTTTGACTCGGTGCGCTTTCTCCTCGTCGTGGCGTATGGTCCCAGACGGCGATTACACGCTGTGCGTAACGCTCCCCATGCGACGGATCATCGGAATGGTAGGCGGCAATCGCCGCCGGCCAGGAGCCGAACTGTGCATGGAGTTGGAGTAAAAATCTCGCCGCGTAGGCTGCATTGCTTTTCGGATCGAAAGCCTGCAGCAGCGAGGTAAACGCGTTTGGGTGGTACTCGAGGTCAATTTGAAAGCACCCGACGTCGACGAAGCGCGCCCCATTGCCCAGCGCGGACTGGACGAACCGGGCGGCGACCGTGGCATTGCCAAACCAGTAGCCAGCTCCATCCACGTCGACAGCATAAGGCCAAGGAGTTCGACGAAACCAAGCCGGATCAAGCCATCCAGATTCCACGAGGCCAATGGCATGCAGCAGACCTGCCGGTATTCCAACCTTTTTGCTGATACTTCGGGCGGCGTTTATGCAAGCCTTGCCGGGGTCCACTGATCCTGGTGACGTGGCGCCAGCAGCCGCCTGGGGGAACGCCGTCACAAGACAGAGTCCCAGAATCACACTCGTAATGGGGAAGCTAACGATTGGCGTCTTCCGAGGGATCATGCGTTACAGCGTGTCATTCTGAAAGAGTTTGATATCGGTCCCATACGCGGTCAAATAACCTCCAGAGGTGAGAGAGGGATTCTGAACCTCAAGCTCTCGTAACGCGGGGGGGGGGGCAGAGCGATATGGTCGCCACATATGGAGATTAATGCCCCCGCTGGTGTGTTTGCCGCAGATCCGGCACCGTCGCCCGTCGACGTATCTGGGTTGTAAGCCAAGTATTGCTCTGCCGGTGCTGTGCCCTTCGACGGGCCATTATTCCAGAGGTGTATATCTGGATCTTGGGCACGGCATCCATCATGCCTTGCCAGCCTGACTGCAGCGGAGCAAATGGAACTCTGCGCTAAAGATTCCTATCGATCCACCGCTAACCAACGTATTTCTCAAGAAACGGCGCTCTGAAATTCACTGACGGTCATGATGCGTGTATGAAATGTTTATTATTCCATACCCTGCAGTGCCATGCGTCAAGCACATAAGTCCGCATCTAATCACCGGGTGGTGACCGGCTATGCCGTGTGCTCCATGCTTACTGCTCGCATTTGGACCGGATAGCGTGTAGGGACCAACCAGAAGCTCCCAAAGGATGTTAAAAGAAAATATGACTCAGAAGATGCTGCGCAACGTGGCGATAATCGCTCACGTTGACCACGGTAAGACGACACTCGTTGATCAACTGCTGAAGCAGTCGGGCTCTTTTAGCGCGCATCAGCAGGTTGTGGAGCGTGTCATGGACCGCAATGACCTCGAGCGCGAGCGGGGAATCACGATCCTGGCAAAATGTACCGCTGTTGATTGGCGAGGTGTACGGATCAACATCGTAGATACGCCTGGGCATGCGGATTTTGGCGGTGAGGTTGAACGGATTCTGAACATGGTCGACGGGGTCGTGGTGCTTGTTGACGCAGCCGAAGGAGTCCTGCCTCAGACTAAATTTGTAGTCGGCAAAGCGCTAGCGCGTGGGCTGCGACCAATCGTGGTGGTCAACAAAATTGACCGGGCCGATGCGCGGGCCGACGAAGTTCATACGGAAGTTTTTGACCTGTTTGCGGCGCTAGGCGCGGACGACGAGCAGCTTGATTTTCCGATGCTGTACGCCTCAGGCCGGCAAGGGTGGGCTTCCCCTACGTTGGATGGCCCGCGCGAATCTTTGGTTCCACTTTTTGATCTTATTGTGAGTCACGTACCGCCACCGAATTTACCTGAGGACGCGGCTTTTGCGATGGTTGCGACAATTCTGGAAAGCGACAACTTTCTCGGTCGCATACTGACCGGCCGCGTTGAGCAAGGACGGGCGACGGTGAATATGCCTGTCCGGGTGATTAGCCTCGATGGCCGCGCAGTGGAGAACGGCCGGTTGACAAAGTTGCTTGCTTTTCGCGGGCTGGAGCGTGTACCGGTCGACGAAGTTTCAGCGGGCGATATAATCGCCGTTGCCGGGCTCAAAGAGGCAACAGTGCCTGATACCATCGGGGCAATGGACATTACGGTTCCGTTGCCTGCCACCCCCATCGATCCGCCGACCTTGGCGATGACGTTTCGTATTAATGACGGTCCACTGGCGGGGCGGGCAGGCACGAAAGTGACATCGCGGCAAATTCGTGACCGATTGCTGCGCGAGGCGGAGGGTAATGTCGCAATAAAAGTGGCTGACTCCAGCGAGACGGATGCGTTCGAGGTTTCCGGTCGCGGCGAATTGCAGCTTGGTGTTTTGATAGAGCAAATGCGGCGCGAGGGATTTGAGCTCACGATTGGTCGTCCGCGCGTACTGACCCGGGAAAATCATGAAACGGCCCAGCGTGAGGAACCAATGGAGGAAGTGCTCATTGATGTCGACGAGCCATACGCTGGTGTCGTCGTCGAAAAGATGAGCGGACGTAAGGGCGAATTAAGGGATATCCGGCCGTCGGGCGGCGGCAAGCAGCGCCTGACGTTTCATATTCCGAGCCGGGGGTTGATCGGATATCATAGCGAGTTTCTTACGGATACCCGCGGTTCGGGCCTGATGAACCGTCACTTTATTGGATATGGGCCGTGGCGCGGAACGTTGGTGGGCCGCCGCAACGGTGCGCTCATTTCCAATTCTGACGGTGAGAGCGTGCAGTACGCGCTGTTTGCTTTGCAGGATCGCGGCACGATGTTCGTCGGTCCGGGTGAAAAGGTCTACGTAGGCATGATTATCGGCGAACACAGCCGGGAGAATGACCTAGATGTGAACCCGATTAAGGAGAAAAAGCTCACAAACATTCGGGCCGCCGGGAAGGACGAGGCGCTATTGCTCGTCCCGCCTCGGCGGTTAAGCCTGGAGCAGGCGATTGCGTACATTGAGGATGACGAACTGGTCGAAGTCACGCCTTCGGCTATACGGTTGCGAAAGCGGCACCTTGACCCCCATGCACGCAAGCGTGCCGATCGGGCATCCGACGCCGCCTGATCGGCGTCGTCCGGATCGAGTGTCTTTTTTCAGCAGTTTTTTATCCGGTCTGTGTGTTCTATGGACCCGATTCGCGGTCGGACCGCGAGCTGCAGTGAGGGCGGGCGACCCGGCCGAAACGCAAGAGGGCCGCTCGAACACATGTGGGTCGCCTAGAAATCGAACTACACTGAAATCGAACTACACTATAACGGACCGAAAAAGCCGGGCGTGGAACATGTAGACAATGGCCTCGGCAATGTCACCGCGTCCGCGGAACACTGGACAGAGATGCTGAGACTCACTATCACCGTATCGTGATGTTCGTCGGTTGAATCCGCTTGACGCTCATCGTCTTATTTTGTATTTTAGGTACCATAACTCCCTAGGCTTATAAATAAAGTTGTTGAGCCAAAATCGGACTTGGCAACAAAAGCGTGATGTACTACGCAAATCTGAGCTGATAAGCGCAATGCAATTGCGTTGGGAGGTGTGTGACTTGAATAGCGATTGGTATAGCTGTTTTCTGGGTCTCTCGCGAGGCGTGGCTTCGTTCCTCCGTTCTGCGGTGGGAGGCGCCAGCAACCGGGGGCGTTCGCTGTTCCTTTGACTATTGTCTTATCAACAAGACCTCTCGTTTCTGCAATGTCGTTGCGGAGCTGCTGCTCGTGGCTCCGGGCTTCGGCAAGCTATCTCTGTTGGGCTGGTGCGTGCGGTCCGGCGAGTTCAGAAGCAAAGTTTCACGCAAATAAACTGGGACTAACAAAAACATCAGGAGGCTTATAATGAAACGGAAGCACTTACTCTATGCACTAGGACTTAGCGTTGGAGTGTTTGCCCTTCCAAAGGCGAGTTTTGCGGTTGGCGCGGGCGGTTTTGGGGCCAATGTGCCGGTCGATACGGTCACGATCAAGGACATGGGGCCGCTGAGCGGCAAATGGCAGTTTTCGGGCGGTATTGATGGATCTATGGCGGCATTCACCAATGCGACGCCGCGCTTGTTCAACAACGTCGGTGGTATTTCGCCGAACTTGCAGTACAGCATGGGCCTGGCGGCGGTCCAGATCCACAAGGCGGATGGGTGGCTGCATGTCACTTACTGGGGTGGTGCCTGGCAGACGCCTGCGACGGGTATCACGAGCGACTATGGAGCGTTCAACGGCCTGGACCGGTTCGGGTCTGGTGGCAATCCGTTCCCCGGGGGGCCGACATTTAAATGGTGGCTTACGGTTCAGCCGTCGCAGTACTGGAGCATTTCGGGCGGTGAGATGCCTTCGCTCGAGGGAACTGAAATCGGCTTTGACTGGATGAACCCGACGCCGCTGGTGAGTAACCTCAACAACATGCAGGCGACGCCGGCGTATGGTCCTCAGCTCAATTTCTTCTATGGCCC
>DAIDMG010000089.1 GCA_027449105.1 Acidiphilium sp. | reverse complement strand
GCGCGGCGCTACCGACATAATCGAATTCCGCCTGCTGATCGATCGACAACGCGCTATACGCCGCGGCCTCTTCCGGCGTGGAAAGCGCGCGGCGGTGATGACCGGATTTATAATTCGCGAGCCGCTCGCGATACTCCAACAGCTTCTGCTCGACCCTCTCCCGCGGGATTTTGTAATGCTTGGCCAGATCGTCGAGCGCCCAAGCGTAGGCCTGGGCGATGACCTCGAGATTCGCAGCATCTGCCGCAAACTGGTTGCGCTCAAACCGGAGCTGCGCCCGGAGCTGATCGGATTCGGCATTGAGGCGTGCCGCCTCGGCCAGGTTGCGCTTGCGCAACTCCGCTGCTTCCCGTTGGGCCTGTTTCGCTTTCTCCCGCTCCCATTGGTCCCGGCCCCAGCCGATCGCCTGACCTATGAGGTTGCCGAAATTGCCGGGGTTATTCGGATCGGTTGCCATCGCTGGATGCCCTCCACCAAGGAAAGGAGACTCTTGTATACTATACTAGACCGGGTGGGGAGGAAAGGCAAAAACAGGCACTCACCCTTGATCTACCAGACAAAGATTGCCACATGACGTGCTATCGTTTAGTTGAGAGGTACCCTGACTTTATATCATCCGTCGGACGCCCCGTTATGTCATAGCTATTAATTCGGCGACGTGACTGTGGCGCATATCCTCCCTCCTGGGCTGGGCCAGCCACTCTTCAACCCCTTATCCACCCTTGACCCTAGAAACAATCTGAAAATCAATAAGTTCATCCGGCTCGGAGACGTCAAGGATCAAAGCCATATGGCCGCCACTCGGTACGAGGCGCGGCGCCCGCGAGCTCGACGGCGATACCCTGGGACGTCCACCATCTGAATTAAGGTCACCGCCTGTTTTTGCTATGACCAAGTCTGGTAACGTACGTTTGTGTATTCCCATACAAACATGATAAACTATTTGCCAATATGGCTGATGCTTTTACCTATGTCTTCCCGGCGATACGAGGAGTGCAAGCGGGACGCGAGTACTACGTCTCGATGTGCCCGCTGCAGTTGTTGCGCCGTTTTTTTATCTTCGACGATGAAGAACTCATGCCGGAGCTTCGCGCTCAGCGGACGCTGAACAAGATGCGCGTACCCGAGATTGCACGTTACATCATCGAGAACCCTGATAGCTACACTTTCTCGGCCATCACAGTATCCATCGATGGCGAGGTGAAATTCGATCCCGTCGGTACGGATGGGCCGACCAATTTCCGCATGGGGTCGCTAACAGTCTCGATGCACGCCAAATTCATCGTTAATGATGGACAACATCGGCGCGCTGCGATCGTGCAGGCGCTCGATGCTGCTCCGAAACTGGGTGAAGAGACCATTGCAGTGGTGTTTTTTATTGATCGCGGACTTGAGCGCTGCCAACAAATGTTCGCTGACCTCAACCGGCACGCCGTGAAGCCATCGGCATCACTCGGCATCTTGTATGACCACCGTAGCGCAGCGGCCAATCTTGCTCGGCACCTGAGTCTGACCTCAAGAGTTTTCAAGGGACTGATCGAAACCGAGCGCTCCTCGCTATCGGCGAGATCGAGAAGTCTTTTTACCTTGAGCGCAGTGCATTTCGCGACCACCGAGTTCCTGACGGAGAAGGAACTGGAGGACTTCCAGTCAGCGAGCCACATGTGTCTGGAGTTTTGGGAACTTGTCGGCGAGCAAATCCCTGAATGGGCCTATGTGCGTGAGTCGAAGATGACGTCTGGCGATGTGCGTCGCGACTTCATCCATTCGCATGCCATCGTGCTTCAGGCGCTCGGCCGAGCAGGGCGCGCCCTGTATCAACTGCCTGCATCAGAGCGGGCTAAACGCATCAAGCGGATTCGCACTGTAGATTGGTCTCGCCAGAATGCAAAGACGTGGGAAGGTCGCGCCATGGTCGGCGGTGCTATGGCGAAGTCTGGGCAGAACATCACACTCACATGCAACGAGATAAAGCGTGTACTCGGCCTAAAACTTACACCCGAGGAATCCAGCGCGGAAGCTGCATGGGCCGCATCGCGTGCGCCTCAGCGACGGGCTGCCGGAAGGAGAACACAATGAGCATTGACGCCGATCTGATCATTGGGGAGATACAGGCGATCTACTGCTCCGATCCGATGCCCTGGATCGTAGGCTACAGCGGGGGCAAGGACTCAACGGCTTGCTTGCAGTTGGTTTGGACTGCTATCGCTCGGCTGCCTGCTGAGCAACGGACCAAACCTATTCATGTCATCAGCACTGACACGTTGGTTGAGAACCCAGTCATCGCGGCGTGGGTGGAGACCTCGCTTCTCCGTATCGGCATTGCGGCCAAGCAACAAGGGATCGACATCCGTCCCCACCGCCTGACGCCGCCAATGGAGAACCGTTTTTGGGTCAACCTGATTGGTAAGGGTTATCCGGCACCGCGGCCCAAATTTCGGTGGTGCACAGACCGGCTCAAGATCAGCGCCTCGACCAAGTTTATTCAACAGCTTTCCGAATTGAACGGCGAAGCGATCCTAGTTCTCGGGCAGCGCCGAGGAGAGAGCCAAGCGCGCGACAAAGTCATGGATCAGTACAAGGGCAGCACCCGGGATCGCCTGAGCAAGAACAAGGATCCGCGCTTGTCACGCGTCTGGGTCTACCCACCTATCGAAAGCTGGACTAGTGACAATGTCTGGGAGTTCCTGACCTCAAACCCGAACCCCTGGGGTATCGATAACCAGGAGCTATTCGGGATTTACCGAGGCGCTACGCCAGACGCCGAGTGTCCGATCGTCGTAGATACCTCGACGCCAAGCTGTGGAGATAGTCGCTTCGGTTGCTACGTTTGCACCATGGTTTCGCAGGACAAGTCCATGCAGGCCATGATTCAGAACGACGAGCAGAAACAATGGATGCAGCCCATCCTCGATTTTCGCAACAAGCATTTGGCGGTTGAGGACCGGGCCAATCGGGACTTCCGACGTATGAACGGTCGCCTCACCGTGTTCCGCGATGAGCTTGTCCATGGACCTTACACACAGGACCATCGCGCGAAGCTTCTCAAAGAGCTTCTAACTACCCAGCGGCTGGTTCGAAATGCGGACCGGAAGCAGGGTACCCAGCTGATCGTGCTGATCTCGATCGACGAGTTGGACGAGATTCGCCGTATCTGGGTGGAGGACAAGGGGGAGATCGAAGACCTCGTGCCCAAGATCTACACCGACGTCTTCGAAACTGCATACCCGGGTCGAGAACTTGAGCAAGCGCCGCTGGATCGCACTGATTTGTCGATGCTGGAGCAGGTTGCGTCCGAAGTGGACTCTGAGCCTGAGGCCGCGCAGGAGCTTTACAAACTGACGCGCAGCCTCTTGGCAGTGCAGTTTCAGTCGATTGAGGCACACAAGCGATCCAAGCATTTGGATCGGCTGGAAGGAGTGCTGAGGCACTACGCCTTCCGTAATGAAAACGAAGCCCTTGAGTTTGCCTTATCCAGCCCTTCGAAAGATTCGGACGGGGAAACGTCAGACGCGACGGCATTGATAGCGTAATCCATGGCAAAGATAACAATAACAAGCATCTCTATCGAAAATCTGGGGCCATTCCGCGAACGACAAACCATTGATCTTGACATTAGCGCAGGCAAGCCCGTCATTCTCGTGAAGGCGCTCAACGGCAGCGGTAAGACAACGTTGCTAACGGCTTTGCAGATAGGCCTCTATGGACAGAAGGCATTACCAGGGCTGAAGCGATCCGAGTACGAGCAATTGATCCTGGGATTACGGCGTCGTGATGCTCAAGGCCATGGCGTTGTGGAAATTGGTGTCGTGGTTGAAGTGAGTGGCGCCCGCCGCCAGTTAAATGTGAAACGTGAGTGGCCCTCACGGGCTGGCGGGTTACAGGAGAACGTTTCTGTGTTCGAGGATGGTAGCCTCGATATTGACTTCTCACAGACCTGGGATGAGTTTATCGGCTCCATATTGCCAGCCGAGCTCGTGCAACTGTTTTTGTTCGATGGCGAGAAAATCGAGGCGTTGGCTAATCCCGAACGCCTGCCTGATTTGCTCAAACGAGCCACCGAAGTGTTTCTTGGCATCGGGGGTATCGACGCGCTTGGCAACGATCTGAAGGCCTTGGAGCGGCGTGCGGCCTTGAAAAATAAGAACACATCCGAGGAGTTTGAAGCCGCGCGCTCCAATGTGTCCACTTGGTACAACCAGGCAAGGGAGCTTGAAGCGCGCGTTCAGCGCCTGACACAGGAACAGGCTGCCGCCCGGAACGCCGTGGAACAGGCCCAAGGCGCCCTGGATCGCCATACGACTGATGCTAAGCGCAAGGGGCTCGCGGCCTACGAGCAGGCGGCCGCTATTCGCAACGCCGTCGTAGTAGCCCGTAAGGCTGTAGATGTTACCCGGGCCAACCTGGCCATTGCCATGTCAGATCCGGTATTGCCGCTCGCTTGGCTGGCGCCCCTGTGGCCGAGCTACTGTGATGCTTGGGAGCGGTACCAACACGCACGACACTCGAAGCTACTTGCACGGGAGTTCAAGAAGCGTGATCAACGGGTGCTGTCGGCATTGCCGGCCAATCTTTCCAAGGCTGCCATCGAGGCGCTCCGGAATGCTCTGGCGCAAGACCTTAAAGCCTACTCGGCGAATCACGGCAAAGGCGAACCTCGCTTACGAGATGCTGCACCAAAGGACGCCGAACGGCAGTTGGAGTCCAGCCGAAGAAAAGTCCGGCGTGAGTTGGATGCTCTGAGGGCCGCCCAGAAACAGTTGGACAAAGCCGAACAACATATTGGGCAGATACCGGCCGAAGAGCAAATCAGCGATATCCTCTCCATGCTTCAGGAGCGTAGTAAGGTAGCCTCGGCAGCAGAGGTTCAATTGGTTGCCTTGACCCAACAGTTGGACGAGGCACAACGCAACCTTGCGCATGTGCGTATACGCCTGAATGCCGCCCAGCAACGCTTGGGAACTGAGTTCCGCGACCGATCTATGGAGGCGAAAAGTCTGGAAGCCTCGGCCCGGACCCGTAAGGTACTCGCTGTATTCAAAGACCGACTGTTGGCATCGAAGGCCCAGTGGCTTTCTGACATGATCACAGGGGAGTTTCGGAATCTACTTCGCAAGCGGAATCTGATTGCGAGCGTCGTAGTAGACCCAACGAGCTATCAAGTGTCAATCAAGGACAGCAAACAACAAGAACTACCTATGGATCGTTTGTCGGCCGGCGAACGGCAACTGCTCGCGATCTCGGTGCTTAGTGCGCTGATCAAGGAACGCAAAGGACGTTTCCCTGTGGTGGTGGACACGCCGCTTGCCCGGTTGGACCAGCATCACCGATCGGCACTGATCAAGCGATTCTTCGCTACGGTTTCGCACCAGGTCGTTGTGCTGTCCACGGACCAAGAGGTTGATGGTGCTGCCTATGAGGCCCTAAAACCTTTCACTAATGCGGAGTACTCATTGGACTTTGATGATGGCGAGAGTCGAACAACGGTCAATTTCCTGACGGAGGAGGTGCATTGATAGAGCGCGTCAAGCTTACCGCAACCGCACGCAACCAGCTCGCCACCATTAAGCGCCGCACTGGTATTGAACACAACAATGCGATCTGCCGGCACGCCCTATGCATTTCACTGGCCAACCCATCAGTGCCACCGGACGAGAACTTTGCCTTTGCCGGCGGGATTGAGATCGACTGGCGCACGCTGACTGGTGGCCAGGACGATCTCTATACTAACCTCTTGATCATTCGATTGCTATCAGAGGGGAAACGGGTCTCAGAAGACACCATTCGGCAAGTATTTCTTCTGCATGTTCATAGGGGGTTATCATATCTCGTTAGTCGCCGGGATGACGATCTTCTAGTTGAAATGGGAAACTCGCTCGCGCACGGCTAGCACATAACCGCAGACAGCAACAATGGACGATGCTTCGGGTTGAAGAAATCGGCGCACTTTCAATGACCCGAGTTAGCGCGTGGGTAGCTCGAATTCGGGTTCACCCTGGACGGGTTGATTGAAAGTGATTCCGTCGCTTCTGACCAGCCAGGATTTGTACTGCTGGGCTATTAGCTTGTAGACACTGTCCGCAACTTCGCTCTTGTTGAATGAAAACGAATGCCTGACTGGTGACGGGGGCGGGTTTGATAGTAGCGCTGCCGCAGGGGCGACCTGAGTGGGGTCGAGCGCAAAGCGCTTATGTAATTCTGCTTCGATCGCCCGCCTCGCAATCTTCTGTCTTGGCTCCGGCTCGGAATCTGCGCATGGGATGTAGATTCCAACAAAGAAGATGGGGCTAGGTGATTTGGCTTCTACGATATCTACGTCGTACAACTTGCCCAAAAAGTCATTCTCTGATGTTAAATGACTTTTCCATCGTACCGGTGGAACGTGCCCGGTTTCACCAAAATATACGTACCTGCCTTTGAAGATTGCGTATAAGTGAGATGTCCGTGGGCTGCCCCATACTATTCCGGCAAGTGAGATCATTCTTGCAGTAAATTAATGTTTTCACTGGTGAAGTTGGCCAAGTATGTGCCATAGTTTCGATGAAAGCGATCAAAAACGGCCTTTATAGCCCCGATCTCAACGTGGTACAGATTGCCGATCGTATTGATCTCGGCAACTGCTGCAGCAAAGATCAATGTTTCAAGCAAAACCCGCTCGGGGGCATTGTCTGCGAGCCCCTTCATGAATTCTGTGTAGAAGGGATGCGCCGTGTTCACACAAACGAATACGCCTTCCTTTGCATCGCGATATGGAGTCCAAAAGCGCTGGTAGTCAACCTGATCGGTGTATCGAATTTTCGCGAACGCAGGTTCGCCCAGCTTCGCCGAGGAGTCCTCTCCAGAAATGCCTTTTTCCGCTTTGGCCTCATCGGACTCTTTTGCTTGGGCCTGCTGTCGCTTCAGAACCTCATCTGGCGGCGTGCCTCGCGCCATCTCTTCAGGATCATCTTCGGCTACGTTTGCAGAGAGTTCCGTGAACTTTTCTCCTTCACGACCGCTAGGCATTTTTAGTAGCTCATGACATTTTTTCATGATGCACTTCGCAGTCGATCGCGGGTCATCCAAGATCCTCTTCAGTCGCCCGAGCAACTCATCGTCAATCTCAAATCTCTGTTTCGTCACATCGACATGCAAAACGTCATCGTGCTCTTCCGTGAGATCCATGCGGATGCGGATATTGAATTCGTCCTTAGACAATATTCCAAGACTGTCGCCCCAGCGGATCAGTCGCTCATTGCGATAGATAAAGAAACCAGCGTTCTTTCGACTCACTTCGTATCGCTTCACCATCTCTCTATCTGCCGGTGGCAAAGGTGAATTCATTTTCCCCAATGCGTCCTGGGGAAATGCAACAACTGTGAGACGGATTGGGGAAGTCGTCTTACCATCTGCCAGGTCTGGGTTCCATGGTTCATCAAGCAAGAGATAGGGACTAACGAAGTCATAAGTTTCGGGATCCCAGGTCTTGTAGGCAGTCGGCCCATTCGGAAAAAGAATGTCGAGGGGAGCAATCCCTTTGAATGGAGCGTCGTCTCCTGCGCAGACTCTTATCCCTATCTTGACGGGGCTGTTCGAGTCGGAAATAAACTTCGCGTATATCACACCCATTTCTTCTTCGAGCTTTCTAACGGTTGTACTCGGTGACTGGTGATTGATCTTTGCACAACCGTCGATTTCAACCACGGTTCCAGATTCTCCAGGCAATAGTTTGGTGTACTGCGCAGAAGCTTCTGGGGTTAGTTCCGATGACGTGATAATGAATCTATTTCTTTTTTCAACTAAATCGATATCAAAGGTATGACGCTGTGACAACACACCATTTTTCTTGCTGACTATGTGAATTCTCGTCCCTAGCGATAGGCCCGCCGACTTGAGTCCCATACCATACTTGGAGAGGCTATGTGGGCGGTAGTTTCCGTTTGCCCCGAACGCGAATGCATCCACGATCTCATCGTTGGTCATTCCTGAGCCATTGTCTACGACTTGGTACATTGCGACGCTATTCCTGTTCTTTAGCGTCCTACCTAGGGCCAAATAGAGGGAAATAAAGATTGCGGATGCATTTGCCGTGACTGCGTTGTCTACGATATCAAGTAGTGCGGTCTGAGGTTCATAGCCGATTCTAGCTATCGCTTGACAGAGGCGAGCTGCATGAATAGCAATCTCTTGTGTCGTTTGAGTCATGGTTTCATCATCCATAGGGGACCTCTATCAATCGGCCGCCAAGGGTGTTCTGGGCGCTGACAACAAGGGAAGTTACCGAAAGGGAAGTTGCCGACCGAATCGATACATCGGGCTTCTCGTCCTGCATTTTGCCATCCCTTGCGTTCTCGCGGAGGCGTTCCTTTGCCTCCAATGCATCCTTTCCCTTCAGGCTGACGCACCGATCCCGTCTATCGGAATCTTCCCCATCCGGATCAGCGCCTCGAGACGTCTGAGGTGTTGGGGGTGGCGTCTCGGGCAGACGCTGCGGAGCAATTTCGCGCTCCGGCATTCGTCTTCCTTTGCTAGTCACTGCGCCCCTCCAGTTCTGCCTTTATCCACTCCCAGATATACGTGCTCGCCCTACCGTAATAACCGGCGGTGGCGACCACAACAACCGGCTTCGTTCCTTCCTTGGTCGGCGTGAGGTCTAACATACCTGATATGGATTTCGAGGTGCCATCGCTTGAAACAGGCCAACTCACCGGCGCAATCTTTAAGCTCTTATTGCCCGGAACACTGGCATTTATAGCAGCCTCCAGCTTCGGGGCTGGCTCAGAAGTGGCCACAATAGTGAACACACGGTCATGCAAGTTTCCTCCCCATTAGGCATCGTACTCCAGCGTCCAACGGGGACGTGACCGGATCCTCTCCTCTGTCGCACTTAAAGGATACGTTGAGCCCGAGGGCCAAGCAAGTAACTAGCCGGTTTTCGTGTCTTGCGCCACTTCGCTTTAGGAAAGGTCTTGTGGCGCCTGACGCGCATTTAGGGCGTCCCGGCCGGCGCGGTCCCCGCAGGGCCATCCCAGCCTCCTCTGGCGCCGTGTTGCGAGTTCCTACAGCCCAATCTGCTGCGCTGCCGGCACATTTCGCGAAGCCCCCGTGAGCGCCATCAGTCGCTCGATCGGCACGGCCTGGTGCATGGCGCGGCGGTCGGCCTCCGAGACGCCGCACTCCTTCAGGATGCGATCACAATGTTGGGCCATGCCGGCCCAGGTCGCATGAATCAGGGCGCGCACGTCCTCCAGGGGCCGCTTCATCAGCCGCGCCACGGCCGGCACCAGATGCGGCGTCAAGGCCTGCGTCGAGTTGGCAAACCCGCACAGACGGGTCGAGAAGTCCACGGTGCCGGGCACGGGAACGAGGTCGTACGCAGGTGTCAGACGCCAGACGTTGCGCTCATCGAGCAGCATCTCGAAGTTCCCCAGATGATTATCCGCAACGCCGGCGCCGGCCATGAAGGCCAGACGGCGGATCAATTCATCCTGATCGCCCCCTTCCCCGCCGATGGCCTTGAGGACACGGTCGATATCCTGAAAATCCGCAGTCGAACCGGCGCCGTAGGCCCCGGTGTTATCGATGCCGGTCAGGGTCTTCAGGCTGATCCGATGCGCGCGGTGCGTGCTCGACCGGTCATAGCGGCTGACCAGCAGCACGTCCTCGCCGGA
>DAIDMG010000088.1 GCA_027449105.1 Acidiphilium sp. | reverse complement strand
AGAAAAAGCAGGCCATGACTCAGGGACAAAAAGGCCTCCATCCTCCGCCAGTCCGGCCAGCAGCACACTGTCAAACCCCCGCGGAACTGCCTCCCCCCGCGTCGATATATACCGCATCAAATCTCCATCACTCCGACATCATCCCGATGGGCTCAGAGTTCAACGAAATTCTTGGGTTCATTAAAATCTCAAGCATCAATTCTAGTTGGGCCAGCGTGATGCCGGCGAGATTGCCAAAGGCTGACGAAGTCAACCGGCCCCAACAGCACCGGGGGAAAGCCGCCATCTCGAGTCACGTCCGCAAGAATATTACGCGCAAAGGGAAACAGCAGGCGTGGGCATTCGACCAAAAGGATAGGTTCGACTTGATCATCCGGAATATTGTGCAGAGTGAAAATTCCAGCATAGGCGAGATCGGCAATGAACACTGTCGTGTCCTTCGCCGCCTCTCCATTACCGCCCGCCGCGTCAGTTGGCGTTGGAATGCTTGCCTCAGCACGCGTTGTAAGCGTGACCTCGAAAACCATTGTGTCTCCCTGCAACTTGCGCACCCTGACATCGATGTTGATGCTTACTGTTGGGGCCTGACGCAACATATTATAAATCGCAGGCGCATTTGGCACCTCAAAGGAAAGATCCTTGGTGTACTGAACGTTCACGGTAAGGGGGGCGGTCTGCGTTTCTGACATTGCTCGTCTCCGTTAAATCTTGGCGCCCGCCTAGCACACGGTGATATTTGGTGCCAGCATCCGGGATGGAGGACTCTGACCATGGGTACGCGCGTTTTTATCGATGGCGCAGCCGGAACCACAGGATTACAAATTGCCGAGCGCCTCCGGCGCCTTGCCGAGGTCAGCCTGCTGTCCAATGGTGACGCGGTGCGGCGCGATCGGTCAGCGCGGCTTGCACTCATGCAAGAAGCTGACTTGGTTGTGCTATGCCTCCCTGATGAAGCCGCACGCGAGGCTGCAGACATGATTGAGAAATTGGGTTCGGCGGCACCGAAAGTGCTGGATGCGAGCACCGCGCATCGGGTGGCGCCGGGCTGGGTCTATGGGTTTCCAGAACTATCGCCCGAGCAACCAGCCATAATCGCCGGCGCACCGCGGGTTTCAAACCCTGGATGTTACGCTACGGGCGCAATTGCGCTGTTGAAGCCATTGGTTGCAAGCGGGATCCTGCCCCCAGAGCACCCCGTGAGCATCCATGGTATCTCCGGATATTCTGGGGGTGGGAAGGCGATGATCGCGGACCACGAACATGACGGCGGACCCGCATTCGAACTTTACGCCCTTTCCCTGAATCACAAACATCTTCCAGAAATCGCGCACCATGCTGGTCTGCAGCGGCGCCCCCTCTTCGTACCTTCGGTCGCCCATTTTCGCCAAGGGATGATCGTGATGGTGCCCCTGCATCTCGATGAGCTGCCTGGGCGACCAACTACCAGGGAGATCGGATCGGCTCTGCGTGAACATTACGCAGGGTCGCGATTCGTATCAGTCCGGCGACCCGGTGCCGAACAGCGCCTCTCAGCTGAGCCGATTAGTGGCTCCGATGCCATGGAATTGTTTGTCTTCGAGAACGAAGCAGCAAGTCAGGCGTTATTGGTTGCGCGGTTGGATAATCTCGGCAAAGGGGCAGCCGGAGCGGCGGTGCAGAATATCCGGCTGATGTTGGAACTGGACATACCGGCACCCGCGCGCGCCCTTGCTTGATCGGCCACGGCATTAAACTGCAAGGCTTCCAAACTCTATGTTTTCGCTTATCAGCAAAAGCCAAAGCCAACCGATTCTGGTCGGCGGAATTCGTGAGTTTCAATACCACCGATTTTTGCGCCACCAAAAGCTCGAACGTTTCGTCAGGTGAGGAACCGCCATTGTTGTATTCAATCATTAGGCCACTGATTTTGGTCGGTATTCCCGAACCTCCCAGCAGCTAGAACCACGCCGACCCAACTTCTTCATTCGGGAGCATCTCATTGCTAGCACAAAGCGTCATGTTCACTGTGCGTTCCCATCCCGGTAGCGCATTCCGTCGATTTGAAAGTCTTTCCCTGTGATAGGCACTTTCATTAGCAAAGCGAGAAGAAAGCAAGCACCACACGCCATCATCTGGAATAAACCTCGGTACTCTCCGAAAGCCGATATCGGGACCGAACAACAATGTCCGTACTCACGACCGACCGGACCGCGTCTTCGAAGCCAACACTTCCGATAACAAAGACACGCTGAAAGTATGGCTTTCCTCCTCGTGCACGGTCGAGGAAAAGATGAATAAATGCGTTCTCGAGCGCCCCCCGTGAGGTGCAACACGCACAGCGTTGTGCGCGAAGAGAGTGCGAAGTGCTTCCTATACGAACGATCGTCCCGATATCTGGAGCAGGCAGATCTCCCTCAACCAGAATGAGGTCGTCAGCACCCGCAGAGCCGCTGAATACGATTGGGATGCGTGAATCGGGATAGCGGGATGCCATGCGTTGGATTTGGGCGCTTGTTCCTATATTGCGAGTGCCATGAGCAAAACAGATCTTCTCGATATTCTCCGTGACCGCGTTCTACTTTGTGATGGTGGGATGGGTGCACGTGTGCAGAGCTTAAATCTCGATATCACGCGAGACTACTGGGGTAAGGAAAACTGCACTGAAGTTCTTAATCTTTCCAGACCCGATCTGGTCCGCGATATTCACCGGAGCTATTTCGCAGCGGGAGCGGACATCGTCGAAACCAACTCGTTTGGCGGCTCGCCCATCACGTTGGCAGAATTTGGGCTGGGCGACAGGGCTCGGGAAATCAACCGAATCGCGTCGGAACTCGCCCACGAGGCAGCGGAAGCCTTCCATGACGGGCGCCAGCGATTTGTGATCGGCTCGGTTGGACCGGGAACGAAACTCCCAAGCCTTGGCAACATTGCCTACGACCCACTGGAGATTGCACTGGCCGAACAATGTCGGGGACTGATCGAGGGCGGCGCAGATGCGATCCTAATAGAAACGTGCCAAGATACGTTACAGATCAAAGCGGCAGTAAACGGCGCTAGAATTGCGAGGGCCGAGCTTCGCAGCAACATTCCGATCTTCGTCCAAGTGACCGTCGAAACGACGGGAACATTGCTCGTAGGACCGGATATCGCTGCGGCCGCAACGGTTATTCATGCGCTGGATGTACCGCTCATGGGCCTAAACTGTGCGACAGGCCCACAGGAAATGTCCGAACACGTGCGCTATCTCGGACAGAATTGGCCGGGACTGATTTCGGTACAGCCGAACGCAGGCCTCCCAGAGCTGGTTGACGGAAAAACGCATTATCCTTTGGGTGCCCAAGAACTTGCAACATGGATGGAGCGTTTCGTCATCGAAGACGGTGTAAATCTGATCGGCGGCTGCTGTGGTACATCAACGCCACATATCGAGGCGATGGATGCCATGCTTCGACGGCTAGGTGAATACCGCCCCTCCCCCGTCGCACGCAAGCCCGTTTGGATTCCGTCGGTTGCCAGCCTGTACGGGGCCACTGCCCTGCGCCAGGAAAACGCCTACTTCTCGATCGGCGAACGATGCAACGCCAACGGCTCCAAAAAATGGCGCGAATTGCAAGAAAAGGCCGATTGGGATGGCTGTATTATGATGGGGCGGGAACAGATCGCAGAAGGGTCCAACGCCCTCGATGTATGCACCGCGTTTGTCGGACGCGATGAGATCGGCGAAATGACCGAAGTTATCACACGCTTTACGGCGTCGGTAAATGCACCGTTAGTGATCGATTCTACAGAAACACCCGTAATCGAGGCCGCCTTGAAACTCCATGGTGGGAAGCCCGTAATCAATTCGATCAACCTTGAAGACGGTGAACATATCGCCAATGAGCGGCTCAGCCTGGCAAAAAAATTCGGTGCATCGGTAATTGCGTTGACGATCGATGAAGTTGGTATGGCCAAGCGACCGGAACATAAGCTGAGGATTGCACGCCGCTTAGTGGATCTCGCGTGCAAGCGACATGGCCTTCCACCGAGCGACTTGTTAATCGATCCGCTTACGCTGACGATTGCTACCGGAAACGAGGATGACCGCAAGCTTGGGCAATGGACGCTCGAAGGCATCAAGCTTATCCGAAACGAATTCCCGGACGTTCAGATCGTTCTTGGCCTCTCTAACATCTCCTTCGGCCTCAATCCGCCAGCACGCGCGGTTTTAAATTCAGTGTTTCTCGATCATGCGCTCCGCGCCGGTATGACCGGCGCAATCGTGCATGTCTCGAAAATTCGGCCGCTACACCAAATACCGACCGAAGAAATCGAAGTAATGGACGATCTGATCTTTGACCGGAGACGTGAAGGCTACGACCCTTTGCAGCGCGTCCTGCAAATGTTTGCCGACAGAAAAGCGATCGGGACGACAGAAAAGAAACAAGCCACGACTATCGAAGAACGGCTGAAGGACCGTATCATCGATGGTGACCGGAAAGGCCTTACCGAAGAACTGGATCAGGCGCTAGCCCTATATAAGCCACTCGAAATTATCAACGACATTCTTCTTGCGGGAATGAAGATCGTCGGCGAGTTGTTTGGTGCTGGAAAGATGCAGTTGCCGTTCGTACTCCAGTCCGCAGAAACAATGAAGGCCGCAGTCGCGTATCTGGAGCCAATGATGGAACGCGTGGAGGGGCAGGAGAAAGGCACAATTGTACTCGCCACCGTACGGGGCGATGTCCACGACATCGGCAAGAACCTAGTCGATATAATTCTCACAAATAATGGATATCGTGTCGTAAATCTGGGTATTAAGATTCCGGTGGCGGATATGGTTTCAGCCATGCGCGAACACAAAGCACATGCGATCGGCATGTCGGGGCTCCTAGTTAAATCCACAGTCGTTATGAAAGAAAACTTGGAAGAAATGGCAAGGCAGGGGCTTGATGTTCCAGTACTACTGGGCGGCGCCGCCTTAACGCGGAATTACGTGGAGGAAACCTGCGTCGTGGCTTATGGTGGGGGGCGAGTGGCGTACGCGCGCGACGCGTTCGACGGGCTGCATTTGATGGACAAGGTGGTTGACAACCGCTTGGACGACTACCTCGCTGCACTTCAGACGAAGCGAGGCAACAAATTGCGCTATCCGGCGCGATCCCATACTCGCAACGACATTCGCGGATTTGAGCGCGTGGATGTCAACGCGGCTCGAGAACGGCGGCAAAGGTTGACGAAAGACGTTATCGTTGCGGAACCTCCATTTTGGGGCCCTCGCATCATCGAGGCACCTGCCAAGGCGCTTGTACCATTTGTTAATGAGCGTTCGCTGTTCCAGTTCCAGTGGGGCTTTCGCAAACAAGGAAAAACACTCGGGGATTTCATGGGCTGGGCACGGCAGGAGTTGCGTCCAATCATGAAGAGGATGCTCGCGTTATGCGAAGCCGAAGATATTCTCAGGCCACGAGCCGCCTACGGATATTGGAAGGCAGCCGGTCAAAGTAATACCGTGATCTTGTTCGAACCGGATGGAACCACTGAAGTGGCGCGATTCGTGCTGCCCAGACAGCCCCGTGACAATGGCGAATGCATTGCTGATTTCTTCCGCGACATTGACGAGCGGGAACGCGATGTTATCGCATTGCAAGTAGTCACCGTGGGATCAAAAGCTTCCGAGGTCGCACGCCAGTGGTTCGAAGAAAACCGCTATCAGGACTATCTTTACCTGCACGGTCTGTCTGTAGAAATGGCGGAGGCCATGGCCGAGTACACTCATAAACGGATCCGCGCAGAACTCGGTTTCGCTGGCGAGGACAATCGCAATATTGAAAAGATGCTCTCCCAAGGCTATCGTGGCTCACGGTATTCTTTTGGGTATCCGGCCTGCCCAAGGCTTGAAGATCAGAAGCAGATCTTGCACTTGCTTAATGCCGAGCAGATTGGCGTTTCGCTGTCGGACGAGTTCCAGTTACACCCCGAACAATCGACGAGCGCCATGGTGGTTCTAAATCCGCATGCGAAATATTTCACGCTGTGATGGCCAACCCTTCCTTCTCTCAGACGTCAATTTCGGATACTTTCGCTGCATGATCTTGTATAAAGCGGAAGCGTAATTCCGGCTTTCGACCCATCAGACTTTCGATGCGATCGGCAGTGTCAGCATTGCGGTCGGGTGCAGCGACTACACGCAACAACACACGCTTCGATGGTGCCATCGTCGTATCCCTCAGGACTGCCGGCGGCATCTCGCCGAGGCCCTTGAACCGGCTGACTTCCACTTTTGTGCCCGATTTGAACTCTGATTTCAGTTTGCGTTCACGGTCAGCGTCATCCATCGCATAGATTGATCTGCCCCCCTGTGTGAGCCGATAAAGCGGCGGTTGGGCAAGATAAATATGGCCATTCCGTATTAATTCAGGCAGTTCGCGGTAGAAAAATGTCATTAGAAGTGACGCAATATGAGCCCCGTCAACGTCCGCGTCGGTCATAATAATGATCCGCCCGTAACGGAGTCGATCAAGCCGAAAACGATCACCGACACCGCAGCCCAACGCTTCAATAAGATCTCGTAACTCCTGATTCTGCCTAAGCTTCTCCGTAGACGCTGACGCAACGTTGAGTATCTTGCCTCGCAACGGAAGAATAGCCTGTGTTTCGCGATTGCGAGCCTGTTTGGCGGAACCACCCGCCGAATCGCCTTCGACGATAAAAATTTCAGTATCGTCACGGGCTTCGCGCGTACAATCTGCCAGCTTCCCGGGCAGGCGAAGCCGATTGGTTGCGGACTTTCTGGGCGTTTCCTTAGCCTCCCGCCGCCGGAGGCGGTCTTCGGCGCGCTCAATGACATGTGCAAGAAGCACATCGGCTGTCACCGGATCACCTGCAAGAAAATGTTCGAAACGATCGCGTAAGGCGGCCTCGGTAAGCTTCTGAGCCTGTGGTGAGGCAAGCCTTTCCTTTGTTTGCCCTTGGAATTGAGGATCCCGGATAAACAATGAAAGCTTGGCCGAGAGAGTTCCCATGACGTCTTCGGCGGTTACCGCACCGACACGTTTGTTTCCCCGCTGTTCGCCAAAACCGCGCAGCGCTTTGAGCAGAGCAGTACGAAAACCGGCTTCGTGCGTCCCACCTTGAGGGGTCGGAATCGTATTGCAATAACTGGCGAGCGACGGTGCTCCGCCATCAAGCCAAGCGCAGGCCCACTCGAGCTTGCCGGCGCGAGCCGGCAACGGCGCTTCACCGGCCCAAACCGACGTGACCAGAGCCGGACTCGCACCAAGTTCGTCAGCAAGTGAGTCCGCTAACCCACCCGGGAAATGGAGCTCCCCTGTCGTGGGAACGTCGGAGTTCACGGGAAGCAAGGACGGCTCGCACCACCAACGAATACGGACCCCGCGGAAAAGATAGGCCTTAGAACGACAAAGCCGATAGAGCAGCTGCGGGTTAAACGACAGGGTGCCAAAAATCTCAGGGTCGGGTCGAAAACGGACGAGTGTGCCACGCCGATTCTGGATTGGGCCAGCGTTGACCAGTTTGGTCGTTGGCTTGCCCCGGACGTAGCTCTGCACCCAGAGCGTGCGGTCGACCGCGACCTCGACTTCCAGTTTTTCTGCAAGTGCATTGACTACAGAGCTGCCGACGCCATGAAGGCCGCCAGCAGTGTTGTATATCTTGCCAGAAAATTTGCTTCCAGAGTGCAACGTGGTGAAAATGACTTCGAGGGCGGATTTGTTTTTGAATTTCGGGTGCGGATCCACCGGAATTCCTCGCCCGTTGTCACGCACGGACAGCCAGTTACCTGTCCCAAGACTCATTTCTATAATGGTCGCGTGGCCCGCAACCGCCTCATCCATTGCATTGTCTAGCAGCTCAGCCGCGAGATGATGAAGAGCAGCTTCGTCGGTACCGCCGATATACATACCTGGGCGGCGGCGGACTGGCTCAAGTCCCTCAAGAACCTCAATGTCCTTGGCCGAATAGTCGTTGCTGGGTGCCTGATGTTCGAAGAGATCGTGCGCCATGGATTTTGTCGTTGATGCCACTTGGATTGGGGTGAGGGAATGGAACTGCGCTATGGATGCGTATCTCGATATCAACGATCGGCCCTGCGAGAAAGGGCTCTGCAACAATACCCCACTTTGCCCGGCTGAGAGCATCGGGCGCAACGGTGACCGATGGATGCTTTCCGCTCAGTTTGAGTGTGCTCGGCCCGCGCCGTTTCCAGCGCGCGACATAACGGTCGGAGTCGACCGCGGCGTCGGCACGCTCGCCAGCGTCTTTGATGGGACGACATTTGAGGACGTGGCGGCGAACATCTATTGGTATGGCGAGGAGCGCCAGAACCGGGCCGGGAACGGTCCCACGTGCGTGGAGATGGGAGATCAGGAGCTTGCTCCGGTGCCTGTCAGCGAAACGCGAATATCTGCTTATGAAAAGCAATAACTCTAACCCCGAGAATGGCCATTAGACCCAGGCAACGGAATCGCATGAGACGTCAAATAAGTGCGAGAAGGTCCTTACATTCGCTGGGCCCTGATCGTCGCCATCAACCTCTTAACGATTTTTTAGCCGCGTTGACGATCGCGGCAGCCGCAACGAATGCATGATCCGCGTCAATCGTACTGGTGTCGAGCACATGAGCGTCCAAGGCTGGATGCATCGGCGCAGCATTGCGGGTGCGGTCAGCCTCGTCCCTGGCCTCCAAGTCGGCTTGAACAGCTTCAAGTGTCGTATGTGAGCCTTGAGCCAAGCGTTCGGCGTAGCGACGGCGGGCCCGCTCCTGAACTGATGCCGTGAGAAAAAGTTTGACGTCCGCATTCGGGAAGACAATGGTACCGATATCGCGGCCGTCGAGAACGGCACCCGCGGTGCCGGCAAAGCCTCTCTGAAAATCCAGCAATGCCGCCCGCACTGGCACGAGCGAGGCAACGATGCTCGCGGCGCGATCAACTTCGGGCGTCCGGAGGTCGGCGCGATCAAGATCAACTCTAGTGAGACTACGTGCTTCTTCCGCGGCAGCGCCGGCATCCGCGGGATCAGCACAGTGATCCAGGACGCGACGTGCGACAGCACGGTACAGCAAGCCGGTATCGAGATAAGGCAAGTTGAAAGCCGCAGCCAAACGGCGGGCAAGCGTGCCTTTACCTGAGGCCGCCGGCCCATCGATTGCAATGACCATCGGTTTCATGTGTTTCCGCCCCACGTCTCGATAGCGCCGCCTATTTTATTCATCAGTTCAATGAACCCTGGGAAGCTCGTATCGATGAAACGTGAGTCATCGATCGTGACAGGCTGGTGAGCAGCCATGCCCAGTACAAGGGCGCTCATGGCCACGCGATGGTCCATGTGCGTCGTAACGACGCCGCCGCCTAGGCTAGCGACACCGCCGGTGATGACGAGGTCGTCCTCCTCGATAATGACAGCAGCGCCGTTGGCGCGCAGCATATTGGCAATGGCAGTCAAGCGGTCGCTTTCCTTCAATCGCAGCTCGCCCAAGCCCCGCAGACGCGAGCGACCACGCGCAACCGCGCACGCAATCGCCAGAATGGGATATTCGTCAATCATGGAAGGAGCCCGCTCAGCAGGTACGTCGACACCGTGCAGATCGGACGCAGTAACAATCAGATCTGCAAGCGGCTCCCCTCCCGCATCGCGAACATTCGCCATCACCAGATCAGCACCCATTTCACG
>DAIDMG010000087.1 GCA_027449105.1 Acidiphilium sp. | reverse complement strand
GCTCCTTGGCCTGCTTCTTCTCCGTTGGGAATAAGTCCGGCCAGGCGGAGGGATCATCGACCATCTGGGAGAAGATGACAGCCCGCGCCGCGGCCAGCGGCCGCCGCGCCCACCAAAGGTGCAGCGTGCTCGGGTGCCCGTGGCGAATTGACTTCTCCCGCGCCGCCGCCTTATTGATCGCCTCAAGCGGCAATGCCACTTCAATCAGTTTCTTGCGCAACTTCATGCTTTCCTCACTAGAGCATGGCGGATGGATTCCTCCATCAGGACGCGAATATCATCGATTTCGACCCCGAGAGGGGCAAGTACGGCCCATGCCTTGGCCGTAGCGTTAATCATGGCAGACTGCCCTGGCTGCCAGCGTGGTTCGCCAAACATAGTTGCCTCAGCAACCAGAGCTTCAATATCTTCAGTTCGAATGAAGAATGGAGCTAGGATCTTAGCGGCACGTTCGACACATTGCTTTTCCCGCTGGCGTTCTAATTTGCCAGCATTAGAGCGATACGTTAGCCGAAATCGACAAGGGATGGAGTAGGAGTTCGTAAGCAGGTGACCACCCTGAACCCGCAGACGAATTGGGTCTGTCTTCGCCAACAGTGCGGCCATCTTGCGGACCCAGTTCACGCGAAAATAAACCGCATCAGGCCATTGACCGTTTGCCGGTATGACCTGATTAGACTCGCCTGCCGTCAGCGATAGCTGCCCATTACACATTGTGATACTCGCCCATCGGGTATGAGCATCCAATATGCCGGAAAGTACCGAGACTGCTTTTTGTAGGTCTTCACGTCTGACCGACACGTCATATTTTGTGTTCTCGTTCGAGTTCATGACGGTTCCTCAGCTTTGGCGAGCAACTCTGTGAAATCATAATTGACGCTCGTGACGCCGAAGTCAGGCTCCCGCCTGAACGGCCGGCGCACATAATGCGCCTTGTGCGCATCTCCGGGCAAAAACTCCACGATTGCCAAGATGAAATCATCCGGTTTGTTCAGCGAATACAGAATTTCGTTCTTGGTTACTGTTATAGTCTCGGCTCCGGAAACGCGCCCCTTCACCTCGATAAAACGCAGCTTGCCAGTGCCAGGGACGCTGCTTTCCACGTCGTAGCCGAGTTTTTCAAACTCCCGATCCGTAGGTACAAAGCCGAGACTGCGCTCGATCTCCATCACAATGGCGCGGGCCCGCGCAGCCGACACCTGCGTGTCTGTCGGCGACAACGCAGTTGACGGATGATCCGGATCGGCAGGCGAGTTCATCATGGCGAGCAGCCCGGCAGGAACAATCACCAATCCACCGAGAACGACTGGGGGGAGCGCCGAAACCTGCGCCTCAAGATTAAGCTCGTCCATACGGAAAGCGAGGCGCGCCTGCAACTCATCAGCACGGCGTCGGGCCTCCTGCGAATTGAGACGAGCGTTGGCCTTTCCAGCTCGTTCCTGCGCGCGGAGATCCTCGGCACGATGATCCCAGTAATTGATCTCCTTGCTCAGTCGGTCCTTTACGGCCGCGCGAGTCTTCTCTATCCATTCGAGCCGTCTGGAGCGGACTTCTTGAAGATGCTCAGGGACAACAGTGGCAATGGCATGAGAGATGGCCTTCTGCTCAAGATCGCGCGAGATCCATGTAGACTCCGGCCGCGCCAAGATGGCATCGACCGTTGGCTCACTCGGACGGAGTGGTCGGTAATCCAGATAGGGCGCATAGTGCAAATGACGGGCTGTTCCCTGGGCATCCAATTCCACGTAAAGCATCTGCTCTGAAATGGTTCGGCGGTCACCATTCTTCAATCGTCTCGCATCCTGAACCGAATGCTCCATGTAAAACAGAATTCGCGGAGTCGTGCCTGTATCCTGCTCATCCACCAGTACTGTTCCGCGGCGGAGCAAATCTCGATGACGATTGAGCGTAAGGTCAAGAGTTGCATCCAGTAGTGGATGACCAGGGCAAATAAATGCGGCCAGAGGTTCACCTTGAGGTGCCACCAAGTCCTTCTCAAAGGCAATCCGCTCGTACCGCGGCTGGACAGCCTGACCGGTGCCGATGAGCCGATCCCGGTTGCGAATGACGGCGGGGACGTGTGTTACTTCATAACGGCGCGCTTCGCGCTGTCTCGCAACGCCTCCCAGGCTATGAAAAGCTTCCAGAAAGAATGATTCGATGTAATAGGGCTGAAGCCGGCGGGCCTCGGCCCTTTCCATCTCCTCACGAATGCGCGCAACACGGCTCGCGTCCATGGAGTCATGCGCCAATGCACGCTCTTCGAGGAGATCTCGCAGATGCCCTTGATCGACTGCATCTGTAATGGCCTGGCTAAGGCGCAACTTTACATCATCACGTTCGCCATAACGAATAGCCTCAATTAGGAGGTTCCGGAGCGATCGACCTTCGAATTGGAGCTTTCCGAGAACATCGAATACTTGTCCGCCAAGTGCCTTGCGCGCAGTCTCCAGTTTTTCTAGCAACTTATGATAGACATCGCCTTCGCGCGTCTCCGTAGCAACGAGATTCCAGAGATGGCATACCTCTGTTTGGCCGATGCGGTGAATGCGGCCAAACCTCTGCTCCAACCGGTTCGGATTCCACGGGAGGTCGTAGTTGACCATCAGATGTGCACGTTGAAGATTAATGCCCTCACCGGCAGCGTCCGTTGCAACGAGAACCTGGGTCTCTGGATCGAACTTGAATGCCTCTTGAGCGTTAAGCCGATCCTCTCGCCCCATACCCCCATGAATGACAACGACCGATTTGGGTCGACCAAGCAAGCGGCCAATCTTGTCCTGCAAATAGGTCAGCGTATCTCGATGTTCCGTGAAGATGACCAGTTTCTGGCTCGGAGAAGATTTCACACGCTGCGAATTGTCAGACTCATGGCTGATTTCGCTGTTGTTTTCAGTGCGGCTCGATGGCGAGAATATGTGATGCAGAAGGCCGGTCAATTCTTGCCATTTCCGGTCTTCACCGCTACGTCGTACTTCGGCTGCACGCCCTTCAAGTCTGGTAAGAGTCGCAATCTCAGCTTTTAGTTCTTCAATTGTGCGAGCTGCGGTTGCTTGATCGAGGAATTGCTCTTCCGCCGCTTCGACCTCTGCATCGGGAGCATCTTCGAGATCGTCGACGTCGTCCGCGTCCAACAATGGCCCTGTCGTGTCGATTTGGGCGTCTACACATCCTCTTTGCAAGATTTCGAGCTCTCTTAAGCGTCGCTGCAGTCGATCATTCCGTCTGCGCAAGGACTGATAAATCGCCTCTGGTGAAGACGCAAGGCGGCGTTGCAGAATTGTGAGAGCGAATCCGACAGTGCCGGCTTGCTTTTCATTTGCGAGAGCCTCTGCCCTATCGAACTCATTTCTGACGTAGTCCGTTACTTCCTTGTAGAGGCGAGCCTCTGCATCAGAGAGCTTATAAGGAACAGTAGTCGCTATTCGCTCTGGAAAGAGAGGCTTCCCATCGAACTTCAGCAAGTTCTCTTTTACCATCCGCCGCATCAGGTCAGAGACATCAACTTGATGGACGCCATCTCGGAAGCGACCCTCAAAGCGATCCCCATCCAATAGTGCGAGAAACAACTGGAATTCCTCTTCCTTTCCGTTGTGAGGGGTCGCTGTCATCAGTAGAAAGTGGCGCGTTAAACCGGACAAAAGCTGGCCGAGGCGATAGCGCTTTGTGAACTTGGCTTCACCACCAAAGAACGAGGCCGAAAGCTTATGCGCCTCGTCACATACCACCAGATCCCATTGGCAATCCGGGGCCTCTAGCTTTGCTTGTACATCTTCATCCCGCGAAAGCTTATCGAGTCGCGCTATTACGAGATTGTTCTCGGTGAACCAGTTGCCGGTGCGCGCAGCTTCCAGTTTGTCGTTCGTCATGATCTCAAACGGCAGTTGAAAACGCCGACTAAGCTCGTCCTGCCATTGCTCTGCAAGACTTCCGGGACAAACGATTAGGCAACGCTGAAGGTCACCTCGCACAATGAGTTCTTTGATCAGCAGGCCTGCCATGATTGTCTTGCCCGCGCCTGGATCATCTGCCAAGAGATAACGAAGAGGTTGCCGGGAAAGCATCGCCTCGTAAACTGCCGTGATCTGGTGAGGGAGTGGGTCAACGAGTGAAGTATGAACGGCCAGGACTGGATCAAACAAATGGGCCATTCGAATGCGATTGGCTTCTGAAACAAGTCTGAATAGAGCGCCGTCTCCATCGAAGCTCCATGGGCGACCCGACTCGACAAGTTCTATTCGTGGCTCATCATAGCGGTAAAGGAGCTCATTAGCGACCTTACCAGTCGGGCCTTTATAGGTTAATTCCAACGCCTCAGACCCATACCACTGTGTGCTGATCACGGTGACAGTTTGATCAGGAATGATTCCGTGAATGGCTGTGTGCGGAGTCAAATCTTCAAGGCGCATCGTGTGTTATTCCTTAGTTCTACCGATAGTGGAGGGTGGATTCGCCCTATGGGTGTGTATAGTGCGAGATTCTGTTGCAACAGTTGCGAGGGTATCTTAAAAGCTGGTAAAGTTTCGCGGGAAACAGTATCCGAGAACGGCTCTGCTTCTTTCAAACTCTTCGAACTTTCCGTCGCCATGGCTTTTAGGCGGCTACTATCCTCCTGGTACATTGCGATTGAAGTACCGCCTCAGCCGATCGAAGGCGGCCGCATGGATTTCACGTTTAAGCTCGGAAGTCCAATTTCGCCGAATCCGCTCTGCCCAGCGGATGGTGATCCCTTCATCTTGCACAAAGGATTCGCCAAGAAAATGCACCGGCTGCGTGCGGATCACTCGCTCCCATTCCGCTACACTCCGGCTTGAGAGAGCCCCTGGCCGGAGTCGTCGATTCGGATTCTCTTCTGTCTTGCCCTGCAGAGCACGCTGCAGGAAGAACTGCTGAAATGCCTCAGCTAAGGAACGCAGGGGGACTTTTAGGTCAGAATCAGCCAGTTCCGCCATAAACATCAGGAGCAACATCTTGTACGACATTGTCATCGGCTGTCTCTCGATTTCGTATAACAATTCGTAGGTCGACGGTGCCAAAACTCCGGGGGTGGTGACCGGTTCGAGGTCCTCGGCGCTGTCCTGAATGCTCTGGACCTGACAGTTCATTACTCGACGCTCGAATTCCTGTTCCGGATACTCTCGAAATTCATATCCATGTTCGTCTAGAAATTGCTTGTGCTGTGGCACAAGCCGGTTTGCGATGAACATCAATCGCAGGTGTGTGGACGGGTACTTCGCACGGTAATCGAAATAATAGTAAAAATGTCGCTGAAGGTGATTCTCATCGAGCCTGCCACGCTGTATCTCGACCAATAAGTGACGAGAGAGAGCATCGCTAAACAGCACGTCGGGACGTCTGCCGTTGATCACTACCTGACGTCTTAGGAGAGTGAGGCCGGGCTCGATAAATAGATCCGGGCAATTTGCGACCGCCTCTTCCATTTGTTGTTCCAACATGGCTAACTCTTTACAAGGCCCATTTGGGGCGTAAATCTCCTGTACGCTTAAATTTCTGTCCCATTACGCGACACGTAATGATGCACAGATTTCAAAAAACCATGCCGGCATCGGATGAACCGAGTCCCAGTAGATACTCATTGGTCGACTTCCGGAATGGGAAAGATAGCGAACGGGGCCTAAAAAAACAAATGCATCATTATTGGTGGGCCTCACGAAGAGCAGGATCGTACATCCGTTCTCGCTTTGTGCTACATACCGGCGACCCGTCGGGGAGTTCTCCCCTGTCGTGCTTTGGGATTGCCAATGGAACCGAGTCGGGCTGACGGCGAAATCCTCGTAGCGCGTAGTCGGGGAAAAGGATTTGTCGGACTTGTCCAACGTGACGAAAAGCACCTCCGTATTCATTTGCTCAATCCAGAAGCGACCAGTCTGTGTGTGACGTGCGCCAACCATTTCTGGTAATCCCAGCCCTACCAAAATCTCATCTCGCGTATATCGGCGGTGGAGAAACAACGGGCAATCCGTTATCAATGGATGTTCATCCGAGTGCATCCGCACTCGATCGAGCAAGGTAAGAGCCAGTTGCTCGAACTCTGCCCGCACCACTGGGCTCTCACGAAGCAATTTCACCCCAGCGGCCCAGTCCGCGTCCTCTTCACGGGCGTTTGCTTGAAGCAGTCGGAACGTAAGCATTTGGATAGCGCGTTTCTGCCATATTGGCAGATCATCGAGTTCAGACGTGCTTTGTTTGATCTGAGCCAGACAGAGTCGAAGCCGAGAGACGGAATCAATGTGCAAGAGAAGCTGAAAACGTTTCAGTAGTATGAGGTCAGCCTCGTTCGGAAGATCCTCAGAAAGGCCGGCTTCTCTGAGGAGCGCCAACCAACCTCCAATTGACTGCTTGTAAACGTCGGCCAAGTCGTATCGGCTCTCGGCTAAGAATTCGACGAGTTTCGGTGTACGCCCAAGTTGTTCCGCAAGGCCCCTGACGTCAGCAGCCATTCTGACCCGATTTGCCTGAAGTCGCGCTTGAAGATTTTGGAGTACGACTTTTCGTGATTCCTTGTCGAGCCTGAAATAGCAGTTGCCGGGCAGCCGTGTGATTCCGGTCTCGATCTGTCGGATGATTTGCTGCCTCGTGCCGCCGAACAGCGCCAAGAAGCGCTGATCAAACCGGAATTCTCTTCGTTGGTTGCCGATGAAGTCTAGAACGAGGCATGTGGTCTTGCCTGTATCCAACCGCAATCCGCGCCCAAGTTGTTGCAGAAATACAGTCGAACTTTCGGTTGGGCGGAGAAAGAGGATGCAATCGGCTTCAGGGATGTCGACGCCCTCATTGAATAGATCTACGGTGAAAATGACATTGACGGTTCTTTCTCGCAAGCGGCGCGTAGCTTCACTGCGATCCTGGGATGCACTGCGACTCGTAAGCGCCAAGGCTGGAATGCCAGCCCGATTGAAACTGTCAGCCATAAACTCTGCATGCGCAACACTGACGCAGAACCCCAACGCCCGAGCCTTGCGCCAGTCACCGTAGATATTGCAGAACTCGCTCGCTACGAGGTTTGCGCGACGGGTGTTGCCCAGATAGTGTTGCTCAAGTTCGCCAATGGCATAGGCGCCGCGGCTCCAGGACAACTGCGAGAGATCTACGCCATCGTGAATTCCGTAATAGTCGAACGGCACGAGGTACTGCCGTTCGATCGCATGCCACAGGCGCATTTCATCTGCGACTCGATTGTTGAACCATGGCAGGATACTCTCACCGTCCATGCGCTCGGGTGTGGCTGTGAGTCCAAGAAAAATCCTTGGTTGCAATGCCGAAACGATCTCCCGGTAACTGTCTGCTGGGGCGTGGTGAGCTTCGTCCAGAACCACGTACTCCCAATAATCGGCTCCTTGGCTGCTCAACAGGTCTCTGGTTCGGAAGCTCTGTATCGTCGAGAAGAGGTGTTGGAAATCGGTCGGTTCCTGACCGCCTCCGAGGATTTCACCGAATGATTCGTTGCGCAGCACATGCCTAAATCTCTGGCGCGCTTGACTCAGGAGTTCTTCTCTATGAGCAAGGAAGAGTAGTCGAGGGCGAGATCCTGCATATGGCTGGCGCTTGTAATCGAACGCCGCAACCAGGGTTTTTCCTGTCCCGGTTGGTGCGATGACGAGGTTTCGGTAGCTGTCTCGATCTGCGCGTTCTGATTCCAACTGATCTAGGGTCGCTTGCTGATACGGATGAGGTCTCAGATCGAAGAATATTGGTGGGCCGGAATCACGCTGACCAGGTGGCCTGCGCGCATACTCCAATGCACCCCGAACCCGCTTGTGCATTTCCTCATCGTCTGATCTGAACTCCTCAAACTCTTCATCGCACCAGAGTGAATCAAATGCTCCGCGGAAGCGATCGACCATCTGCGGAGCTTCAACCTCGCTTAGTTTGACCGTCCACTCGATGCCGTCCTCAAGTGCCGGGCCAGATAAGTTGGCCGAACCGACGTACACGCTGCTGAAGCCGTTGTCTCTCTGGAAAAGCCATGCCTTTGCGTGAAGCCTTCGCCTGCGGCCGTCCAAGGAAATGCGCAATTCGACGTTCGGCAATCGAGACAGTTCCAAAATGGCATTCACGTCTGTGGCGCCGATGTACGTCGTCGTGAGGATTCTGACGGGGACCTTTCGATCCGTCAGCCTCAAAAAGGCATCTTTGAGACGTTGCCAACCCCGCCATTGAATGAAGCTCACAACCATGAATACCTGGTCGGCGGTTGCCATTTCACGCTCGAGTTCAAATCCGAGCCGTGGTTCCCCAACCGCGTTCATAAGCAGGTTTGTGGCACTGAGGGGCGTCGTAGGGCCGACGGGAGCCGTTGCTCCGGAATAGATCGCGCGGAGAACCTGGCCGGCGTGGTCTACGGCATCCGCATCGGGCGAGCCTGCGCGTTCGCGCACGAACTCCAACAGGGCGTTTGCCAACTCAATCTGGCGGTGCTTTCGGTCCTCTGCGGGCAGACCACGCAAGGCGCCTTTAATCTGGCGGGCGAGATGACGTGCCAGGTACTCCGGACTGTCGGTTTCCTCAAGTTCATCGATAAACGCCTTCAGGTTCTGTCCGGCATCCTGATCGAGGAAGTCGCGAACAGATCGCGTTACGAGTTGGTCGTACAAACCCTCTTTGAGTCGGCCCATTTCGAATGTATTTCCTGAAAGCGAAATCATCTCATAAACGGGTGACGATATAAATTCGACCCAGTCGGAGTCGATATGCGCCATCAGGTATTGAGAATCGTCCGCCGCGTTCCAGCCAACCCGATGGCCGAGCGCTTCCTTTACTTAGTCCTCTTCGAGAAAAGCCCTGGCCCCCATCGCGAAGCCAGTACTGCGGGAATCCGGTATACACGCTTGCTGTTCACCTTCCAGCCCTTCCGCTTCAGCAACACGTGCAGGCACCGGTACCCCCAGCGCCGCCACTCGTCGGCCAACTCCCGCAAGCATCCCGTAAGTGGACGCTTGAGAACCGCATTACCACATTCAATGAAAAACCCAGCTGGGCCGTTCCAATAGCGTTACACTTAGCAACCTCCGCCTGATATCCGTTGCAGGCCTTCACTCCCGAACTAATTCCGCCCACCCTACACCTGATTCCGGACTGCCACGGTAAATGTGGCACGCGGAGTTGCCGTTTCCCTTCCCATCACCTGCCTTCCCCGATAACCAACCGGGTTGATGGCGCGTATCGCTGCGCCTTCCCCCACGAAAAGGAGTCATCATGATCATCTATTCCCTTTGGTTCTACGACGTCGACGCCCGCCACCTCGCAGACTTTGTCGCCACGTTCCGCGAAGGCGGCAGCTTCTATGACTCATTTAGCCGCATTCCCGGTCACATTCACACTGACTTGCTCGCCGGAGCCCAAAATGTGTCCGGCAGTTGCCGCCTGCTCAGCATTTCGTTCTTCACTTCATTCGAAGCGCTGTCGCGAGCAGAACAGTCTGCGCAGATGCGCGCCTTTGCCCACTGGCTACATCTGCGGACGAAACAATGCATTCATCTGGGCAAGTTCTCACATTTCCCGAGGCCAGAGGCTGAAACCTCGTCTCTACAGACTCTTGATCAGTCGCTCAAGGCGTTCACGCCGATGGACCTTCAAAGGTGAACCGTGCGCGAATGCGGGCCGCACGCATGGCTGTCTTTATCGAATGCGCAGGTCTCGTTCCGATCATCCTCGGTGCAACCTACAGTGAGTACTGCAAGTTTCTTGAGGAACAGTACACGGAACTCGAGCCCGAGGTGCGTAGATGGGCGAGGGTGGAAGCCCGCCGGCGACTCCGAGAGCAAGGGGTGGAGTCGGCGGCAATCCGTCTTATCCCAGTCCCGTCGCAGTGGGAAAAGC
>DAIDMG010000086.1 GCA_027449105.1 Acidiphilium sp. | reverse complement strand
GAAGAGACCGCCGTTCAGATAAGGCACATCCCCGATCAGGCGGGTGAGTTCGGGGTTGCGCTCGCCCTTGGCCTGACCCAATCCTTCATGGAAAAGGCGGCGCAGGAACTGGCGGTAGAAGCTGTGGAACTTTCCTTTGCCAGCCGCGGCCTGAACCTGGGCCATGCGGTTGGCGAGATAGTTTTCGTCGCCATCGAGGAAGCCCTTCTTCTGGATGAAGTAGACGAACATCAGCCGGTTAAGCATCAGCGAGGCATACCAGGCCTGGTCGCCGGCCGCAGTCAGTCCCTTGATGAATTTGGCAAAGGCTTCGTGCTGGGCCTTGAACTTGTCGTAGAAGTTCTTGGAGATGCGGTCACGGTCGAAGGCATGCCTGAGGCCGGTGATCACGTCGGTGAGCGTGATGGCCTCCTCTTCTTCCAGTGACCAAACAATCTGGGAGAGCTTCTGCCGCAACGATTCGCCGCTCTGCCCCTCGTGCCAAGTGTGGGTGCGGGTCGTGGTGGGCTGTCCGGGTGCGCGCGAGACCCACAGCCAGGTGAGCATTGACTCCTTGGCATCGGCAAATACCAAGAGGTGCTCGTGGGCGAGCTTAGCCACCTCCTTCTCGATCTTGAGCAGCACCGGTCGCGAGGGCACCTTGCCTGTACTGTCCGGCGAGCAGCGGAATACCGCCACGCGACGCTTGTGGGCGATGTTGGTCAGCGTGAAAGACTCGCCGTTGGCTTGTATGGCCTGCGGCCTAAGGTCGGGGCGCTCCCAACCGAGCTCGTTGAAAAGCTGCTCTAGCTTGCATTCGCTGAGCAGTTTCTGGAAGCGGGCGGCATCAATCGTCATGTTCTTTTCTTTCCCTGTGGTTCCCTGTGGGCTTAGGCCAAGCCCATCGAGCAGATGAGACTGGGCTCCTTCTGCTGATCCTGATCGTCAATCACACACAGACGCCCGTCTTCGCGCAGCGAGAAAACGAGGTCCAGTAACTGATGGTCGCCAATGCCGGCCTTGAGCTGGCGGTTGAGGCTGTCGGTCGCCGACTGGTAGAGCGGATAACGGTAGATTTCTTCCATTACCCGGTCGATGCGGCGCACGTATTCGTCGGTGATGAACAGATCACGCCTGTCGCCCACCCCCTCGCGGAAGCGCTTGAGGCGCTCGAAGGCCTTGAAGCGTGCGCCAGAGGGGCGGCCTAAAGCACCGCCGAAGGATTTTTCTTCTTCAACAATGTGGGCCAGGCCTTGTTGCGTGAGCGCGTGGTGATGCTCGGTGCGTAGCAGGGCCGGCGTATCCGCCGAGCAGGCGGCGGCTTTGAGGATGGTGAGCTGGGACTGGGTAACCGGCTTACCGGCCTCGTCCATCCAGGCCAGCGCGTCGTTGCCCTGCGCGGTGCGCATATAGACCAGCACACCCCGAGGCGATGCGGGATTGTGCTCGTGGGCCTTGGTGGCATATACCACGTTGGGCATGGCCTCGATCTTGGATGCCAGCGATGGATCGGCATCCGTGGCGTTCTTCCAGATCTGGTAGGCGTAGGAGGCCAGGTCAACCTCGGTGTCGCCATCGTCGTCGAGGATGCCGTTCTTCTCGGTGTACAGATCGCGGATCAATTCTTCATCCGTGTCATCATCGAAGAAGCTTTCGTCAGAGCCTACAACCTCGGCGTTTTCGATCAGGCGTTGCTTGACCCTGGCACGCAGGTTGATGAGCCGCTCCACACCATCAGCCGGCACGAAGGAATAGCAGAGGATGGTGTCAGACTGCTGCCCGATACGGTCGACTCGACCAGCACGCTGAATCAGGCGGATGATGGCCCAGGGCAGGTCGTAGTTGACGATGATGTGCGCGTCCTGCAGGTTCTGGCCTTCGGAGAGCACATCTGTGGAAATCAGCACACGCAGCTCTTCGGCCTTTTTGATCTGCTCGCGCTTGCCGTTCGATTCCGGCGAAAAACACCAAGCCAAGAAAGTCGGGTCTGCGCTCAGCCCGGTGGCCTCCTCCACTTGCTTGATACCACGCGCCACCAACTGGGCCTTGAGATAGCGGGCGGTGTCTGCAAACTGGGTGAAGACGAGGAGCTTTTCTTTCAGGTGGCGCTGGTTGATCAGTTCGACCAGGGTACCAAGTTTTGTATCCCGCTTGGGATCCCATTCACCACACATCGCCAGCACCTTGAGTAGCGATTGCGCATCCATGAGCAAGTCTTTGGCGAGTGCCTTGATGAACAATGTTCCCGGCAGCCATTTGAAGCGGCTTTTCAGCGCACCCCTATAAGCCTCGTAAGCCTTGGCAGCCCGTGCTCGATAGTCAGCCTCGGTGCGCAAACCGTTGCTCGCCGTCGGATCGGTTACGTCATCGTCGCCATTTTCGTCCGCCAGCAGGCTATCGGGATCTTCGTCGTAATGGCGCGTATCGAGCAGTTCGGCACCCTGCGTGCCCAACGGAATGTCCAGGCCTTTCTCGATGGCGTGTAGAACGATGAAGTTACGCAAGATGTGACGCTCGATGGACAGGATGAATGCCGGGCCGGCACTTTCAAGGCGTTTGAACAGATTGGTGCGGCAAAAGCCCATCAGGCGTGTACCAGCACGCGAAAGTCCTTCGATAATCTTCGCATGGTGCGGCGTGGGTGGCGTCTTGGGCTTGGGGGCGATGTAGTTGCCCAAGCCGTAGCGCGGCAGGATCAGTTCGTTGATCGCGTTGACCACTGGGGCGCTGTAGAAGCGCGCGTAGGGATCGGACGGATTCGCATCATCGATTTTGAAACTGAGGTTCTTGGGCAGGCGCTTCGGAAAGTAGGATTTGCGGCCATCCGGGAACAGCAGGTATTTACCGCGCTCGTCTTCGCGGGTGTAGTGCTGCATGATGAAGCCGCGCGTGCGGCGCACCATGTACAGGCGCATAAGATCGCGCCAGTCATCGGGAATTTCGCTCTTCTCAAATGCCGCCAACGACCGCACACCACACTGATGGCGACGGATGAATTCATGCTCGCCGCCCAACTCCGCCAGCAGTTTTTCGGGGCGTATGCCAATGTCGGCATCTTCATTCAGGAACAAGGCTAGTTGCGCGGAAAGATCGAGATAGGTCTTGTTATAGGGCGTGGCCGAGAGAAGAACGGTCAGGCTGTCGTTACGCTCGATATAATCGCGGATGACTTTCCAACGTTTGCTTTGTTTGTTGCGTAGGTTGTGCGATTCATCTATCACGACCAACCGATAACGCCGGGTTTTCTCTGGGAGTTCGTTCAGGACATTGGATAGCGGCAGTACCTTGGCGTACAGGCGATAACGGTGTGCATAGTCTTCCCACATCGAAACGAGGTTCTTAGGACAGATGATGAGCGTTTCAGTGTGGTAGTCGTCCTCAAATACCCTGGCCAGGGCGGTGGCCATCATCGATTTACCCAGTCCGACCACATCGCCGATCAGAACACCACCGCGCTTGTTTAGATGGTGCGCGGCAATTTTAACTGCAGCCACCTGGAAGTCTAACAATGTTTCACCAAAAACGGCGGGAATGCGAAATTCAGAAAGACCAGCACGTGCTTCCTGCGCCAAGTGAAAGGCCATCTTAAGATAGACGTGATAGGGCGACAGCAGACGATCGCCTGCCCAGCTCTCGTCGATGATATCAGCCAGTTCCTTAGAGAGATCGATACACCAGCGATCACGCCAGCGATCCTCGAACCAATCCGCCAGTTTGTTGCAGGCATCATGTTCCAACACATCGACATTCAGCTCCCCCTGCTTGGCAAGACCTGCAAGTGTCAGATTCGAACTCCCTAGAAAACCAGTGACCGGGTTATTTGCGTCCTGACGATGTAGCAAGTACAGCTTGGCGTGCAACGGGTGGCGCAGATAGACCTTGACGATTAGCTTCCTGGCACGAATCTGTGCCGAAAGTTGCCGCAGTGCAGCTTCGTCGACATTAGTCGGAACGCCGAAGGTAAGCTGTTGGCGAAATTCTTCCGCAATACGGCGCTTCTCGCGTATCGCGGTCTGGTTATCGATTCCATCATCGTCTTCACGCATACCTAGGGCCTGACGGAGTTCATCACTGGGAGTGACATGCATGCCAACCAGCAAGCGGCAGCCCTGGCCTTCGCCACCCGCCCACCGGTCAACATGTCCCGCAATGTGACGCCAGCCGCGAAGATTGAAGTACCCAACACAGAAATCAGCGCGTTCAGCGACCTTTAGCGTCTCTTGTAGGGCCGGCAAGAGTGTCTTTTCAATGTTATCGAATATTCTTGGCATGCCCATCCTCGCTGATCATTGTTCTTCACTATAAGTTTGTGCAGGACCAAAAATGGGTCTCAACAACACACAAAGAATTCATTGCTATTCACAATCTCTGGTCATTGCCATCGTTTTTCTTCACCGTTCGAACACGCCCTGATCGATTCACCTCCGGCAATGGCCTGTCCCAGGCTAGCAAATCCATCCGCACGTTGTTCGCATACGCGTTGTATTGCCAACGACGGAATTGGTCAAGCAGCAAGGCATTGGTTTCTTCCAGACGCTTAACCTGCGCTTCCAACTCAGCAATCCGGCGATTCGCAGCTTCTAGCGTGAAATCCCTTGGAAGCGCATCGCTAGCCTCGCGCAAATCCTTCTGCCGCTGCTGGAAACGCTCCTTGATCGAAGGATACAGATACATGGTGTGCTTCGAAACGGATGCAACATTTAGAACCTTGGCAACACGCTCGCAAAACAAGGGCCAGGTAAGTTTTCCCTCCCAGCGATCCAGCTCGCGCAGAATCTTCGGAAGGCTTGCTTTAGTAACAATTCTCTTGGGCATCTGTTATTCCAACATTAAAGGAGCAGCCACTATGCTTCCGATTTCCGATTCAGGCCGGTCCAACATACCGAGATCCATCAGCGCACGGCGAACCGCAGAAGGATCATGTCCCTCGGGAATTCTTAGGGGAGCACCATCCGGAATTTGCGGATGCTCCAATGCCATCCTCATAGCCCTTACATGAGCCAATTTCCACTTATGATTATCAACCCACCGATCTGCCCCAAAATCACCGTCTTTATCTGCCTGCTGCGCTTTTTCAAGCAGTAGCTGGGTTTGGGTCTCAAGCCTCCGAATTCTTTCCAGTGTTACGTGATCGCCCTTGATGCAAAGGTGCTCCTTACAAGTCATGCACTCACGTTGCTTCTGGCAGGGTGCCATCGCATAGTCGTGGACGCACATACCATAGAGCGTTGCCTTGGCCGTACCAAGTCGATCGACCCCCAGTTCCTGGTAGGTCACGGGCTGACGCGCTTTGAAGCGTTCAAGCACTGATGGAGTATCAATCGAGAGAAGGTCCCGTGCAGATTCCAGGCGTTCTTCCGGGGAGCGGTGGTCGTAATGGCGATTGTCCGCAGCCCTAGCACGTCCGGCCCATTGAGCCAAGGTGAATTCATCCATGCCGGCGCGCTCCGACATCGTACTGAGCCAGTGTCTTAGCTGATGGGTGGTGAGTTTAATATTGGAGCCATCAGGATTCTTCATCCCCAAGCGATCAAAAAGCGACAATCCCTTTTCGGAACTGAGACGCACGTTCACCTCGTTTGCGCTCGGCAGTCTCCAGGAAAAGGGTTTGACCGAAAATTCTTTGTGGAATTCATTTTCCCGGTGAAGGCAAAGCGCATCCCATGTTTTCACCGTTTGCGCTGCATCAATATATGGCCAGTATAGCCCGCCAAATGTCTGCACCACATAATTCGCGAGATCGCTATAAGTGGTGGCGCCTTGATCTATAAGCTCCTTGATATTCTTTTCTACTTTCACTTGAGACCAACTCAGCGAGTCATCGCGCAACCGACCATGACGGGAATATTTAACCCCAATCGCAGCACAAAATTCATCAGGAAAAAGTGGTCGTTTCGACTCAAGATTTGGATCTGCAATACAATCCACATGCCTCATAAATCGACCCGGGTTTTCAAATGCGAATCTGGCAGCTTCCCGCGCAGGAGCACCAATTTCATCTAAACGTCGAACAGCTTCTTCGACTACATCGTGCATGGCGGGCACGACCCACTTTTTCATGGCACCTTTGCCTTTCGCCGCTCGCCACCGAAGGTACATCTGCGGCACGTCGGCATCGTCGGACTCCCATTGAATGCAGTCGATCGGCAGTTGAAGTACCTCCGATATGCGACTAGGAGTCGCCATCAACAGGATGAGAATCGATGAAAAGTAGCGACTTTCAGGATCAGTGGCCTGCGCAAAGAGGTCTGCCACCATCAACATGGTATCGTTTGCCGGAAGCTTAGAGGAACGATGCGCCTGTCCAGCCGGACCGATATCCTCAGTCAGAATCACGGGTTTCTTGAAGGGCGATTTCCATACAGGAAGCGAAGGAACAAGGCTTTTGTCTCGCAAAAAATCGAATAGTTTTGCAATCTCCCGCCCCGTATTGCATAACACCTCATCGCTGGTATAGAACTCCCTACACTTCTGGGCACAGACATCCATGACGGCTCCCGTCAACTTTGAGATATCTGCTCCTCCAGTGGCGGAGAGAAGTGCTGCCTCCACACAGCGTAAGGCCTGTATCAGATTGGCCAGGCTTTTTACAGGGCGGCAACTATAGCGGTAGCGGACGTACGCTTTGGCAAACTCCTTGAACGGTTCTGCCATAGGTATGAAAGAGTAGGCAGTCAATGGCACCGTCTTAGTTGCAAAAACCACAACGGTCTCGTTATGTTGCCATTGATCGCTATCCCAGGCCCCTCCAGTCCCGAAAGCGGTCAAGTCCTCCCTCGCCAACCGGATAAATTCGGCCAGATTCGCTTTACCGTCACGTTCAGCACGCGCCACGAATTGGACAAGATTGTCCATAATCATTCTCCTCTAGGGCGTGCGCAATGCTCGATTGAACCTTCGCCTGTTTACAGAGCAGAATGCAGTGCTCAACTGCCAGAATCAATTGGTCATTGGCATTAACCACGACGTCCGGGCAGCCAGCGGCACGAACTCGCTCCTTCTCTTCGTAAAGGTCCGCCAGCACTTCTTCATGCGGACCATCGACCCATGGCTGAAAGTGATAGCAGGTATAGCAGGCGCGATAACCACTAGCGCAGAAACCATAATTGCCACAGGTCCCAACCGAGTGCTGTTGATCATTTGGAATTCGACTTCTCGGGTCTTCGCCGCGAATTGCGTCACGCTCTGACCGCACAAGCCTACCTAAGCAGGCCTGCGCGAAAGGCGCCAGTTGAGGACCTATAAGTTCATTGATGACGACAGCCTCTTGCGCTGTGTTATCGGTATAGACGCGAACATTCTGAATGTCTGAATGGTCCAGCAGCTCTGCGATGACGAAAGGGCCGAATCCTTCGCGGCGAAGCTTGGTACCCCGCGTATGCCGAAATCTCGTTGCTGTGAGTCGGATAAACTCGCCGGTTCGCTCAGATCTTGCCGTCGATTTTACGGCACACCGACGCAGGCTGCTCGCAAGCCAACTCGTTGTGCTATGCAGTCGGTCTGGGATCGGCCCGAAAAGTGCCTCTTTGAGATGCTGAATCCCTCTAATTCCAGGAAGCATGTCTTGATTAAGGAAAATCGGGATATCGGCAGCGAGCTCAGCGTTGAGACCTGCACCGATGGCTTTTTCCACGAGCGCAACCGATTGACGATGCTGCTGCTGCAAAACCAGGTAAAGGTCTTCAAGAATGGCTAATGACCGAAAACTCTTCCGGAAGCCAAGACCACGTTGCTTCGCACGGGGACAATTGAGGCTGAACTGTCGTATATCCTTGGATGTCTGCTGGACAAGATCCCTGCCTCGGAGAGCAGCAATCTGAACGGGGCGCCGCGCCGTCATCGCCAACGTGAGCAGATAGGCGTAATCCTCAAAAATCAGATCGTCTTTCGCAACCGCCATATTGGCCCAATCAAGCAACGCTGCGATTTCTAGATCCGTGAACGGTCCTGTTTCCGGGCAACCGCTGGCCACTGCAGCGCCCTTTTCATTGCCGGCGATCCTCCAGCCCTGCAGAAGGTCTACAACTTCATCAGAAATGCCACCAAACCCATAATCGTGCCAAGCTATTAGAAAACCCTTGAGTCCCCCCAACTGCCACTGTTCATCCTTACCCAAGTGTGCACGCCAATTTATAAGGCTCGCCGACGTAACATGGGATGTGCCAGTGTCCCGTAGATACCGCTTGAATCGCGTTGCCATGTTTTCCGTGTGCCGCGCCGACATCTCCTCAGCATAGCGTTGCAAGGTCGCGCGAAAGCCCTCTCTTGTGCTTTCATCCAAAAACTCAGGCACTATAAGCGAAATTGTTACATCCTTGTTCAGCTTCCAATGGTCATCACTTGGATCAAAAGAGTATCCGTCTTTTGAGGTCGACAAGGCTCGCCGTTTTCTACCCGCTTTCAGTAAGCTAGGATTAATTTTCTTCCCCGCTGGCGCGCAAGTTTCGCACAAGTTCGGCCTGAATCTTCTTGATCGCCGCGTCGCTGGTTTCACGGATATGACGTCGATTATACACTGCTCCCGAGGCCTTATTACGGTGCCCATTCAGGAACGCCCGAACGTCCAACTCACGCGTTTCACTGATAGGAGCAGTTCTCGATCCGTCGGCAGTTTTGCTTGCCGCAGCGTTTTGCTTGTCAATACTAACCGAAAGCTCATAATTAAAGTGGTGCCGAAAAGCATGCGGGTGAATGCAGGCAAACTGAGGGTCAACCATTCGCATACGACCAAAAATTTGGCTGCTCAGCGCGGACAGGGTGAGGGGTTTACCCCAAGTAGGTCCTTTACGGTGCGTAACCAACAGATAGGGGTGCCGACGTGCTGGTGGAATCTTGGCGCGTACCTGCATGATGTAGCTCTGAATTCGTTCCGCCAAGGATAGCGGAATGGGGAGCAGGCGCTCCTTGGTCTTGGATACTGGCTGGTAGCGGCGCGAGTCATAGCTATCATCTTGGTTGCGCCGCACCCAGATCCGTGGCTCATGCCCAAGATCCAACTGATCAAGGCGCAGGCTTAGAAGTTCGCCTCTCCGCATTCCTGTGTAGCGTAGTAATCCGAAGATGATGGCATTGCGTAGTCGTACCCCAGGATCTCGGAATGGATTTTCTGAGGAGTCCTCCGCCCCCATAGCCATGAAGCGCTCAACCAATTCAGGCGGTGGCGAGCGCAAGTCCACGTCGTCATTGTGATCCGACGCCAAGCCACGCGGCCGGTGCTTTCGGATAGCCGCCGCCATGTGGGCGATATCTTGGGCAATCAGGGGCGAGTTCCGATGCTGCGTCACCACGGTGGCCACAAACTCCAAGTAATCCGCGAAGGTGCTGATCCGATTATAGTGCTGCTGCCCGCCGATTGATGCCTTCGCACGCCTGAACGCTACCTGCGACTCCAGAAAGTTGACGTCTCCTTTGCCGGGGCTCCTTGGTTTTGCAGCCTGCATCTGGTCTCTCATGTCAAGTTTGGCAAAATCCCGCAGCGAAACAATGTCCGCGACGGTGAGAAAGTTTCCCTGTGCAAACTCTGAGATCAAATCCCGACCATGGAACTCCTCCCAACGCAGTAGTACCACGATGTCCGCAAGCTTGTTGCGGATCGTGTTGACAGCAGCACCGGCATTCCGAAGTTGCGTGGTGCTGTAAAGCGTGGGGTAGAAGAGCGGCAACCCGCAGGCGTGATGCAGCATCGGAACCCGCTCACCGCCAGGGAATACATGAACCGAAAGTCGAGGCAGCATGGATTCTTTCTCTACCAGTCCAACATGTATTGAACTATACCCTTTCTTTCTCAACAGTCAAGACATACGAAATAAAAAAAGGCCCTGCATACACAGAGCCTTGGCTAATCTTCATTCAACCTTCAAAAAGAAGTGTTGTCTAGAAGGGGATATCGTCGTCGAAATCCTCCCCACCGCCAGGGGTCGGCGCCGACGATTGGGATTGGGTCGATCGGCCACCCGAGCCAGATGCGGGTGAATCGTAAGACATGTCCGCAGGCGGGCCTTCGCCTCCGCCGACACCACCACGACCGCCTAGCATCTGCAGCTCGCTGCCCACGATCTCGGTCGTGTAGCGGTCCTGCCCCGACTTGTCCTGCCACTTGCGTGTCTGCAGGCGCCCCTCG
>DAIDMG010000085.1 GCA_027449105.1 Acidiphilium sp. | reverse complement strand
ATCTTGATCACATCGAACCGTTCGGTCGGAGAATGGGGCAGCGTCTTCGGTGACCCGGTCGTGGCCACCGCGATCCTGGACCGCCTGCTGCACCATTCCACCGTAATCACCATCCGCGGGGACAGTTACCGGCTCCGCGAAAAGCGCCGCTCCGGCCTTCTGCAGAAGGCCGGAACGGCGCTCGATACAGACGAAACCACCCCGCAATGAAAGGGGTCAGTTCTTCAGTTCGCCCAGGGGGTCAATTCTACGATTCGCTTGACACACGTTCGCAGGACCCGTCATGCTGACTGGCTAGATCAAGCAGGGTGTCGATCTGGTCAATCGAGAATCCGAGCCCTCGTGCCCGCCTAATGAAGCCGAGGCGCGCAACGTTCATGCCCTGGTAGATCCGGTAATTATTGCCGGTTCGCGGTGGCGCCTTCAACAGCCCGATCTTCTCATAATAGCGGATCGTCTCGATCTTCACGCCGGTTCTTCGAGGCAACGCACCAATTCTAGGAAAATTCACCCCCCTTGACCCTTTAGTTGCTACAAAGTCCAGATTGGTTTCGTCATTCCCGATGTCGATGCGACCATCGCAGCTGCGCACAGAGGCAGCTTCTACCCGCCTTCCATCTGCATAGGAGGCGACGAGCACTCTTCGATTCCACTGTTTCGTATGGAACGCGCCCGTTTGATTGATCGGGCTTTCTGGCTGGAATATGCGACGATTGCTTGGATGATGATCGAAGGAGCGGTTGCTATCTGGTCAGATGCGCGGGCACACAGCGTTTCGCTGCTGGCGTTCGGGATCGACGGCCTTATCGAGAATGCTTCCGCGATGGTGCTGATCTGGCGAATGACTACCGAATTGCGCCACGGTGAGCGGTTAGCCGAGCAGGCGGAGCGTCGAGCTCGGCCCCAGCTAACCGGTGCGCTTCTTTCCGCCCTCACCATCTATGTGGTCACTATGGTTGCATTCACGCTGGCCGCGCATAATGGAGACGTATCCTCTTTGTCAGGGCCGGTGGTGACGCCGCTCGCGATGCCTATCATGTAACCTTCTAGCGCGCCGAAAGATCGCTCTAGCGGAAGCTCTCGGCAGCTGTGCAATGCGGGCCGATGCCGTAGATGAGGATAACCCGCGGCTACCTCTCTTTCATCGTTGTGGTCGGATTGGTTGTCGAGGCATTGACGGTAGCCTAGTGGGTAGATGCGGTGGCTTCCCTCGGCATTGTCGAGCTCCTGATCAGGGGGGTCGAGAAGCTTGGAGTGGCAAGTGCCGCTCATGATGCCGCATTCGGCCAGATGAGAGGAAGCGAGCATGCCGCACGAGCATCATAATCACGATCACCACGACCGCTCCAACGCCCATAGGCATCATCAGGGCGACGGTCATAACCATGCGCCGGCCAATTTTGGCCTCGCTTTTGCAGTTGGGACAGTCCTGAACACCGTTTTCCTCTTCATCGAGGTTATTGCCGGAATCGCAGCGCACTCGATGGCCCTGATTGCAGACGCAGGTCACAATCTCGGTGACGTGCTGGGTCTGCTGATGGCCTGGGTCGCGGCCATCCTTGCGAGGCGTGCGCCTTCCCGCCAGTACACCTACGGCCTGGGACGTGGAACGATTCTCGCCGCTCTCATGAACGCCACCATCCTGCTGGTTTCCATCGGCGCCATTGCTGCCGAAGCCATCAGGCGGTTGTTCGAACCGGCGACGGTCGGCACGATTACGATTATGGCCGTCGCGGGGATCGGTATTCTTATCAACGGGGTGACAGCCCGGCTGTTCGCGTCAGGCCGTGACTCCGACATCAACATCCGTGCAGCGTTCCAGCATATGGCTTATGACGCTCTGATTTCCCTAGGCGTTGTTGTTGCCGGTGCAGCCATCCTCCTGACGGGATGGGAGCGGATCGATCCCTTGTCCAGCCTCGCAATCGCCGGCATCATCCTAGTTGGCACCTGGGAATTGCTCAAGGATTCAATCGCACTTGCCATGGATCGCGTCCCAGAAGGTATCGACATCCATGCGCTATGCAACTTCGTGCTGGAGTGGCCGGAGGTGTCCGCTGTTCACGACGTGCATGTTTGGCCGACGAGTACGACGGAGATTGCCATGACCCTGCATGTCGTCATCCCAAGCGGACATCCGGGCGACAACTTCACTGCGCGCCTGACAGACGCGATCCAGAAAAAATTCGGTATCCATCATGTAACCATGCAGATCGAAACGGACGCTGCGGCATGCGCGACAGACTGCTCAAGGCATCATCTTCCAGGGCATTCGTAATCGCTCCCAAAAGCAGCTGTCCCGATTGCTTGAGCATCCCCGCATCCAATAGCTTGCGCCCTGATCGACATTCGTTACATGGTGAATCGCGCCTATCGCCCTCATAGGATCATCGTGCTTACCTCTTTGGTTACCGATTAAGTCCTGTTAGGCGCTTGGTCATCGCGTAAAGCCAGAAGATCCTGCATATCGGTGATGTGATCTGTCTCGTCTTCCAGGATGTCGACGAGCATGTCGCAGGTGATGCGATCTCGGCCAGCAAAATGCCCAACGAGGTCACGGTAATGTTGCGCCACTTCTTGCTCCGCAATAAGGTTCTGCGCGACCAAGCCAGAAAAGTCTGCTTGGCTACCGTACTCCCCATATCGCGACGAGAGCCCTTTTGGAGAAAAATCAGGAATACTTCCGAGCTGCACGATCCGTTCGGCTATCATCCGCATATGTTTGGATTCAACGTTGGCCTGTTCCTGGAACTCCTTGCCGATTCGAGGGTTTCTAAGGCCCGCTAGCGATACCGACATCATAGTGTATCGCCAAATACAGAGAATTTCGGCCGCAAGGGCACTCTGTAGCAAGTTAATGGCCAGTTGTGGGTCCCTATCCCCTTCGTTCAGGAGAGTTTGGCACAGTAGATACTCTTGTGCCTTGGTCCGAATGGAACGGACATCATCGAGAAAATTATTATCAGGAACAAAATGAGCCCGTTTCATGACCCGAGCAATCACCTATTGGCATAAATCCCAAGCTAAGATTGATCGGTTTCGTAGACAATGAGCGAGCGAATGGCAAGCTACGAATTTTAGCGTCGAACCCGGTTGCCTTCGGCTTTCGAAAAGCTGATGACGCTGTGCAGGTCGCGGCAAAATTGCGAAGCATCAGTGCCGGGTGGCGGAAGTAGATGCAATACGAGGCCGCCGCCCGCGGGATTGCGGTTTGTTCGGCTAGGTTTCACTTCGCGCAACTCCGCAACATTCGTCACAAAAATTTCCACGAAGGAGTAAAGAGGCTTCTCATTAAGGAGACAGGCCCTGGCGAATAAACAGTGGCTATCGATAATGTCTCAACCCCTGTTGGTTCCTCGTAGACTTTGGCTCCGCGGGTGATCCGGAACGGTTACCACGGCCCCTTTGAAAATATACTGATCGCTTTGATAACCCGGCATTGCAGATGGAGTGGATCAACGTTCGAAAGCTATTTACACCATCGCACTGCCAAACGACAGCGCAAAGCTGGCTACAAAGAAAAATGATATGAATAGAGCCTGGTTTCACCAAAAACTTCTTTAGAATAATAGGTTATTATAAACACTGGATAGCCCATCTAGCGAGGCGAAGATGTGGCCTCGCGCGTGCGTTCGTCGATCGGGCCATCGCCGTATTGTGCCAGTCTTTCCCTTAAGACAGGGGGAGTGAACTGGATCGTCTTTCCGGCCGACAGCGTGATAAACTCTCCCATCTTTGGATTTGTGACCTTTCGGGGTTTGGCTATCTTAACTCTAAACGTACCAAATGATGGCGCCGTGAATTTTCCATCTGTTACTAATTAGGAAGTGATCGACGCAAATAGAAAGCCGGCAGTCTGGTATGCAGAAATAGGGGTATGTTAGTCGAGTTCTGAAGGATACCGGCGACAAAGTGTCTCGTCATGATATAATCCTTAGGTTCCGCTGCGCGTAATTAATGTGTTATTGATACCGCGGTCTTCGCGTACGCGCTTAAGATTTTCATGTCATTAGCTCTGTATCCTGCTCTGATGTCATGGTGTGCCGCCGTACTTCCTGCGATTCCAAGTTTCTGCCTTCTCATCATTTCGTTCGAAGCGCCATGGGAAGTTAAGCTGGAATAAGATCCGCAATTAACGTCGTGATGGGCGTGCAGCTGCTAGAATCGACGTCCTCTTCATCCGAGATTCTTGATCTCCGGTTCGGATCAACATCGTGGGTTCGTTAATTTTCGCTCGGAGGCGGCTTGGAAAAACAAGCGAGAAACTAACCCATCTTTGTGGGCATTTGGGGCTTCGCGGCGTTGCCAAATTTTGGAAATTTTTCCCAGTTGGTTCTGGAGTTTTGTGCGCAGCGGTTTTTAAACCAGAGACTGCCATTCGCAGCCTCGAAGATGTGGGTTGTGGGTGAAATGGTTGAGGGAAGACGTGGTTATTTTCTTGCCACCGAACAAAGTCGGCCATTTTGCTTACGTTCATATTGGCCGTGCCGATTAACTGATCCGTTTTGTACTTGCTAAGGGGGGCGGTATTCTCGGAAATGCAAACCCAGTCCAGATGTTCTGGAGCCGCCTGGCATCCTGTCCGCCGCGAGTCTCGGCTGGAGTGGAAGCCGTTGGTCAGCGCCGTAATCGCGCACCTGCCGAAAGCCGTCGTCATTCTCAGAGGTTGCGGCCTGGGAAGTCCACCATGTCCGAATTGGTCCCGATCCGGCTTGTAATGTCGCAACGGAGGTGGATTATCGGCAACCACGAGGTCGACTGAAGTGGTCCCTGGAAATGGGCCCGGGATAGTTCGTGCAGCCGTCTCGATTCCGTGGCTTCATCGATGGCTCCGAAGCACACTACACCTGGACGCGGTTCTGGTGGATACGTGAGCCGCTCGACCCTGGGTTCTTTATCCACGGTCACACGCCGGAATGGATGATAAGGGAAGAAAGCCTATGGTGCCCCGAACTTCACCGTATCGACAGACAACGTCTCGGTCTTGGCGGCCTAGGCCGGGGCCAAAGCGAGCGCTTTATCGTAGGGGTTGAACTGGAGACGGGCCGATACCGGATATACAGCGCGGGGTGATTAATTGCACCACCAACCGTCTGCGCGATGTTGTCTGAGCAATCCATCCGTGTCCTCATCGCCTACAATCAGGCATGCACAAATGTTGATTTCTGGCGAGAACTGGGCCTTCAAGGTAGACCAATCCTCATCTGGGGCGTGGGTGTTGACTTTCAGTGAAATGCGATCCGAAAGGGCCTGATTTTTTCATTGGATGCTACCTCGCTAGAGGACTGCATAGCCATGGGTCGCGAGGGGAATTTTACCCCGTCGCATGGGTTACTATCCGATGGAAACAAAGGGTCAGCCTCAAGCGAAAATCAACAATTTGAGTTCACGATCTCGATCTTTCGGCCGAAAGATCGAGGAGACGGATCTTGCCCTCATTGACCTCGGTCAATGAAGCATCGCCCGTATGCCCCGTGATTGACCTGCCTCAAGGTGCGACCTGCGGATACGCGCAAATCTTTCCGCATGGCCGTTCACAACGCTGACATTGCCCTTCTGTTCGACCGGATGGCCGACCTTCTGGAAATCGAAGGCGCTAACCCCTTTCGCATCCGCGCGTATCGTAAAGCGGCGCTGACGATCGAGGACCTGCCGGAAAACGTCGCCGAGATGGTCGCTGCCGGTCGTGCTCTCACCGATCTTCCGGGAATAGGCCAGGACCTGGCGGGCAAGATAGGCGAGATTGTCCGGACCGGCCGCCTGAGCGCGCTCGAGGATGTCGAGGCGCACACGCCGTCGACGCTCGCGCTTCTGACCAGCATACCTGGCCTCGGGCCGAAGCGCGTTCACACGCTTCACGAGGTTCTTGGCATCAAGTCGTTGGCTGATCTCGAAAAAGCAGCGCGGGCCGGCAGGATCCGAGACGTTCCTCATTTCAGCGCCGCTACAGAGGCGAAGATTCTGGAGGAAATCGAGAAGAATCGCATGATCGAGCGGCGCTTCAAGATCTCGACCGCCGAGGACTTCGCCGAGGGGCTGACCAGATACCTCAGGTCCTTTCCAGGCATGGGAGAAGTTACCGTCGCAGGCAGTTTCCGGCGCCGCCGGGAGACGGTCGGCGACCTCGATATTCTCGCCATCTGCGAGGACGGGCCGGCGGCGATCACCTATTTCGTCGCCTATGACGAGGTGGCCAAAGTCGTTTCGAAAGGTCCGACGCGATCGACCGTAATGCTCAAGGCCGGTATCCAGGTCGACCTGCGCGTCCTTCCGAAGGAGACCTATGGCGCGGCGCTGCATTACTTCACCGGGTCCAAAGCCCACAACATCGCCGTGCGCCGGATAGCTCAGGCGAACGGCCTCAAGATCAGCGAGTACGGCATCTTTCGCGGCGACAAACGCACCGGCGGAAAGACGGAGAACGAGGTCTTCGAGGCGGTTGGCCTGCCCTATATCGAACCGGAGCTTCGCGAGGATCGCGGCGAGATCGAAGCCGCCCAACGCGGCACGCTGCCGAAGCTCGTCACGCTCGAGGACATCCGGGGCGACCTCCATGCCCACACGATTTCCTCCGACGGCAAGAGCACGCTCGCCGACATGGCGGAGGCCGCAAGGGCGCTTGGTTACGACTATCTCGCCATCAGCGACCATTCGCAGCACGCCACTGTCGCCCGCGGCCTCGACCCCAGACGTCTCTCCGCCGAACTCGACGCGATCGACCGGCTCAACGACACGTTCGACGGTTTCCGGCTCCTGAAATCCAGCGAAGTCGACATCCTGGCCGATGGCACGCTCGACCTGCCGGAGCACATGCTGAAGCGCCTCGACTTCACGGTCTGCGCCGTCCACTACCGCTTCGAGCTCGATGCGATGGAGCAGACCGAGCGGATCTTGCGCGCCATGGACAATCCGCGCTTCACGATCCTCGCCCATCCGACGGGCCGGCTCCTCACGGAACGCCCCGGCTATGCCATCGATCTCGACCGGGTGATCGAGGGAGCAAAGGAGCGCGGCTGCTTCTTGGAGCTCAATGCCCACCCGATGCGGCTCGATCTCGACGACGTCCATTGCCGGCAGGCCAAGGAACTCGGCGTGAAGATCGCGATCTCCACTGATTCCCATTCGACGGCTGGGCTCAAGTCCATGCGCTACGGCATCGGGCAGGCCCGTCGCGGGTGGATCGAGGCCAAGGACGTCCTCAACACGCGCCCGCTGCAGAACCTCATGAGGCTTCTGGAGCGATGACAGTGGCAAGCGGCGAAAGCACCACTGCCGAGAAGGGCGCCGGACCCTTGCAGACGGCGGTCGCGACGGCGGCACTCACCCGGAAATTCGGCGAGATGACTGCCGTCGACCGGATCTCGCTGACGATCGAGCAGGGCGAAATCTTCGGGCTCATCGGCCCGAACGGAGCAGGGAAGAGTACGTTCATCAAGATGCTTACGACCCTGTTGCCTCCGACTTCCGGAACGGCAGTCGTGGCCGGCTACGACATTCGTGCCAAGCCGGCCGAGGTCAGGCACCATATCGGCTACGTGCCGCAGCTCCTCTCCGCCGACGGCTCGCTCTCCGGCTACGAGAACCTGCTTCTGTCCGCGCGCCTCTATGGTGTTCCGCGGGGCGAGCGGAAGGACCGGATCGAAGGGGCACTCAAGTGGATGGGCCTGAAGGAGGCCGCGCACCGCGTCGTCGGCCAGTATTCGGGAGGCATGATCCGCAGACTCGAGATCGCCCAGAGCCTACTGCACAGGCCGGAGGTCCTTTTCCTCGACGAGCCGACGATAGGCCTTGACCCCGGCGCGCGCGACACGGTTTGGGAGCACATCGCCGATCTGCGAGATCGCTTTCACCGGACCATGGTCGTTACCTCTCACCAGATGGAGGAGATGGACGCCTTTTGCGACCGCATCGCGCTCATTGCCCGCGGCCGAATCGTCGTGGTCGGGACGTCGGCGGAGCTGAAGGCCTCCATCGGCCACGATGCCACGCTCGACGACGTGTTCATCCGCCTTGCCGGTGCGACCGAAGCAACCGATATGGAGGGCAGCTATGGCGAAGTCCGGCGCGAGCGCGACTCGGCCCGCAAACATGGCTGAGCGATCGGTTGCCACCGGCATCGTAGGCTACGCCGAGCAGGCGTTCGCGGTCGCGGCAGCGGAGGTGCAGAAGCTGCGCCACGATCCGGTGGAACTCTTTACCCGCGCAGTCCAGCCGGTGCTGTGGCTCATGCTCTTCGGCGAGGTCATGGCGCGGGTGCGCGGCGTCGCGCCCGGCAACATCCCCTATCTCGATTATCTCTCGGCCGGGATCCTCGCCCAGAGCACGCTGTTCGTCGCCATCTTCTATGGTATTTCGGCGATCTGGGAACGCGATCTAGGCGTTCTCCAACGCTATCTCGTGAGTCCGGCCCCGCGGTCGGCACTCGTCCTTGGTAAAGCGCTGTCGGCCGGAGTCCGGGCGCTTTCGCAAGCCCTGATCGTCTACCTGCTTGCCATCGTCCTCGGCGTGGCGATCAGCCTCGACCCAATTCACGTCGTCGGCGTCGTCGTTGCGATCATGCTCGCCTCTGCGCTGTTCTCGACACTGTCGCTTATCATTGCCTGTATCGTGAAGACGCGCGAGCGTTTCATGGGGATCGGGCAGGTGCTGACTATGCCCATCTTCTTCGCGAGCAACGCGATTTATCCCCTGTCGCTCATGCCAGTATGGCTGCGCGTGGTCTCGCGGACCAATCCGCTGACCTACGAGGTCGACGCGCTCAGGGCCCTGATGCTTGCCGAGGGGGCGTCGGTCTACGGGCTCCTCGTTGATTTCGGGTTCCTTGTGGCGGTCGCCGCCTTTCTCGTCGCCGTCGCTGCCGGGATGTATGGACGCATGGGCTATTGAGAGCGTTTCCGACAGAGCCGGAAACTAGGCATTGATGCCCACCGCGATTCGCCTGGGGCATTCGGACAATCGGAAGCCGTCTGGCGCATACCGCAGGCGTCGGCCATGGCATTGGAGATCACCGCGGCCATCGGCACCGAGCCCAGTTCGCCCATGCTGGTCGAGGCGACGTCCGGATCACCGGTAAAGACGGCCTTGATCTCGCGCGGCGCATATTGCGGTACGTTAGCTTAGAGCGGGTTTCGACCTGTCTGAATCGGAAGGGGGTTGAACTAAACCGCTGACGCGGTAGTTGCGTCTGAGGCAGCGGCTTTCCTACGTGGTCTGGCGCTAGTCTGCCAGGATTTGGGTGCTTTCACCCCAACCCTGGACGGGAGACCCCCGATGACCGAGATGAGCCCTCTGCGCCGCCGCATGATCGAGGACATGACGGTCCGCAATCTATCGCCTGCGACCCAACGATCATACGTGCATGCGGTCGCCAAGTTCGGCCGCTTTTTCAGCCGCTCGCCGGAGAAGCTCGGCCTGGAGGAGGTCCGTGCTTTTCAGGTCCACCTTGTTGCCGGCGGCATGTCGTGGCCGGCGCTGAACCAGACGGTCTGCGCGCTTCGTTTTCTCTATGGTGTCACGCTCAAGCAGGCCGATCTGCCGGAGCGGATTCCGTATGCCCGTACGCCGCGTAAACTGCCTGTGGTGCTGGATGCTGACGAGGTCGTCTGCTTTCTTGAGGCGGTGCCGAGCCTGAAGGCCCGCGCTGCCCTGACCACCGCGTATGCAGCCGGATTGCGTGCCTCCGAAGCGGCCGGCATCAAGGTCGCCGACATTGACAGCAGCCGCATGGTGATCCGTGTCGAGCAGGGCAAAGGAGGGCGAGACCGCTACGTCATGCTCTCCCCGCAACTGCTCGACATCCTACGCTCCTATTGGCGGCTGGCGCGACCCGCACGTTGGTTATTTCCGGGCCGCGATGGTGAGCACCCGATCAGTCCAACGGTGCTGCACGCCGCCTGCCGCTCGGCATGCACAGCGGCAGGATTGAGCAAGCGGGTCACGGTTCATACGCTGCGACACAGTTTCGCCACTCACCTGCTAGAGAGCGGCACCGATATCCGGATCATCCAGGCGCTGCTCGGGCACGCCAGCCTGAATACGACGGCGCGCTATACGCAGGTTGCCACTAGCACCATCCGGGGCACGCCGAGTCCGCTCGATCGCCTG
>DAIDMG010000084.1 GCA_027449105.1 Acidiphilium sp. | reverse complement strand
CGGGCATACCAGAATCCCGAAGACTGCAGGACGTAGCGGCGAACGCCGCAATCGCGCATGCCTGCAAGAAGGTTGACGTTTCCTTCCCTCCGGACCCTGCTGTCACGTTCGGCCGCTGCCGCCATCTCAGCCGGGGTGTAGTGCCGGGGTAGCGACGTCAGTTCATTGATGACGGCATCAGGATGCACCCTCGAAATCGCCGAGCGGAGGGAGGCCGCATCGAGCGCATCACCGGTCACAGCGTCGGCGCCCATCTCAGTTACTCGACCGGTCGATTCCGCTGAACGCACAAGACAGAACACACTGTGCCCGCGTTGTTTCAGGCTGCGAATCAAGGGGCGCCCAATAGCGCCAGTCGCTCCCGCTACAAGAACTCTCATCTCGAACCTCCGGCCTGATCTTTGCCTGCACCTGAAATTGCATAGTTCATAAATTTCTTCTTTCCGAAGTTGAAGTTGAACTTACCTGGTAAAGCGCGTTGTGACTCGACGTACAGTGACCGACCAGGACAGTTACCGAAATGTGGTCTTTTCGCATCGAGCGCATTCGCGTTTGCTAGCGCGAGAATGCACTGAGCAAAACTTGCAGCGTATTTGAGGCGTTCGTCGAATTCATCGGATCTCCTGCTCTGTAGGAATCTCTGCAGCCCACCTAAGAAGTCCACGGAACAAACGATCTCGCAGCAGTTGGTTCTCTTTCACGAGATCGACGACGAGTAGCCGTAGATCGTCGAGATGCTGACGCAGCGCATCGCATTCCGCCACGAGCTGATCGACTTCGACCTGCCCCTTTAATTCAGGCATCCCACTCCTCCTCCTCAGCGGGTCTTGCTCGGAAGAAACACTTTCGACGAGACGTTCTGTTCCTACGACTGATAGTGCAGCGTGATGTCCGACGCCTCCGGTCGCCTTATAGGCGAGTAGGTCACGAGTTGATGTTTCAAAGAACATCGGCACTGCCGCGTCATCCGAGGACGGCGAGTTCGTTGCATCTACGACCACCGAGCAGTCTTCAGCGCATCTGCGAAGCCTTCGCCGGTAATGCTGCTGACGGTGGTATTGTGTGTCACCACGGCTTCGTGTATTTGCACCTAAAGCTTTTTAACAGTTGTTGATCCGATGAGCGCGGTACCACCAGTTACTACGATTTTCATGACCGTCCATTGCTTTCTGCCGATGCAGTCCTGGTTTGCTGTTCTTACTCGCTAAGACCGAACAGCGCACGCGTTTGTGACAATGGCTATTGTTTTTTTCAAATTGCAGCAGCATGCCAGCAGTCAGTTGATCTGGCTCGATCCCTTCTAAGCGCATGTCATCCTCTCGATGTAGCTCATTCTTGGCAGCCCAGGACTACCCATTCGGTACACGCAACTTTCGCCGGCAGGCGATAGTGCGGCCAGCAGACTCTATAAGTCGCTTTTTCGCGTCCCTGAGCCTAGATTTGTTGGACGGAGCAGGTGCACTGTACCTGCTCCGCCCTCTTCGACTACGACTTGAGCTTGAACAGTCTTTCCGAGTTGGTGCGACCGATCTTGAGTCGATCGTTCTCGCTTATCGGGCAAGTGTCGAACCATGGCGCGATCTCCAGCATCGATTCGTACGGATAATCGACTGAGAAGAGCACACGATCGGAACCGACCTCAAGAAGGGTGTTGAGCAACGCCTGCGACCTGAACGTACCACTGGTGGTCAGATAGAAGTTCTCGCGCAGGTAGTCCATCGGGGGACGCTCGTGCTTTCCGTGCGTGCTCTTGGTCTGATGGCGGAGGCGATGTTCAACCCGTGGAAGAGTGAAGGGCAAGGCTTCACCCAGGTGGCCCAGAATGATGTTCAGCTTTGGGTAGCGATCAAACAGACCGCTGAGGATGAGGCGTAGCGCATGGGTTGATGTTTCGAATCCGAATCCCCATGCAGAACCCAATAGCCCCTCATAGCCCTCGTAGATGCGCTGTTGGCTTGGCAGAGGGATTCTGGGGTGCAAGTAGATAGGGACATCGAGGTTTTGAACATGCGCCCAGAAATCCCACACCGGCGTTTCATCAAGGTAGCGAGCGGTGTTTTCATCGCCGATGTTGGTATAACCGTTGACAAGCGCGCCCACAAATCCGAGTTCCTTTACCGCGCGCTCCAATTCCTTGGCGGCCGCGTCAGGATCCTGCAACGGAACAGCAGCAAAGCCGAGGAAACGACCGGGATTGGCTTTCACGAAGAAGTCGGCAATATGGTCGTTCATTTTCCTGGCAATGTCGATCGCCTTCTTGGTGTCAGTGATGCCTTCCACACCTGGTTGTGTGAGAGAGAGAATCGTCGTCTGTATCCCAGTTGCATCCATATCATCCAACCGCAGCTTGTATTCATGCAGTCGATTCTCTACATCCTTGAAGTAGGAAGGATCAGTGAAGTTGTGCGTACCGGTTGCCGGAAAGTCCGGTGACTCGATGTGCTCTTCTAATGCGATTTTGCCCTTCAAGACATTCTCCTTGACATTTGTTGATACGACGGTTGATGTTGCCTGCCATGAACGATCTGCACTTCATTGGCCGGAAGAATCGAATTGGCTTGAGCGTTTCATTTGTGGTGCTCCGCTCTTTGCACGACGCTCAGCGAGATAAGGCGCGACCTAGGTTAAGCCGTTAATGAAGCGTTAGAGGTTTTGTCACCGCCTCCGTAGTAGCGGACGTGATTCGCCTTTTTTTACTCACTAAGACTGCCACTCGTCGTCCGCAGATTTGCGAGGCGGACAACTCATTGGATCAGAGGTCTCGATCTACGGAAGCATACTTTGTTGGATCGCATGTATGTCTGGGACTTATACTCGCTGTTACTGAGGGGTTTGAGGTTTTGCCACCGCCTCCGTAGTGGCCGACGCTATTTGCCGTTCTTACTCGCTAAGACCGAATAGCGCACGCGTTTGTGACAACGGCTATCGTTTTTTCAAATTGCAGCAGCACGCCAGCAGTACAATGTGCGCGTGGAACAGACCGAACAAGACGATGGGCTTGGCGCCTTCTGGAATGCCCGGCGTCGTCTCTTTGGGATCGCTTACCGAATGCTCGGAAGCGTGGCTGAAGCCGAGGACCTTGTGCAAGATGTGTGGATGCGATGGCAAACCACTGATCGCAAGGCAGTCCGGGACGCGCCCGCCTATCTGGCTACGATCACGACACGATTAGCACTTAACGTGGTTCAATCCGCACGATCGAGACGGGAAGAGTACTTCGGGATCTGGCTTCCGGAACCGGTGGACACCAGCTCCGATCCGGGACTTGGCGCGGAACGCGGCGAGGCGCTGGAATTCGCGGTGTTACTGCTGCTCGAAAGGCTTGCTCCCACCGAGCGGGCTGCTTATATCCTGCGAGAAGCCTTCGACTATCCGTACGGGCGGATCGGCGAAATCCTGAAGGTGAGCGAGGCCAACGCGCGGCAGCTGATTACCCGCGCGCGGAAACACATCGCAGAGGGACGACGTCGCAGGCGAGTCGACGTGATAGAGCAGCGCAGCCTCCTGGATAAATTCATCGCGGCAGCTCAGAAAGGCGAGCTTGATGCGCTCGAAGCTCTTCTCGCTTCTGACGTTATCTCTTTGTCAGACGGCGGGGGCCTGGTGCGTGCGGCCGAAAAGCCAATCACCGGTCGCGAGCGGGTGGCAAAGTTTATCTCTGCAATCTCAACCTATTTTTGGAGAGGCGTCACGGTTTCGGTGGTGGAGGCGAACGGTCAGAGATGTGCTCTCATTTCGCGCGACGGTGGTTCGGTCGCGCTCGTCACAGTCGGCGCATCGGCGGAGGGCATTGATGAGATTATTTGGATATTGAGACCGAGTAAGCTGGCAGGGGTCTCGCCGCCTCCGGCCTGAGGATCTCTGGTACTCCACGCCATTTACCAAGCCCGAATCGCCGACCGTGGCGCCGATCCGAGACGAGCACCCACCGCGAACCTATCGGAAACAGGAATGCATCGATGGAGGCTTTTGCACTGATTCAACAGAAATGCGCGTCACAGGAGCGCCCCGGCCGCGCGGCAAATTTACAGGATCATCTGTACGGATTTAGGGGGTAGATCAACTTGGCTCGATTCGTGACACAGCAATCCCTGCACGAGCTCCGATGCCTGGCTCGCCCAAGCCAAGCAGAGCAGCCGCGAACGAAAACACGAAGACTGAATAATTCAGGGGTGCGTGAATTCCAAGTATCACCGTCATCGAGATCGCAAATATCAGCGTCAATGCCGAACAACAGTATGCCACCGGCTTGAGCCACACTCCAAGCATCAGAAAGATGCCGATCAGTGCCTCTGCCACCGTCACGCCCCACCCCAAAGGAGCAACAAATGCCTGCGGACACCACGGGCATAGTTGGTGCGTGTAGGACAGGAAGTTGTTGAAATTGCCCCATACGACAGAACGCTGCCCGAATGGGCCCCAAATACCCAGGCGATCAGCGACGGCGGAAAGGAGCCCGCCTCCAAGGCTAAGTCGAAGCAAGAAAGTAATGACTCGCGCCAGATGAATTCGTTTCGCCATAGGATCCTCTCGGTTCTCCCATATTGCTGCTACACTTCATCCGCAGATTGCGGCGGACGAGTCATTGAATGAGATGTCGCGATCCACAAAAGCATACGTGCTACATTGCACGTATGCCTTGTGGTTATACTTGGTTCAATGTAGCTTCGTGCAGTCTTTACTGTCCTCAACAAGACTGCGAAGAGCCTTCTTACAATGCACCTTTCGTGTTGCGTAGCGCGGCTGCCACTGCCTCGGTTAAAGGTGTCGTGGGTCTACCTATTAGTGCAGAAAGATCGCGACTCGAACTGTCCAATGCTCCATTCCTGGTTTTTAGGTCCGCATCGACAACCACATCCACGACCATCCTGGGCAGACCGAAGCCAAGGAGTGCCGCTTCATATTCGGAAGGCGGCAAATTCCGATACTCAACCTTAGTGCCTGACTGTTTCGTCACTTCATCAGCCAGATCGCTGAGGGTGAAGGACGAGTCGCCGGCAAGCTCGTAGACTTTGTTCTCGTGGCTCGGCTGCGTCAACACGACCGCAGCCGCCTCAGCATAGTCAGCACGCGATGCGGAGGCAAAGCGGCCTTCGCCGGCGCTCCCGATGATCGCTCCATTCTGAATTGCGGCCGGGAGAGCGGCTGTGTGGTTCTCCAAGTACCAGCCATTCCGAAGCAGAATGAAACTGATTCCCGACTTCATGAGGTACTCTTCTGTCGCCTTATGTTCGGCGGCGAGGGCGAGATCGGAGGTGTCGGCGCGAAGCAAACTGGTATATGCAACGACTCTTATCCCGGCCCCTTTCGCTGCATCGATCGCAGCGCGGTGCTGGCGGAGCCGCTCGCCTGGTATCACGGCCGAGATCAGAAGCAGCTTCTCGACGTCCTTGAATGCTTCGGCAAGAGTCTCCGGCTTGTCATAGTCGGCATGCCGTATCTGTACACCCAGGCTCTTCAGCGCATTCGCCTTTTCCGGATTTCTGACCGCAGCTACGATCTGGTCTGCCCGAGTGTTCTTCAAGAGGGCTTTGATAACCAATTCACCTAGCTGTCCATTTGCGCCTGTAATCGCAATCATTTCGTCTCCTTTTTATCAACGCATTTATCAACGTAGGCGGCCAAAAACATTGATCCACCTGCATTGTCCCGACGATCGTTAGAGCCACTATCAGGGCTCAGTTCATCAGCCCTGATATCTTCCATGAGCCTCAATCAGGGATCGGCTTGCTGAAGCTGGCGAATGGCCTGCGTCCCTCGATCGGTGTTGCGCGCGCCCAGCAGAACGTCACACGCCGCGCCGGTAGCTTACGGCAGAGTTCAAGACCGATTCCCTTATTTCCGCCAGTGACGAGCGCAACCTTCGGTGCCATTCTGCTTGAACCTCCTTGTTGCAGATTGTTTAGAGGAACATCCCGCCGGAAACCTCGATCCGCTGCCCATTGACCCAGCGATTCTCGTCCGACAAAAGCGAGGCGATCATGGGACCGATATCATCCGGCAGTCCGGCGCGGCCCAGTGCAGTCATACTTGCGACCACTTTGTTGACCTCGGGATTGTCGCGCACCATACCGCCGCTAAAGTCCGTTTGAATGGCTCCCGGAGCGACTACGTTCGCTGTGATACCGCGCGGTCCCAGCTCCTTCGCGAGATAGCGCGTGAGCACTTCAACAGCGCCCTTTGCTGCCCCATAAGCCGAACTGCCAGGCACGGCAAAGCGGGCCAGACCTGACGAAACGTTCACGATGCGGCCGCCGTCGTTCATCAGCGGCAACAACTTCTGCGTGAGAAAATAGACGCCTTTAACGTGAACATTGAAAATCGAGTCAAACTGCTCCTCATTCGTCTCGCTGAAGCTGGCGTGCAAAGAATTACCCGCATTGTTCACCAGGTAATCAAAGCGCTCGCGACCCCAGCTTTGGAGCGTCCGGGCAACCTCCTCCACGAAGCCATCGAATGAGGGAACCTCACCGGTGTCCAGGCGGAATCCTGCAGCCTTGCGGCCCATCGCCTCCAATTCCTGAATGAGGCTCTCGGCCCCCTGCTGCTTCACGCGCCACGTAAAGATCAGGTCCACGCCGCGCTTGGCAAGACTGATGGCGGTGTTGCGGCCCAGTCCGCGGCTTCCGCCGGTGATGATTGCGATTCTCTCTGTCATAATCCTTTCTCCAAGTTTTGGTGAAAATATCTCTTTGCTTTCATTTCGGCTTCATCAGCAGAACTGCTTTTCGTCCCGGCGTCGTTTCATACGCGACCGCCTCATGAATCTGATCGCGGCAGAAAGTTTGGCCAATTCTGGTTCGGAAGATGAGAACCGAAAACTCACAGACCCCCGCAGTGTTCTGCCGCTCCTAGAAGGTTGGGGATGGTGGTCACCGCGAATCCCCAGCTTCGCTCACATCGTAGATCGGCGAACAACCCATCTGATGCTAGGCCGAAATCCTCGGAAGCATACTTTGTCGGATCGCATGTATGCCTGTTGGTTATACTCGACTTCATGGAGCTTCGTCATCTGCGGTATTTCGTAGCAGTCGCCGAGAAGGAAAACATTAGTCAAGCTGCGAAGGCCCTGCACGTTTCGCAACCTGCCCTGAGCCGGCAAATGCGTGATTTGGAATATGAACTTGGAATTTCGCTGTTCAAGCGTGGTGGCAAGTTTGTCCGTCTAACGGAAGCGGGTCACGTTTTCTTGCGCGAGGCCCATGCCGCTTTGATGCGGGTAGACGATGCAGTCGCAATAACGAAGGCGGAGGCACACAGGAAGCGTAATCAGATTTGCGTCGGTTACGGGCCTGTTCCAACGGCTGAGATCCTGCCACGGGCATTGCGGGCCTTTCAACGAAGCAATCCGCAGGTGAAGGTAATACTTCGCGCCATGACCACTCAAGAGATGGTTCGGGCATTACGATCTGGAAAAATCGATGTTTCTCTGATGGCAGATGGACTGTCCGAGGACCTTGAGGGGTTGAACGTGACGGAGCTTTGTACCTACCCTCTCCGCGTTGCTGTTCCGAGAAGTCATCGCTTCGCGCGAATGCGCGCTGTCCAGATCAGCGACGTAGCCAAGGAGCCGATAATTTCTCTCAGTCGCGAAGGCTTCAAGTGGTATTACGTCTTGGTCCAGCGGCTTCTGTCGCCATTCAACAGGGCTTTCGAAATTGCGGAGGAGCACGACAATTCACAAGGCATAATTGCCGCAGTTGAAGCGGGCCGCGGTGTTGCTATCGCGTGGTCGGTGGTGGCGCGAACAGCAGGAGATCGCATCGTTCTTCGTCCGCTCAAGCCAGAGCCCCAGCCGCTACCCATCGTCATGGCCTTTCGGAATTCAAACACTTCTCCACTTACTGCAGCGTTCGTGGCAGCTGTCAGAGACCTCACGGTAGCTTCGCGCGCCTGAAGGACCTGTCGTCAAGACGGCAATAAACCTTCCTCTCAGATCGGCCTTCTTCCGTGCGCTTCAACTATTCATGACAGGTGGAGCAGCTTCCACATCACCTTCGCTGCCGATGTTGCCTGCTTCGCAATCTCTCCCGGCGTCACGGTAACGAGGCCGTGTAGCGCGCTTTCGAAGATCCCAGCCCGAAGCAGGGCCTCATAGATGGCGGCATCCTGCCATGCGTCTCTGGGGGACAACTCGCGCCTGACCGTGAGGGACCTCAGATAAAGTGCCAGAATCCCGGTGCGGCCTCGCGCGACGTTCTTCTGGTAATGGTGGCCGATTTCCGGAAATCGGTCGGCGTCGCGCGTGACAACGCGGTAGAGCGCAACCTGCTCCGGAAGCAGCAGATGATCAAGGTATGCGCGCCCGGCCTGCATCAGCCCCTTCCGTGTGGCTTGCCGAAACCAGGGAAACCTCTTGCAAAGCTCCTGCTCATCGAGTTTTTTCGCAGACAGGAGATGATCGGTGCATGCAGCAATCATGACTCTGTGGAACAGGTTGTCCTTGTTTGCAAAGTGACTGTAGATCGTCTTCACTGAGACGCGTGCTGTTCGGGCAATAGCATCCATTGATGCGACGGCAAAACCATCCCGCAAGAAATGGTCTCGCGCCGCGGCAACAATCAGGCGTTCTTTCTCAGTGCTCAAACTGGAGTTTGAAAAAGTCTTGCCCATCGCACGGGAGCCTCCGCACTCTTCGAAAGATTAACGGAATTTCCTTGCATCTACAACGATCGTTTCCTCATCTGTTTCTCTGTCGAGGGAAACGATCGTTGTAGATGGGTTCCAGAAGACAGGACGTTCCCACGCAGAAGGAGAGAAGATGAACATTGGAATCATTGGGGCAGGTAACATTGGATCGGCGCTTGCAACGCATCTTCACAGGCTCGGGCATCGGGTACGGATTGCTAACTCGCGTGGCCCGGAAACGCTCGTGGATGTTTCCCGCAAGACCGGGGCTGAACCGGTATCGCTTCATGAGGCGGCAAGTGGAGTGGATCTACTGGTCATCGCCATTCCGATGAAAAGTGTGCCCTTTCTGCCGAAGAACCTGCTCGGCTCCCTGCCGGTGAGCTCTCCCATTATCGATACCGGTAACTACTATCCAGTTCGAGATGGCAGAATCGCGGCGATCGACAGCGGCATGATCGAGAGTGAGTGGACCTCGCAGGTGCTTGGCCGGCCCGTTATCAAGGCCTTCAACAACATCGTCGCGGACAGTTTGCTGCACAAGGCCGTGCCGAAGGGAACGAAGCACCGGATCGCGCTTCCCGTTTCCGGTGCGGACCCACAGCAAAAACGCATTGTCATGCAGCTGATCGAAGCGATCGGCTTTGACGCGATGGACACCGGGCTCTTGGCGGCCTCATGGCGTTATCAGCCGGGAACGCCGGCGTACTGCCCAGACCCGACGATCGACGAGTTACCAAAGCTTCTCGACAGAGCCATGCGAGATAAAGCACCGCAGAACCGGGACCAGGCAGCGAGGATAATGGCAAAGCTCCCACCCGACTTTCCGCCACGTGAACTGGTGCAAGTCGCACGTCTGTCAGCCGGTCTTGACAGAATGCGACTACGAAGCTGGTTCGCTCTGCTGCATTTTCTCGTTGCCGGGTTTGTGCCGCTCTGAGGGGACTCAATCAGGAGCGCATATCCGTTCATTGCGGCATCCATCGGTGCCTCGGGGAGCACTTTGACATATAACGGCCATTTCGGAGTTGTGCTTCCGGTGGCCGGAAATGGTCTTCAGCTTGACGTTAGGTGCCATTATGTCGGCTCTGCTTCAGCTTTCCGCCGGCAATGCTGATGTCGAAAAACTTGGAGCAGGCCCCGATTCTCGGTAGTAACAGTGTTTAGACTTGACACTTCGTAAGCTACCTAGCAATATATTGCTAGGTAGCTTACGATTGTCGAAAAAACCAACGAACAATAACGTCCATAACCATGACACTGTCGGAGGATGTGCCAAACGTCTGTACCTGGCTTCGCGTGCCGTCATGGATACGCTTTTGCGGCCCTATGGGCTCGGTTCAACCCAGTGGTATGTGCTCTATCAACTGGCCAACGTTGGTCCCACGATGCAGCGCGATCTTGTGCAGATGCTCAATATCGAGAGGGCCACCCTCAGCGGGGTCGTGACGACGTTGTTGGGTAAGGGGCTGATCGCGCAAGC
>DAIDMG010000083.1 GCA_027449105.1 Acidiphilium sp. | reverse complement strand
ATGGAAAAAGGGACTCGCAGCACACTACGAGAAATGGATCGCATTCTGCGCCCCGCAGAAGCGGCCCGTGTTCTTGGGGTCAGCCGGACCACTTTTTGGAGAATTGCTAAGGCGATCGATTTCCCCAAGAAAATTTGCATAGGTGCGCGTGCGGTGGGCTGGTTGCGGGATGACTTGCTCGCCTGGATGGAGGCCCGTAAAAAATGACACCGCTGAATGATCCGGCGTCAGTCTTCTCGCCGGAGCGTGTCCCAACTGTCGGTGGTGACCGCCTAGGGTTAGGAGCTTCCAGGGTTCGCGCAATGGATACCGTATGGATACCAGCTACCGAAAATACGAAAATTGCCTAGACCAGAATTCATATAACACACTGTTTTATATGGTGCGCCTGACAGGAATCGAACCTGTAACCTACGGCTTAGAAGGCCAAAAAAGGCCCCTTTTGCCGCTTGAGCCTCACCAAGAATAATATGTAATAACAACAAGTTGAAGTCACTGTCAATCACCGACGTTCACTGTAGATAACATTTTCAGTGCAGCGCCAGTGCAGCGCCAGACGCAACGGAGTGGCGCCGTGCTCAAAGGCCCGTATCGCGGACCTTTGACATCGCTACCACCGACTCCGACTCGCTACCCCCCCATGACACTAACACCTACTCATCAGCTAGCTGGCAGCTGAAGGTGATGAGTAGCGCCCGCAGGGCCAAAAGCACCCGTTAGTGCGACGTTGTGTACTGATAAGTACACAATAGGCGATTATATAAAATAAATGGCCGGGATCAATAAAAAATGCTGTCAGAATGTCGAATATTTTGCCTTTCTGGTCGCTTTCCTGTCGGAAATTATGTGGGTTTCATCTTCTTTTTGGAGGTGCACCATGGACGCAGCGAGTTTTTGGCAGTTATCGCTGTTTCTGGCGTATGAATAGTATATAATAATCAAAGACCGGAATTTATTGACGGCAATTTTTGGTTGAGCTATAGATGTACCTGAAACGGCAGGCGCCCCGAAGATATAGGATCTTGGGGCGCCTTGAAAAATGCCGGAGCAACTCTGGAGTATCGCTCGATGGAAGGTTTAGCAATTCTTTACTCAGTAGTCAATAACCCGAGTGCCCTGTTCTTGGCTTCAGCCATGGTATATTTCGGCTGGGTAAGCCGGCACCTGGCTAAGAGCAAGATCCAGGAATGGGTCGGACACAAAGATTCGGCCGAGATAAGCCGCGCCAAGTCCCGCAACTTGTGTGCCGCGCATGCCCGGCCAGTGATGGCCGCATGGCAGAGCTTGCGCCATGCCCACCGGCAGGCATTCCCCCAGAACCTGTCGCAGGCAGGAGCCGTTGGGCGCGACCTGGCGCAGGGCAACAAGGTGCAAGCCCGGCAACCACGCCGAGCAGGTCGGCGGGGGCATGGTGGGCAGAAGAAGGCATCTAATGATGATGGCGACGGCGGAGCCAGCGACGGAGGGCCGCCGCACGGCTACGGCCTTGAACCACTCCTTGAATACGAGGATCTGGGCCAGATCATCAAGCTCGCCCCAGGCACTCTAAAAAACCTCTACAGCAAATCTCCAGAACTCCTGCCCCCGGCAGTCAAACTGCCCGGCCACAGGGGGCCGCTTTGGCTCCCAAGTACCGTCTTGGGATGGCTTGAGGCGCATCAAGCTCCAGCAGCCCTGCCCACCCTCTCCAAGGCCACCCGCCGCGGACGCCCCAGAATTGCCCAAGCTGGCAAGGGGGGTGTGTCATGCTGAACGCACACATCCCCGAAGTGCTGACCAACGCTGGCATTGGCTACCGGGGCGGTCGCTGGCTTCGGCTCAAAGGCCAGGACCTTGACGCGATCAGTGTCAATGCGGAAAGCGGCGGTTGGCGCGACCATCGCACTGGCGAGCATGGGCCATTCCATGCACTGTGCGAAAGGCTAGGTATAGATGATGGTGGCATTATCATTGACCGGCAGGTCATCAAGCAGGCCCGTGACAATCAAGCCAAGGCGGACGCGCGCGCCCGCCAGCATGCCCGCACCTCATGGGCACGTGGTATTCATGCCGTAACACCCAAGCGACCGCCGGGTTGGGCGCAAGCTGCATGGGACAAAGAGCAAGAGCGATATCAGGATCAGCGGGCAACAGTCTATGACTACCTGCTTTCCCGTGGGCTGGAACCATCGCTGTTCATGCACATGATCAAGATCGCGGCGCTAGAACATAGCCAGGTAGATCAGGAGATGGTGGAAGCAGGCGCAGACTTCCTTTTCATGATCCCCATGTACCAAATCGGTAAGTCTGAAAAGCCAGAACACATAACGGGCGTACAACGCACGTATCTGGCCTTTGAAGATGGGGCACACCTGCCCGCTCGCAAGGTTGGCCGGGCCATGTTGGGCAAGAAAGGGGTGACAAGCCTTGTTGCTGCCGGGTCGCCGGTTATCCTCCCGGAATCTGGCCCTGTTCTCTTTGCTGGAGAGGGCTTCGAGACGGTAGCAAGCGCGGTCCAGGCCATGCGCCGCCACGGTGTTGTCTGTTGGGACTGGTCGGAACTTAGGGCATGGAGCGCGGATATTAAGCCGTCTGTAACGTCTCCTCTAGTCGCAGTGCTGGTAGACCGCGACACGAGCGAAACTGGCCAACGTGAGAGTGCGGCCGCAGTACGCCGGATAGCGGCACACGAGCACGGCAAAGCCGTGTACCTCCTGCCTCCTGAAACCATCCAGCCTGATGCCAAACGCAACCGCGACTGGAATGATTTGCTTAGCCAAAGCTCTGATCAGTTTGCCGCTGAAATCATCCGCGCCTGGCACATGTCAGATAAAAATATGGCCCTGGCCCCTGCATCGCAGGCACAGCTTGCGAGTGCCCAATTCCGCAGGACACGCAAAGCGGATATTGCACAAGCGGTCGCCGACGCGGCAGATCTCGCCTCTGTCATGGCCGAGCTTGAGACCAAGGTGGCTGAGTACATCCAGATGTACATCGCCGCACAGCGTGGTGATTCCAGCCTGCCGCAGACCAAGCCGTTGTTGATCCATGTCACCACAGGAGGAGGCAAGAGCCATCTTTTCCGCGAGAAGGTTAAGCAGTTCATCGCGGAGCGCATCCCCGCCATCATCCTGACGCGTACCCACGAACTCGGTGCGGAATACGCTCAGGCGGGCGCGACGCACTATTATGGACGCGCGCCACTCGTTGACGAGGAGCACCCGCAGCCTTGGACTTGCCGGAAATATCCCGTAGTGATGATGGCGGCGAAGAAGAACCACGCGCCGGCAGCATCGGCATGCCGCCACTGCGAGCACGGCATGTCATGGGCATTTCTCAACTACGACCCGCACAGCGAACCGCATAAGAATGCCGCCGCATGGCTCCGCGAACGCGGACTATCTGCGGATGACGTGCTACCGTGCGAGTTTATGTCCTGGTTGCGCAGGATACAGATGAAAATGGTTGTGGTCGCGCCAAACGCCAGCTTCTCCGACGGTCTTCTACGGTACCGCGAAATGCAGCTTATCGGCGACGAAGAGTCGGAGGGGGAACAAAAGCGGCTCCCCGTGGTGGACGAGATCCCTGATCTACTCCGCAACATATCCATCACCACCGCAGACCTAGCCGAGCATGCCGCGAAGGCGCGTAAGGAGATTGCCGACATCGAGCACAAGGCTGGGGGTGGTGAGCCATCCGAAGAAGACTCCAACGTCATCAAGGCTTTGCAAAAGGCCGTGGACGGGCTTCTGCGCCCACTGGCGGCATTCCTTGGTGAACACACAGTGGATCAAGGCATCCTGCACCTGCCCCACGAATTGCGCCAAAGCATCGCCAAGCTGCGGATCGACTGGCTGCCTTCCAGTACCGCTAACTGGGAAAAGGTCGAAATGGAGTATGGACAGGCCGTCGTTATCCCTCTTCGCGCGGCAAAAGCGATCGTTGACTCATGCCAGACGGGTACCCTGACTATCAAGTCCGGCTGCATCGAAGCACAGGAAATGACCACGCTTGGAGCGTACATTGCAGCCGGGAAACCGTGCATCCTGCTGGACGCCACCCCCACCGCTGATGTGCAGGCCGCTGTTCTGGCCGCCGGCGGGGATATCCACCGCGCGCTCATCACACAGAATGTGGAGATCGTTCGCTACTGCGATCGTGCCCATAACCGGACGTTCAAAAACGACCAGCACAAGGCGCGCGAAGTGGAGCAGATGGATGTGTCTGTCCTGGAGATGGCGCGGGAACGCGGACGCGATCCGGCGGTCATCACGTATTCCACAATCTGCGACGTCGCGGATGTGGATGAGAAGAAACGCGGCTACTTCGGTCGCCACGATGTCGGGCACGACCAATGGAACGGCGACGATTTGTTGCAGTGGGGTGGCCCCATGCTGTCCCCGGACGCGATCCGGCAACGCTACCAGGGGCAGCGCATGGTGGCACTCATGTCAGGCGCACCGGCTAATGACTGGCCGGAGTACTCCGATCAGGTTGTCTATGGCACGTGGGTGACTGTTGGAACTAATGAAGAGCAAAGCCTGGTGCCCCTGTCGGCGAATGAGAAGATCCGCGAATGGGTGTTGAACGATTATGGAAACCGCGAGGCGCAAATCATTGGCCGGGCGCGAGGCGCACGCAGCGAAAAGACCTTGCAGGTCCGCATTCATGGCGGCATGCCCTTGGCTGGACTGGCCCGGCATGGGCTGGCTGTTGCGGGGTACCGCACGGAATCCGGGCGGAAGCTGGTCGAGATCAACGGCGAGCGCGCCCGCGAGGCCGAGCAACGCATCATGCAGGCCATGGCCGCGTTGTCTTCAGCCGACCATGACACCGCCTATCGTGCTGTCAATAAGTGGCTGGCGGACCGCAATCTTCCTGCCGTGCGCTACGACACGTGGAAGCGTGTGCAAAGCGTCTACGGCCTGGATAAAGGAAACATCCAAGCCGTAGACAACTTGCTGGCGGCACTGCAAAACACCGTGGACGCAGCCCAGATTACGGGCTGCGACCCCGCTGACGTTGCCAGTGACCGTCTGGCCGTGCCGGATTTGCCCACGATCTACCATGCGGCGGCGTGTGTTGTGCTGGATCAGGCCCCGCCAGGCCCCGGCGCTGTGCCTGGCTGACGTGTTGAGCGGTTGATGACGATTGGTGTCTATCTGGCTGATACCTGCGTCAATAGGTCTTGCCTGTAAAACAGCGCCTGCGTGTGTCAAGTTTTGACCAGAAATCAGCGTCAAGTTTGTTCACCTTAGATCAGATCAAGAATTCGATGTTTATGTTTTAGACCATAGAGGTACGAAGCGTTATATCGCTCCATAGGTGGCAAATGTTTGGTGCTGACGCATGGTCAATGGCTGATGCTGATTGACACCACAGAGTAACCAATGGTAATAATAAGCAGAAACAGATTGTTAGCAACGAGTGGCATTCCGGGAATCAGGAACAATGAGTTACGGTTAGAACAAATCTACCGTGCATGTGCGGAAAACCAGTGGATTAAGATTTGCGTATGCTATACCATATCGTCATGGTTTTGCGCACTATTTTTCGGGAGTTGTGTGGGCGATTTCGACGCGCGGACAACACCTGTCGCAAAACAGTTGTTTCTCGACAGCCTTGGACATGTCAGATTTCAAGAGCAGGGTTCTCACCGCTTCGGGACAGCGGGCAATAGGCAGCTTGGCTAATTTTCCTCCGGGCGTGTCATAACTACCTGGTAGAACAAATCAAAGGAACATCATGACTCAAGATGAATTGAAGTCCAGCCTCAAAGCTATTGCGGACAAGCAGTGGGCGACCAATCAACAAGCAATTTTACTCAGCGCCGTTGGGCTTGAACTTGCAAAGGACTATCGGACGCTGCTCGACGGGAAGTCGCTAAAAGTATTCATCAAGGAAACCGGCGAAGACAATGGCTATCGCTTGGTCGAACATCCTACGCAGGCGGCAAAAGTCGCGTTGGCTCCCTTGGACGCCAAGTTTGAGTTTGTCGCCACTGCCGCTGAGGAATTGCCGAAAAAGTCCGTGGCTTTCCGCCATCGTGAAAATAGAGCTCTCGCGCTTCTGGAAATCCTAGCTACGCTGCCAGAAGAAGATATCGCGCAAATTTCAATTCCGGTTTCGGTATTCGTGAAGCTGCACAAGTAAATGATAGTTCTGGTGTGTTTTATCTCATCCCAAAACAACATTGTTAAAACCATCGAGAGCCGGCGGGAACAGCTTATTCCGCAAGATTTGTTTAAGAAGAAAAAGGGGCCAGATTACCCGGTTCATTTCAAAATATCGGTCTTCAATCCGCAGAGGGCAAGGATCGGCTTCGATAAATTCCTGCTTCACGCAGCCAAGAGCGTGGATGCGGTGATACTGTTAGTGGAGCACCAGCACTCCCATCTGGCACGGTCTGTTGAAAACGCTGTGTTCGCCGCCACCTTTGAAGTTGAATATGAAGAAAGGATTGTTAACTTTAAGAATTTTTTCGGGAGCTATTTCTCTCAACTATTTCGGAATTTTTTTACCATCAAGACTTTGATGGGCGACGCTGAAAAAGAGCAAGCCATGATGTTGCCTCTTCGAAATTTCGACGCTCCAGAGTTGCGGGAGATGGCGCGACTCGTGCGTGAGGAAAGCAGGTCGAACACTTTCGTTATTGCCTTGGAGGCTCAACTCGCACGCATTCTAAAGCGCAGACTTCCGCGTAATAGGTCGAATTGTAAGACGAAATATTTTATCGACGACCAAGGCATGCATTTTGTTTATGGTAACGAAAAGCACGCCCGCTACGACACTGGCGCACCCCACGTCGCGGCATGCGAGATCAATGGCCTCTTCCGTTTTGGTAAGAGCATAGACACGAGTCGGCATTACAATGCAAGTTTTGGAGACGGCGACGATACGTATATTTCTGGCGATTTTCCTGATTGTCACGGTAGCACAAAAACGATTCCCAAGACGCCAAATCAAACCCATGTCAACATGTTCGCCAATGATTTTTGCTAACCGCAATCAGCATAGGGCGGCCAGTAGAACTGACAGGCACGTGCCACATCATCCGGCATGCGGGTCTCCGTATCAAGTAGTTAAAATGGCTAAGTTCGATGAATGCTAGACCTCGTGCACTGCCTGGCTTAGCTTAGCTCACTGCCGTTGATTGTCTCGCACGCTCAGGAGTGCGCTAATGAATACGGGAGATCGATTCGATCTCCCGTAGAATTGGATTATCTACTGCAATTTTCCCATCCGCAGAGGCAATAGACGTTAGAGTCTCCACAAAACTTGAGGTGCTTTCCGGTCTATCGGAACCTACACTTGCCTAACAAGCATCCAATACATTATTGGATTGACACTATAGACCGCTGAGCGAACTGTCCAAAACTGTTGCCATTGGATCCAATAAGCCAGACGGCATGGAGCCGTAGATAATGGTGATACTTTAGCATATAGGGCGCCGCCCTCCTAGCATTTTTTTGACGACAACGAAGGTGCGGCCCGTTCTGTACCAAGGGCGTGAGTGTGTTGGCTTGGCTGAAATGCCGGCTGCATATACGTCCCCGGTGAAAGCAGGCCCTGCCGAAGAATCTCGAAGCCGTACAATCGTGGCGGGACTGAGCCGGGAACATGGTTGACGGAATTTTCGGCGATTCCGGCGTACACCCCCGATCTGGATGACTGCCTGCTGCCAGATAACGAAAAGCGACAGAATCATAGGTGGCCTGTTCCAGTTTGCGGCTGGAAAACACCCCATTGGCGTAACCGTAGACCAGAATCGCTAGTAGAGTAGCCGGATGATAGGCCTTGCAGCCCCGGCCAGCGTATTGCTTGACCAGTCGGGAGAGGTCCAGCTGCTCAATCACCTCGACGATAAAGCGGGCGAGGTGCCCTTCGGGCAGCCAATCCATCCATGGATGGGGGCAGGAGGTAAGGGGTTTGGCGGTCAGTGTCAATAAAGTGCGACATTCTGTGCTCATCATATTGAATTATATATAATTATACTAAAGTTCAACGTAAGTGGAAAGTCCGATAGCCTGCTAGGAAGGCAATGTAATCTCGCGGAACGCCTCACCAAGCTGAAGCGCCGCACTTCGTCGGTCGCCCATATCGACCAGCATGTCGAGAATCCGTAGGAACTTCTGAGCGAGAGCCAGCGTCATCGGCGCGTCACGATGTGCGTAGTGCTGCACCAGCTCCGCAATGCGCGCCGGAATGAATGTTCCGTGCCAACCATTTAGGTTGTCGGATCCGTCGCCGATAATCGCGAGCACTTGGTCCGCGAAGGCTTCGGCCGGGTAATTGGCCTTAGCTCGCTCACATAGCGTCAAAAACGGGGCCATCACGGAAGCAGTCCATCCGCCGGCGCGAACGAAACGATCAATCAGGGGCAGGATGCGGCTGATTTCCGACCAGTCGCCATTGACGTAGCGAGCGGCCAAGTCCATGCGTTCGACTGAGACAAGCATCAACGTGCGAACAAGCTCGGGCTGGTCGAAGCCTGATAATTCCCCGCTCCGGTAGGCTTCGCGTTTGAAGGCAGAATCCTGGAGAAGTCGCCCAAGACAGAGGTCAAGCGTCGCGACTGCATCCGGTGGAACGACCAGTGCACCGTACACGTAGGCGCAGACGTAGGTGTTCGCGAATGGAGAGAGGAGAGCCCAGCAATTGTCGCCCTCAAGCGCCAGAATCGGGTCTAGGAAGCCGGCCTGAAAGTCGTTAAGCGGAAGAAGTCCGGCCACCCGGCCTAGCCCCGACCCCAGGGCGTGGGTCCATTCAAAGATGCGGGTCGCCGAACGATCTCTACGTCCTGGCTTCACCCAGGGCGGTGTATTCTTCTGGCTGGTCCAGTCCAGAACACCGGCGAGGAAGTCGAGGAGCGCACTTCTCGCGCTACTGCTCAGGACCTCATCGAAGGGGATGCATTTGAGGATTTCTGCGGCCTGCTTTGAGTGCCAAAAGACATCCGGTTCACCCCACACCTCAGCCGCGTCGGCCGCATCATCCCCGTCGTATCCTTCATAGCTTTGACGCCCACGCCGGCCTTGCCCGGGTTCGACCTTCACCCAGGCTGGAGGCGGTAACGGAAGGGCGGCCCATCCGCTTCCGTCCTCATAGAACACAAACGCCGCGTCGACCGCCGCTTGCGCTTCACTTGACGAGTGGAGTGATTCACCGTGTTGACGGAGTTGATCACGTGGCCGCAGTGGGACGTGGCAGAGCGAAAATGCCAAGATCAGCGCGGCCCAAGTCAGCTTGGGGTCCTTGGACCAAAGCTTGCAGGCTTCTTCGAGCGCGGCCAACGAAACGACTTCAAGTGGGTGCGCGATCAGCCCGAGGAGGTCGCGACACGCGCCGCGCGCCGCTGTACCTTCGCGGAGATCGGCTGCAAGGCCTCGCGCCACGTAGATCGCCTGGTGCCACGGGATGACAGAACCAGTCGACCACATCAGATTGGGCTTTTCTGGTAGACGGATTGCGCGCTCAAGGACGTCCCGAGCCCATTCAAGGTCGTCTTGAGTGCGCTCTTCTCGGGAGTTGAGCGCGATAGCGGCGGTAGCGGCGACCGCGCCTCGGCGCATACCCAAAAGCTCTTCTTCGTTCTCGTCGATCGAGTGCTTGAACAAGTCGCTGGCGTCCGCTTCCTTGGCTAATGCGATAGCGCGCTCGACCGTGTAGGTGTCGTTCAGTTTCTTTTCTTTGAAGGACTTGGACGCCCACGTCCAAAGGCTGTTCTGCCTAAGCTGCTTCGATGCCTCTTCGACCTTGGCGACGTTTTCAGGCTTCGCGGCAGACGGGCTGAAGTGGGCAATCGCGATCTGGCCTGAATCATCGTTGGTGCGGTAGGCCTGATAGTTTTTCGGGTCCGCCAACTCGGCATATTCGAGGGCCTGAGCTGTGAGGTCCGCCTGCACCTCCGGAATGTCGCGGTGCTCTTCGTACTGGTAGGGCAGATCATTCTTGAAGTTGAGGATCGCATCGCGGGCCCGGTCGCGGAGCGGCCCTGTCGCAAAGACAAACCCGGGCACCATCCATCTAAGCTGTGTCTTACGGACCGGTCGGGCGTTAGCTGCCTGGATCGCCTCAATGTGAGGCTTGTCGGTGCGTTGCGTGAAACCGATCAAGCTCGCAGTTAGCGAGAGGTCTGGCAGAATGTCACGCCGCGGGAAATGGATTGGACAGGCC
>DAIDMG010000082.1 GCA_027449105.1 Acidiphilium sp. | reverse complement strand
GCGTTCGTGGAGGCACGGCGCGTCGAAGCCGTAGTGGCCGCGGCGGCAGGGCAGCCTTGGAGTCGGGCGCTCTGCGCCTACCGAGATCATCTTGCGCACGATGATGCGCTGCGACCCAAGACCATCCGTTACTATTTGAACGCAGCCGACGGTCTGCTGGCGCGCGCCCGCTGCGCCGACCCGGCGCTGTTAGAACAGGCCGAACTGGACAGCTATCTGCGCCGTAGGCCGGGGCAGCGGGCGAGCTTGGCGCGGTTTTTGGCTTATGTAGCCGACGTCGCCGGCGTCCAATTGGTCCTGCCAGCCAAGAAGCGACGCAGCGGCGCTAAGGCCCAGGAGAAGGCGCTGCTTCGTAGCGTGCGGGACCTGTTGGATAGGCTCCAAATGGCTGCAAGCGCCTCGGAAGGTAGGGCGATCCTAGCTGCTGCGATTTCCAGGCTCTATTTGGTGCCGCTCTCAACGGTTTTGGCTATAAAAGTTTCCAGCGTGCTGATTAGCCCTTTGACCATTACTCTTTGGCCGGATAGCTTGGCACTGCCGCTCGCCCCCCCGCTGCAGGACGCTTTCCAACGTTGGGTTTCGTGCCGTGGACTTTACGTCTTCCCAGGCAAGAATGGAGTGCAACCCCTGAGCCTCGCAGCGGTGCGCTACCACAAGAAAAAGCCCAGGATGTTGATTTCCTTGAGAAAATCCGGAGCGGGCGAAGGGATTTGAACCCTCGAAAAGGTTAACTCTCCTTGGCGGATCGCCTTAGGTCGGCCGCCCCACGAAGTATGAGGGCGACAGCTTGAGCGCCATCCAGGCTTCCGTCCCAGGCCGCCTCAATGGCTCTAGCGATGATTTCCTCACCCGACGGAGTATGCGAGTTGTCGCTCTCAATCCGAATTCCAGCATGAAGTAGGACGAACTCAACCTTTTTAGAGAACCGTTTGAACTCGCCGTTGATGATCCGACTGACCCAAGACTGACTTACACTAAGCCCTTGTTTTAAATCAGATATTTCTTCAGATAAGCCTCTTTCCGTTAGGCCACGCTCGCGCATCCATGTCCCGAGTTCTCGACCAATTTCCGAAGGTGCCCGCCTCATTATGCGATTCATCCCGCCTCGTTATGCGATTTATACTGGATTATGCGCATAACTCCAGCTAATTTGAGGCGGTGAACAAAGGAGACCGTGCCGATTGGAACAGGCGTTAACTTTAGGCCGGCCCCTCACTCCTTTCCTCCCAGGCAAACTTGGCGCCGCGCACCGCTTAGCTGCGGAGCATTGGCTTGGTCGTTCGGCAGAGGCATCACCGACGTCCACAAACCAAGATGCGCAGGAGCTGCCCTTCCAACGCTGGTATCGCTTTAAGGAGGCGTTCGCCCCGCGTGCGGTCGTAGACGCGATCGCGTCTCTCAATCATCGACCGACGACCTGCATGGATCCATTTGGGGGATCCGGGACCACCGCGCTTACCTGTCAGTTCCTGGGCATCCGGCCCACGACAGTCGAGGTCAACCCGTTTCTTGCTGACCTGATCGAAGCGAAGCTATCGCGCTATGATGTCGCGGGACTGGTGGCTGACTATCGGACGACAATCGATCGAGCATGGGCGTCACGGCCAGATCCGGCTCAGATCATGGTCGGAGTTCCGCCTACTTTCTTGGAACCCGGTGTCAACGGGCGTTGGATTTTTTCAATCGAAGTCGCATCCCAGATCCTGGCATTCCGCCTCGCGATCGACGCATTGCCTGATGCCAAACATGCCCGCCTGCTGCGAGTTTTACTCGGCTCCGTGCTCATCGCCTGCAGTAACGTGATCATCAGCGGAAAGGGACGGCGGTACCGATCAGGCTGGTCAAAGCGATCCGTCAATCGACACGATGTAGGAAAGTTGTTCGAGCGAGCCTTCCTCGCAGCGGTCGAAGATATCTGCCGCTACGGGCCGCGTCCATGCGGGGACTACACCCTGCTTCGTGGGGACGCACGGAAGGTTCTGACCGACGCGCCTGCATGCGAACTTGCGCTGTTTTCACCGCCTTACCCAAACTCGTTTGATTATACCGACATATACAACGTCGAACTCTGGATGCTGGGCTATCTGCGCAACCGAGAAGACAATCGAGCGCTACGCGAATTAACGTTGCGATCGCACGTGCAAATCAAGCGCTGCTATGCGGCCACCGTCAACTCCCCGTTGCTCCGTGAGGTCATCGAACGCTTGGGTGCCAAACGGGACCAGCTCTGGGACTCTGATATTCCCGAAATGGTGAGGGCTTATTTCGACGACCTTGCGACCGTACTCTCCGGTTTGTGGCATGTTATGCGGCCTGGCGCTTCAGTAATGATGGTCGTGGGTGATAGCCGATATGCTGAGATTTCCGTCGACGTCGGGGCGATCTCGGCCGAGATAGCGGCCACGCTGGGCTACCGCCAGGTGGAACGGCGGTCGATGAGGTCGATGCGGTCCAGCGCCCAACAGGGGGGGCGCTTCGAACTCGGGGAGACGCTAGTCCACCTGACCCGAGAGTAACGTTCCGGCTCTTTGTGCCGCCAGCATCGCCTTTCGGTGTGCTTCCGGGCTATTATACATGAACAACCTCCGGACTTGGACATCGTTCGCTGCCGCTAAGGCGATTACGTCAGCTTGGTCGGCATCATCGATCCGAGTATCGAAGCAATACAGATACGCCAAGCCAGCTCCGATGTCTTCGCGGTAATTCACGGCCTGCATGACTCCCTCGGTCGCGTGATCAACCATTTCCTGCAGGGTAACGGTGGTGTAGTTTTTAGCCGTCGTACCCGAGGGCAGTCGCGACCGCAGCACTTTAAGTTCGATGGCGCAATGGCCGATTTCTGGCACCATCACATCCGCGGCCACTTTTATGTCGAGCCGGCCGTGAGGTGTGTGGTGCTCGGTAGACACATACTCTCCACTCAACTTAGAGTTCAGGTACCAGCAAAGCATGCTGCTGATACGAAGCTCCAATTGTTGAATCGGGACGTTCTTCCCCGATGAGATCCATGGCATGAGCGTACCGCTCGGCGTTTGGGTGAACTCCCGGTGAAAACGCCATACCAGTCGTTCAAGATCAATTGCCTGGATGCGCTCGACCGAATCCAGCTCCACCTTCACGAGCGAAGTCGGGCCGCACAAGCCAAGGCGACACAGGATCAACTCCCCTCGGTCGGGCTGGAAAACCACATGGAGCGAAGAGGCAAATTCCAAAACCCGTAATGCGGCCCCGATCGCTGCTGGAGAGTTGCAGACTGGGTGAGACGCCTTAGCAACCACAGTGAAGTCCTCTGTGGCCACATAGACATTTCCGCAGACATCATGTGCCGGCAACGCCTTGAAGTAATCGATCGGTTGAACGCCGAGTCGAACGATGTCCTGCCGAATCGCACGAGATAGGACGAAGACGCATGGCGGGCTGCCGGCAACCGGTCCGCCTTTGTCGATGAGCCAAGCCTGGGCGTAAAAATAAGCTGCGAGAAAGAATGCCGCTTCGCCACCCTCGTCGGACGACGGCAGCACTGGCACGCCTACGCTTGCACTGCCCCGGACTTCGGCGACGATACCGACATCCACGAGCGCTTCCTCGAAGGCGGGAGTTAGCGGGCGCCTACGCACTCTGCCTGGCTCCTGCCTGGTGGCTCCATAACCGTTCAAGGTAGCGGAAGTAGAGGTGGACTTCGGCCCTGCGGTTGACCTGATGCCCGTCGTATCCTCGTCCGGCGATGGCTGTGGCCGCGAGCGACGTCAGGTTTTCAGATGCAGTACGGAAATCGATGGGCGCCTGATTATCTGCCCTAGCGTAGGCCACGTCGCCTAGAAGCGAAGCATCGCGTTCGTCCTCGGTCAGCTCAATCGCCGCGAAGGCCTTCACGACCTCGCGTAGAAACGAACTCTTCGCAGCCATCTCCGTCAATCCCTTTGCCGTATCGACGGCCAGCATGCCGCGCCTAGTTAGCGTATAGTCAGCGTCGAACCACCAGCCAAGTTCATCTTCCGCTCTTCGAAGATTGGCCACACGCGCTAAGCCTTGCGCGCCTAGTCTGTCGATATCCCACTGGACTGCGGGGAAGAAGGGGCCGCGCTTGTACTTGAGGATGTAACCATCTGGGGTCAATAGATCGTAGACTGGCGCCATGGCATTGGCGAGATAGACCAGCCGATGAAGTCGTCTGACCGATAACGGGGCGACGCCGGCCCGTTCGGCCGCGTCGAGTAATAAGAGAAGCCACATCCGGGCACTCAGGTCCACACGGGTGCCTGTCATCCACTTGGTCCGCCTTTGCTTTCCGGATTTCCTTCGCGGGAAATCGCCGCATCGTCGGCCAATGAGGCGAGCAGCGGCCGGTCTTCGGCTGCTACGTCCTGGAATACAGCGTCGCTCAGTTTGCGTCCGTAGTATACGCCATGTCTGCGCAACGCTGCGTTCGGTGCCGCGAGATCGAGCAGGTTGATGAGATATTTGTGGCGGTCCCGGATTGGAACTGGACCAGCCGAGGGCTCCGGCGCGCGCACTGCATCGAGGGCCAGAATATCGGTATCCTCTTGTCTCTCTTCCTGCAGAGGCGGTGGAGTAATGCCCAGGAGCGAAGGAATCATATCCTCGTTGTTCAGATTCGTGCTGGCTATAAACACATTGCCGAACGCGCCGCCGCCGCTGGCGAAACGACGGAATAGTGCTCCGGCCTCGGTTACAAACAGGCTATCCAGGCTCGCTTCTGGCGTTTCCAGCACGAGCATTGCGTCGCCATCCACACCAGCGGCGATTTCCATGAGCGCCATCCGAAACGCTAGATCGATGAATTCTCTCTGTGACTCGGATACGGCTGAGGAGTCTTCACGGGCACTAAGGCTGCCTGTAAATATGCCCGAACTCATCATCACCTCGAACGTAGGGAATGAGATAAGGTCGCCCTCTTGCCCGATCTTGCGTGTAATTTCCGCTTGGCGGAGTTGGCAGGTTTCGGCCAGTAAATTCCTTGCGATACGACCGAAGCTGGCCTTCACGGCTTGTATGCGCGTGTCCAGCGCGCTCTCCTGGCTGCCCTTGATTTCCTTATACCGCGTTTCGGCTTGGATTCGATTGGCGCGCAATGTCTGTAGTTCCGCATCACCCTTTCGGACATATTCCCGAAGGTATTCAATCTCCCGGCTCTCCGGCGACATCGCTATGTCTGCGATGTCGGGTGTTACCTGCCGTTGCAGCTCGGCCAAGCGGATCTCAAGTTGGCTGACTTGGTCGAAGCTCGCTTGCCGGGCATCAACCAAGTCCCGCAGACCGTTCTCGGCGTCATCGAGCAACTGCTCCTGTTCGCTCACACCTTCGCGAAGCTTTTCAACTTGGGAAGATAGTCGGTCCAACCGCTTCTGGTTGAACTCAGCATTTGAGACAACCTTCTCCTGATGATCAGGCATGCTCTCGCAAATTGGACATTGGTGCCGGGCAATGTATTCAGTTAAGCGCGCGGCTGCGTCTGTGGCTTTGTTGCCGCATACAAGGCATCCACCGCCGCCAAGCAAGTTGAGAAAGACATGCTCGGCCGTTTCGCCGAGGTCTGGAAACACATGCGCATAGAATAGTTGCTGTTCACGTTCGTAGGCCCGCCGGGCCTCCTCGAGATCGAGGAGTGCCTTCTCTCGACGAAGCTGGGCCCCCTCGCGCTCGCGCCGGCGCTCGTTGATCTGATCGACGAATTCTTGATCCTGGTCTCTGGCCGCCGCGAGTGCGGCGCGGGTCACCCTGATCTCCGATGCAAGTCCAGATCGCTCCGCGGCCTCGTACGCGTCCAGCTTCGCGCGAGCATCGTTCACCGGGACGCGCCTGTTGCGGAATTGGCTGTCTAACGTCTGTACCCGATCGTAAGCCTCGGCGGCCTCTCGGGCGGCCGGCCGATCGTAAAATAGGAGCCTGAGCATATCGAACTGGGAGCGTTGGTCCCAGATCAACTCCGGTCGGTCCTCAAGGAAGAATATGAGGAATCGCAGCATTGCGAAAAAGTCGAAGAAACTTGCGGCATTAGAGAGTTCGCATGTTAGCTGCTCGTAACGCTCTTGGGTTGCGTCCTCGGGCATCCCATCAAGTGACAGCGCCTCGACCTCCATCGTCCGCAGCGAACGTTTTACTGACAATATACGTCGGCCGAAACTAATATCCATGGAGACGGACGCCTCGCGCGCTTCGTCTCGCACCCGTGCACGAAAGAACTTCTTATTTCGCCAGTCCACGAGCAGGTGCTGCGAGGAAGAGAGCCCACCATCATCTTTATTCATGTCCTTGGGACCGACGAGGGAACGGTAGAGAATGTTGAGGAGTGTCGTCTTCCCGAGCCCATTGATGCCGACGATAATGTGCACCCCTTGGCCGAACTCATGCCGGATGCCGCGTGATCTCGCGTTCTCGAAGAGTCCGTAATTTTCGACGGACAGCGAGCGTATAACTGGAAATTGGATCGTCAATCTGGGACTTCCATCAGGAGCCTTAACCGGTTGGCTACCTCACCGTAGCTGAGCTTGCGCGACAGAGATAAGAGCCTAGTGGCCTGCTTGTCCCTGAAATTCCTGGGTGAATTTCAGGGACAAGCAGGCCACTAACCTATTGAGTTTCCAAGTGTCCACTTTGAATCTGAAATCCCACGGATTTCAGATTCGGGACACTAGCGCCCTCTCCACGGACGGCCTCACGGCTTGCCGATCCGTTTTAGGTCCAGGGACACGGTTGCCTGCGATACGCCAAGCAGGTCCGCAATGGCAGATTGGGACAGCCCGTCCTTATACATCTCTCTCTCGAGTCTTCGCCTTTCTGGCACTGACAGCTCGCTCGCATCGAACCTAGTCAATTCCCTGAAGCTGCCGCGAGCCCTGACCCTAAGCGAGATCACCTCGCCGTCTGCTTTCCGGACATGCGCTGAGATCACGCCAGAGCTACCAGCGATCTTGAACGTATCACGCTTTGGATCGATGGACAGATCGCTTACGACATTCGCCACCCGCTGCGCGGCCTTTGTCACTGGCTGGAAGTTTCGCATCTCCCGATCCTTGCGTTCGATTTCAACAAAAACTATTAGGTCTACTTTGTGCGGCGGTCAAGCGGTCCCCTTTTTGTCGATTGATCAGCCGCTCATAGGAACTGACGGCGCCCGGCGTTAAGATCGTAGGCCAGCGGAGCACAGCATGCTGTGGAGTGGTTGCGGGGGCAGGATTTGAACTTGCGAGGTGGCCCCCGGGGCCCTTTCGGGGTAAGCGGAGCCTTGAGACCCTTGCGCGGCGCTTGGCCGTCAGGCTGGGTGTTCGTCGGCTTGGACCCAGATGTATCTCTCGACATTGTGCAGCTATGTCGAAGTCGTCGGAGGCAAATTGGAGCTGGTCGTGAAGCTGCCCCACCGTCCGGCATTACACCTGGAACACCTGGATGATGCGCTGATCGAGAAAACGCAGCCTGCTCCCAAGCCGCGCGTCCGCCACCGTGCCGTCGCATCCTGATCGTCGCACTACGCCGAACCATGTGCGCCAGCCGAACGCTACGTAGGTCGCCTCTATTCTGGATGATCGTCTCGGGACGAGTTTAGCTTGGATATTAGTTGCTCACGTTGCTGCTCAGCCCATTTTAAGAACAAGTGTCCCAGAGGTATCGAAAATTTGGGCTTAATGGCCTTCAGCCAAGCCTCGTACTCATCCTTCGCGAAGCAGCTAGCCCCCCAGATAAAGCAGGGCTGTTCTAGCGACGAAAGCTGATCAAACGAGGCCTTGTTCTTCCGGAAGAAGTTTGTGTCAGCGCACCGTCCACGAATGAGATGGAGCTGTCGCCTGTCCGATGGCGAGGATAGCCCTTCAAGCCGTTTGAGCATCGACACCTCGATCGGCACGGTTCCTCTGACAAAAAGCTCTAGCAACCACGTTCGGATCATTTGAATGCTCGACGCGGGCGGTGAGAGAATCGCCTTCGTGATTTCCTCTCCCAGCGTGTTGAAGCAACCGGCATTTTCTCCCTCAAGCGCTTGCATTAGGAGAGTCACCTCTTTCGCAAAGACGACCAGTTCCGAAAGATTTTTGATGAGGTATTCGACAGCTTCCATTGGTCGCGCAAGTTTCAAGGCACGGAAAATTACCTTTATCCTGCCCATGTCAAAGGCGTCTTTACCGACTTCTTCTTGCAAAAATCCGAGAAGGTTCATCTTCTTCAGTTTTTCTAGTTCGGCCTCATCAGGCTGGTCGTCAAAATAGAGATCTGCTGTCAGGCTTTCCAACGCGGCCCCTTCAGCCTCATCCGAGATATCTGTGACGATGTGCTTCAGTCGCGCAATAAAATCAGCGCGCGACGAGACTACAGTCTTTGCGACATTTAGAGAGAGACCTTCATTTATTCCAAGCTGTTCTGCAAGCATTGCCAGAACATCATAAGGATCTTCATTGGAACGAAGAAAGATCCGGAAATCATCGACGAACCGCGTCGCAAGGCGTCCTTCATGCCCTAACGCCTTATCGGTATCGGCGAGGGCCAGTTCAGCCAAGAGGCGCGCTGCACTGCCGCCAACAGGAAGACCAAAGGACTGCCTAGCTCGAATTACTTTAATGTGTTTCTTAATATAACGAGCCGAACCGTGCGCTAGCGCAACCTCATCAAGCAGATTTTCTAGGCGATGGAAATTTATTCTGGCATAGAAATCTGAGACGTCGGTCGCGATGATCTGCTTTATTTTCAAATTACCTTGAACATATGCTAGCTGCGAATGGAGCCAATCCTTATAAGTGCGGTCCGATCGAAACAGTCCGCCCTTTCCGTCAAGCGAAAAGCGGTAGGAAAAAGCCTCTAGATTTTCGACCGGCGGACGCCGTTTTTCGATCAACTCGCCGATCTCGACAACGGCAGCGAGCAGCAGAATTGTGTCCAACAGCGGGATCTGGTGCACAATCCGGAACCCAAAACGGCTTTTCGGAGCGAGCGCCTCGACCGCGCTACCCGGCCCATAGCTGTCCAGATCAAGGGCCTCCAGTTCCTTAAGAATGTCTGCCTCGCAGTCGCGCAGGAAGATGAGTTCGGGCAGATGCGGGAAAACATCGGTATCGCCAAAGCGAGTCAAATGCCGGACAGCATGTGTTAGGGCGTCCTTTGACAAGCGGTATGACATTGGGTGCCCTTATTTCACAGCAACGCGTCGAGAAACGGCAGTTTAGTTCACGGCGTTTTCCTAGATGACCAATACGTCTGGAAAGCCGGGCCTTTTGAATTTGGCGGCTTCGGCGGGCGGCCAATCAGCAACGGCACAGGCGCCGGAATATCGGGACCGATCACTATCGCCTCACCGGGCGCCAGTGTCGGGATGAACATCGCCGCGTCTCGGTCGAGATCACCACAGGCCTTCTCCACTGTGTCGCGGTCATGGTCGTTGGTCAGCCGGTGGACAATGAGCGTGCCGAGTTGGCTCAGCACGTCGGCTGGGATGTCTCGCGGACGCTGGGTCGCCAGAACGCAGCTCAGGCCGTATTTGCGGCCCTCCTTAGCGATCAGGCCGAAGGCGTCGAGATAGACACTGCCATATTCGTCGCCGACCGTGCGGCCGAGGAATTGATGCGCCTCATCCAAGAAGACGATCATCGGCCTGTCGCGAAAGACACCATCCCTCGCACAATCGAGCAAGAAGCGCCCGATGATGTTTAGCAAGATCTCCCGCGTGTGATGCTCGAACCGCACGTTCTTAAAGGAGATACGAATGAGATCGTCGTCGTCCTTCGTGCAGAAATCATTCAGCACATTCGCCAGCGACGCGCCGGCCGTGCCGAAGATACAGGCGAGTTCCGGCGAGTAGATCATCGTCCGTAGCCGCGAGATCATCGACTCGCAATAGCTGATCGAGTTGTTTTCCGGCCCACCCCAGCTTCCCGGATTGTTCTGTGAGTTTGACCACACGCATTCGCTCTGCACCTGGTCCGGCAGGTTTTGGATGTTGAAGGTACAGAACGGCGTGTTCACCTGTGCTCGATAGTGGTCTATCGCCGTGAAGTAGGGTGCGCGGGGCTTGTTGATCTTTTCCACCAGGCAAAGGTTATGGACGTAGTCCGAGCCGACGCCGTGCGTGAACCAGGACGCTGGGACGAGCTCGATCTCGCGGAGACAAAGACGCTCGAGTGGCGCCTCGAGCGGCGGCAGCGCTGAGCGGCGCCTCTCAGGACGCGACGACGCCCCGCTGGAGCTCGAGCCGCGACCGTCGGACGCGCCGGCGCTCCCTCTCGCTCATGCCTCCCCATATCCCGAACTTCTCGCCGTTGGCGATCGCGAAGTCGAGGCAGTCTTCGCGGACAACGCAGCCCCGGCACACCTCTTTCGCCTCACGCGTCGAAGAGCCC
>DAIDMG010000081.1 GCA_027449105.1 Acidiphilium sp. | reverse complement strand
AGAGCAGGGCCGTCGAATGGCGGTCGAGCAACTACGCCCTTTACGGCGACATGAGCCGCCGGGTCTACGACGTGCTCACTGAACGGGTGCCACAGGTTGAGCCCTATTCGATCGACGAGATGTTCCTTGATCTCGATGGTATCCCCGATCTCGACCGGTTCTGTCGCGATCTCCGGCGCGATGTCCGACAGATCGCCAAGATCCCCACCTGTGTCGGGATCGGTCCAACCAAGACGATCGCCAAGCTTGCCAACAAGGTGGCGAAAAAGGAGACGGCGCTGGCTGGCGTGTGCGACCTACGCGATCCAGAGCTCCGGGCGCGGCACTACGAACGACTGCCTATTGCCGATGTCTGGGGCATCGGCGGCCAGGCCGGGGCAAAACTCGCCGCGGCGGGGATCGCCACGATCGCGGATTTCGTGCGGGCAGATCCGCGAGAGGTGCGCGACATGCTGACCGTCACCGGCGCTAGGTTGCAGACAGAGTTGCGGGGCGCCTCATGCCTACCGTTATCGCTGATGGCCCTGCCACGGAAGGGGATCACGGTCAGCCGTACCTTCGGCCGCCTGATTGAGAGCCCCGTCGAGCTACGGGAGGCCGTCTGCACCTATACGGCTCGTGCGGCTGAGAAACTCCGCGCCGAGGGGCTTGAGGCTGGCCAGATCGCGATCTTCACCCATACGAACCCGCACAACGGTGACCCGTGGTATTCGGCGCAGCGCCAGGCCAAGATCGAGCCCACGGCTGATACCGGTCTGTTGATCGGCGAGGCGATCAGGCTGTTGCGGGCCGTCTGGCGTCCTGGATACCGGTATTTCAAGGCGGGGGTAATGCTTCAGGACCTGGCACCGGCGCGGCGCCAGGCCGTTCTGTTCGCCAGCTTTGACCGTGACCAATCGACCGCCGCGATGAAAGCTATGGATGCGATCAACGCCCGGTTCGGGCGCGGAACCCTGCGGATCGCTTCGACGGCCACAACGCCATCATGGGGCGCACGGCGGCAAAATCTCTCCCCTCGCTACACGACGCAAGCCGGGGAAATGCTGGTCGCGAATTCGTTTTAACGCGCGCTTCGATTATGGCCGGATTTGGGAGGGAAGCCATTTGTCTGCCCGGGAATCAGGGACGAATATTTGGATTGCGTGCAATGACGATCATCTCGACTCGCATCCCCTTGCGTGCGAGGGCGACGCCGCCAGTCGCACGGGCGGGCGGATGCTCACGATCGATCCAGTCGTCCCAGACTGCATTCATGCCGGCGAAATCGTTCATGTCCGCTAACCATATCTGCACCGACGCGACATCGGCTTTGCTGCCGCCTATACGTGCCAATATCGCATCCACCTTCGCTAGTACCTGTTGGGTCTGGATAGTGATATCTGCTGTCAGATCGTCTGGAACCTGTCCTGCAAGATAAACAACATCGCCGACGATGACGGCCTCGCTCATACGCGGGCCTGGATTGATGCGTGTCAATGTCATGTGTTCTTCCTTTGCGTTCAGTTGTCGGCGTCAACGGAGGCGCCTGCATCATGCCGCGATTGCTCTGACGCTGCGACGGTTGTTCGCATCGCCAAGGTATTCAAACCGGCAAGCGTATCTGACGTGAGAGGACAGACCCCAGCCGGGGTGAGGCTGGTTTCGATTATGGTTGATGTAATCGGGTCGCAAGGACTCACAACGAGCTGTGTCATGGGGACCTGGCTGAGCTCAAGAAGGTCGGCGAGATCGACCTCGCCGGTTGCCGAAATATGAGTGTCGCCTCCGTCCCATCTAAGTACAAGCGCGGTCTTCGATGCGCGGGCAATGCGCGCAAGATGGGGTATGACAAGGCTAGGATAGAGCAAGGTCATGATGGTGACGGGGCCCCTTCCGACACCTTCTTCAAGTCCAGCGTGATCGCTCAGTGCAGCTCCAACTGAGATTGGGCAAAGCCCGTTGCTGGAATGCGACATCCAAATACGGTTCTCGATAATGATTGTATTGTTGCCTTCGGGTCGGACGTTCAGACATGCCAAAAGAACGGACGGACCATCCACGCCATGTGCGGCGAGCCATCCCGCGATAAGGCCTGCCTCCTCGGCCAAGCCCCAAGGCATGCCGACACCACGTGCAGCTTTCAGGCACAGTGCTTCAATCTCATTGCGCGACAGCCGGGTCTGAGGCGCCGGGGGTTCAGCATAGCGGGTCGCCGACATAGCGGGTTTGTCAGCTTCAATTGTAGTCATGACGGATTTCTGTCTGAAAATTCGTCTGGATAAGGCATATTCTGAAATAGACTGATGCGAACCCATTTGTCCGAACGAGGGTCAAAGCGGCTTGCACCGAAAAAGGCTAGCTTGCAGCGCATCAGATCGATCGGCAGCATATCTGCCTTGATAAGATTGTCGCGCACTTCGGAGAATGGATGATCGATGGCAATCTGAACCCTACGGACGGCGTAGCGATATTGAGGACAGCGCATCAGGAAGGTGGCTATTGGAGCGTCTTCATCAAGCTGTTCCAGCGCCTCCTGCAGCTCACTGACCAACCGCGCGATGCCAAGAGGTTGCTCCAGTGCGGCGCCATCGTCGCAATGGCGGAAGCCAAGACGGGGCTCCAGCTTTTCTTCGGACACATACCAGAAGCGTGCGGAATTTGCTGGATCAGCAAAGTCGATGTCCAACGCCCATTGAAAGTGATCGCAAATGGCACGGCGCAAGTTGCCTACCGTCATCGCACCGTCGATGCACGCGGCGATGGACTCGTCTGCAGACATAGTATCGCCAAGATCGTCGATCAGCTTGGCATGCGGTTCTAGTATGAGCGCCAAAAGCGCCTCCTGCCCCTCCAGCGTCAGCGATGCTTCGCCCCACCGCCACAGATCGTCCCAAGGGTGCGCCCCTTGCTGGGGCCAATAATTCAATTTTTCCCCGATTAGGTTCAGGTCGGCACGGAGATCAGCAAGCTTGCAGATTTGGATCGGATGTTCGGATCGCCAGAGTGCCGCGTTCCGACGTGCATCGGCCAAGGCATCATGCAGCCCCTGAATACAAACGGGATCGGCGTCCGTCTGGGCGCGAACTCGGGCCAGCGCTTCTTCGCGTGCTAGCATCCAGTTGTTCAACAGCACGGGATGACGGACTAGAAACGGCGCCATGCCCAGGCCGGTCGAATTGCCCACCCCGAGAGTGCGACGGGTATCTCTATCTAATCGTACCGCTCTGCTCCCTCCTTTTGCAACGGCCAGATGCTCGACAAGATCGGTGCAAAAGTTCCGAATCAGCCACACGTTCAGCATCTCGGCCTGGAATGGGCCGCGTATTTCCTCGCGATCCGCGATCACCGAACGGTCGGCGGCGCCGAACTTGCCTGCGCCATAAACGGCTGTTGTACGCATCAGGTAGCCGACGGCTGCAATCTCAGCCGGATCGGGCTGCATACCCTGCGATAGTCGTTCCACCACATGTGCAAAAAGCCGGACTGAGCGGTTTGCGCGGCTGAGAGACAATTCACGCTGCGTAATTCGTCCAGCTTCCTGCAAGGGGACATTGGCCTCCAAACGGTCGATGTCCTCCGGGCTTGGCTCGCCGTCAAACAGCGCGAAAGTTGCATCCCAGGCGGTTGCAATGACCCTGTCAGAGCGCATTTCGTCAGGCAGCTCATGTGCGAAGGCGACTAGGCTATAGGTGCGTATCGGACCGATCGCCCGATAGATTGCGCGACCGACGCCTTTATCGTCGATATCCCATAGAGGTTTGTCGAAACGCCAGCCTTCAGCCTTGATCCGACGAAGCAGCTGACGGAGGAACGATAGACGCGTAGGATGAGTTGATCCCATGCGGTCCAGCTTCATCACCTGATCCGGCGGGCGGCGGAACAGGGTTACGTCGAGGCTTGGAGTGAAGACCGGGCTATTCATTATTTTTTCCTCCATATCCTTTACAACCGGGGCGGATGACGGGGCCGTTCCCGGTCTCTGGTGCAGTGGTAGGAGGATTAAGCAGCTTTTCGACGGCAACCAACGTATAAAGAAAATTAACTACCACTGCTATTGTACCTGTATATCTGGTCAGCTGGCTAATGTCCTTCGGGGCTTCCTGAAAACCGTTACGGACCAATCGGCATCAAGCGAGTAGACACGTTGCGACCTTATAACGCAGCAGCCTCCTCGAGGTGTTTATTATTGGTTTCCGGTGCCATGTAATAGCTTGCGGCGGCCCCAAGTAGGGCGACGGCAGTGGCAATCCACATGGTGTTGGCAATGCCAAGATTGGTTAATGCCAAGGGGGTCGCGAATGTGCCGATGGCTGCACCGATGCGGCTTGTTCCTGTGCACAAGCCTACGGCGGTTGCACGAATCTTTGTCGGAAACAACTCATTAGGGTAGATCCATTCTAGGATCGATGGACCGCCGTTGAAGATCGCATAGAAGGCGAATGCAATAGCGATTAGGCCTTGGGGGGCGGTGGGGAAGATCGCGAGGAACATCAGGCCGAAGCCGGACAGGACGAATCCCCAAATCAGGACGGGGCGGCGACCAAGCTTGTCGACGACCAGGAGGGCCACCACGTTGCCGACCAAAAAGAACAAATTGATCAGACCATAGCCAATATTTGCAGCGTTGCCGGACTTAAGGTGGAAAAGAGCCAGGATCTGCGGTCCGAAAGCGTAGATTGAAAACAAAGTTACGATAGTGCAGGTCCAGAAGATAGAGATAAAGATAACACGTTCCAGATAGCCGCCTGTTAACACCAACTTGAATGCCTGCGCGGTGCTAAGTTTTGCTGTATTCGGATCGTGTGCAGTAATCCCTTCTAGGGTAGCGGCGTCGCCTATGTAATTTTTTAAGATGTCGAGCGCTTCATCCTGACGCCCCTTTCCAACTAGCCAGTGTGGTGATTCCGGAATACTGGCTCGTGCAACGAGAAACACAAAAGCTGGCACAGCGCAGGACAGAAGCATCCATCGCCAACCATCGTCTATTGATAGTAGCCAGTAGCCGACAAACGAGGCGACGGTGGCCCCAACGAACCACATGGCGTTCAAACCGCCGATCATTCGAGCCCGCCATTTCGCAGGCACGAATTCGGCGACTAAGGCGGTGGCGATGGGGTAATCAGCCCCGACCGCGATGCCAATCAACAGGCGCAGCGTAAACAACTGCCAAGGTTCATGAACCCAAAACTGTGCTATGGAGAATACAATAATTGCTAATAAATCAACCGTATACATAAGCTTACGGCCAATTTTATCAGTAATATTGCCAAAAATTAGTCCACCGATGAATACGCCGACCAGCGCTGAGGCGCCGATAAGCCCATTCCACCACGCATTCATGTGCCATTGGGGAATGATCTGGACCAGGGCGATGCCAATGATGCCCAGGATATAGCCATCCAAGAACGGCCCGCCTGAACTGACGAGGGCTAGACGCCGGTGAAATGAATTTAGCGGTGCAGAATCAATAGTTAGTTTTTTGACTCGCACCGAAGTTGGAGCGTGAGGGGTCATCGCTTGGCGTTCCCGAACTATTATTATGATATAGACTGATCGTTGAGACCTGAGAAAAAACGAATTTTGCGGATATATTTTTGGAGCAAACAATAAAAAATTCTATTGTTGTTAGAAAAAATATATCCACAGCTACGGAAGACTATTTCAGGTCTGGATTACGTATTAGTGAGGCATTTTTTTGGTTTTTGAGTCCATATACAATTCCCTGTTGATACGAAGCGCTGCCGATTATTGATTATCGGTAAATATATGCATTCGCGTATGGGGTGGCTAATGCATTCATTATCATCATAATTTTCCAGGTCTCTGTTCATTACGGCAGTACCCCAACGACATGCTTGGCAGTCTGATCTGTATGAGAGGGGCAGAAGCTAACGTCGAAGAATCGCAGCCAGTTGCCGCCCATGACGCCGTCAACAATAGCCTGCCCCAAGCCCGCAACCATTAGACCGGCTCGTAGGTTCGCAAAATCGCGGTTGTCGTTGAACCAATGGGGCATGGTTGGAAATCCTGCTGCATCTGCATGGCCTTCCCCATAGTCCACCGTCTTAGTCCATCGTCCTGTTCGCATCCATTCAACGATGCTGTCAGGCTGATCCTGGCAAAGATCGGTGCCGATCCCCACCTGTTCCGCGCCGACTAGATCGATCGCACGCGCCGCCATATCGCACCAGTCCTGCAAGGTGCAGGCGCTCCCGTTCCTGAGGTGATGTGGATAGGTCGATAACCCGAGAAACCCGCCTGAAGCACCCAAGGCGCGCAGTAGCGTATCAGATTTATTGCGTAGCGTCGGATGCCAGCTATGGAGGTTGGCGTGAGTTATGGCGATTGGACGTGTCGAATGCTCGATCGCGTCGAGCGTGGATCTCTCGCCCGAATGACTCATGTCCACTACCAGACCCACGCGGTTCATTTCGGTCACCACGGCGCGACCCATACGGGTCAGGCCGCTGTCAACTGTCTCGTAACAGCCTGAGGCCAGCAGTGATTGATTGTTGTAGGTGAGTTGCATGAAGCGAAGGCCAAGGGTGTGTAGTACCTCGATCAGCCCAATGTCATCCTCGATGCAGGATGGATTCTGTGCGCCAAAGAAGATGGCGGTGCGAGCGGAATCTTGGGCACGCTGAACGTCGGCAGCTGTCCGGCCCGGAAAGATCAGATCTGGGAACCTTTCGAACCAGCGGTTCCAGCGCTCGATTACATGCACAGTTTCACGAAAGGTCTCGTGGTAGGTGATGGTCACATGCACCGCATCCACGCCGCCTGCCCGCATCTGGCGAAAGATCTTTTCAGACCAGTTGGCGTACTGCAGGCCATCGATCACCGGTATCATTCTGGTGTCCCTGCTGCGATGTAAGTTGTCTTCAGTGTGGTATAGAACTCTGCCGCGTATCTGCCCTGCTCACGGGGGCCATAGCTTGAGGCTCCGCGTCCGCCGAAGGGAACATGGTAGTCCGTGCCCGCTGTGGGCAAGTTCACCATCACGCAACCCGCCCGCACGTTGGAGCGGAAATGATTGGCGCGCGATAGACTGCGGGTCATGATACCGGCGGTCAGGCCGAACTGGCTATCATTAGCGATGGCCAAGGCTTCGGAGTAGCTATCGGCTTTAATGACGCAAGTGATTGGTGCAAACATTTCCTCGCTGTTGATGGTCATGTTGTTGCGCGTGCCGGCAAAGACTGCGGGGGCCATGAAGTAACCGTCCGTCTCGCGTTGCAGACGAGTGCCTCCGCATACAAGCTCGGCACCTTCGGCTCGACCCTTGTCGATATAGGCAAGGTTTTGGGCAAGCTGACCTTCGCTGATCACGGGGCCGATCTGAGTTCCTGCTTCAAGCGCATGACCAACCTTGAGCGCCTTTGCTGCTGCAGCCAGCCGATCCACGAATTCGTCATGGATTGCTGAATGGACAATCAGCCGGCTGGCTGCGGTGCATTTTTGTCCCGTTCCGCCGAAGGCCGCATTCGTCGCATTGACAACAGCCAGCTCCAGATCACAGTCATCCATGATCAGCATAGGGTTCTTAGATCCCATTTCCATCTGAATCTTGGTCATGTTCGCTATCGCGGTCGCTGCAATACCGCGACCGACGTCGACCGAGCCAGTGAAGCTGATCGCATCTACCTTGGGACTTTCAACCAGTCGTTGTCCGACCTCCCGCCCCGATCCAAGGATCATGTTGAATACCCCAGCTGGAATATCCTGGCGCGCGATAATTTCAGATAATGCTACAGCACTGGCGGGTGTCAGGTTCGCTGGTTTCCATACGACTGCATTGCCAAAGGCGAGAGCCGGCGCGATCTTCCACGCGGGTGTCGCGATCGGAAAGTTCCATGGACTGATGATCGCGACGAGACCGATAGGCTCACGACGCACATCAATTTCGACGCCGAGGCGTACACTCTCAGCCAGATCACCTTGATTGCGCAGACATTCCCCGGCGAAGTACGTGAAGAATTGCCCCGCGCGATAGGCTTCGCCCTTAGCCTCAGCCAACGGCTTACCTTCTTCGCGCGCTATAATGTGGCCGAGTTCATCCGCTCGCGCCATCAGCTCGTTACCAATCTCCATCAGGACGTTGTGCCGTTTCTGGACGCCAGCAGCCCACCAGCTCTCTTGTCCCCGCCGTGCTGCGTCCAGTGCATGGTCCAGTTGATCGGCTGTTGCCTGAGCGAAGTGTCCGATCAGATCTGACCTATCGGACGGGTTACGGCTTTCTATGGTTGACGTGCCATCATGCCAGCACCCATCGATGTACAAGCTCTGATTCTGGTTCATATCCACCCGCCTTTATCTGAATTTTTTTTAGGGCTTCCCATAATTTTAGTAAATCGATAAAATATTTATCAAAATACAGGAAATCTGAAATTGAAGCTTGAAATGCTGCGGATCTTCCAAGTGACCGCTGAACAGGGATCGTTATCGAGGGCTGCCGAAATGCTTGGCCGCACACCCTCGGCAGTGTCCATGATTCTGCTGCAGCTTGAGGATAATATCGGAGGAGCCCTGTTCGAGGGCGGCCGTAAGAACCGTCTGACACCATTGGGGCTGCTAGTGCTTGAAGAAAGCCGTCGTGCGAACGAAGCATATGATCGAAGCGTCAAGGCGATCCGGCGCTATGCAAACTCTACTGCAGGCTCCGTCCGAATTGCGGCAGTTCCATCGGCTACGATTAGTTTTCTTCCTCGGGTAATCCTGCGGTTCCGGCGCGAGCGCGTGGACGTGAGGCTTGAGATCAATGATGTCGACAGTGCTGCTGTCCGGCGTCGGCTGGAATTCGACGAAGCTGATATCGGTATTGTTTCCGCCGCGCCTGACGATGTCGGCGACGGAACGTTGATCGAGCGCACCCCACTGGGGATCGTATGCCGCTCGGATGGTCCAATCGCACGGGCCGCGGCTGCAGGGAATGCTAGTTGGTCATTGCTTGATCATGAGCCAATGATAGTCAATCCGTTGTGCAGCTTTGTCAAAAGCCCAATTGTTGAACAACGCATGCTGACCGCCACGCTTGAATCGCGTAATACGACATCATTACTTGCATTCGTGCAATCTGGTCTTGGGGCAACTATATTGCCACAAAATGCTATGCCTGTTACTGGTGATAATCTGGTTTTCGTGTCGCCGACTGATCCAGTTTCATTTCGCCATCTGCTAATGATTTTTCAGTCGAAGCGCCCAAGATCACCGGCGGTAGAAGCATTTTGTTCGACAATATTGAATATAGGAGGATCTGAATAGATCATAGATAAACGATGTGGGATTGTATTGAAGTATATATAAAATAAGTGTTGTATATATCCGTCAATTGTAGGAATATGAGACTTAAATAAAGAAAACTTTTCCTATTCAGCCGCTTTCACCTGCTTGACGGCAAATCGATTTTGCCCGACGCGATCCGCCATCTCGGGCCGCCGGAAATAAATGGCCCGGCCGCAGCGCAGCGGCCGGCCGGATTTCGGGAAGATGATCTGCTCATCGTCCCGCATGTCGTGCATGATTTCCTCGGCGCGGATGAGTTGGCGTTTCAGCTCATGATAGGTTTTGGTCTGGCCGGTCGAGCGGGTGCCCGCTTCCAGGCCCTTCGCAGAGTTGCCGGTGTTCGAGCCTTCCGACCAGGCCAGCACGCCATATTCACCGATCGCCGCAGCCAGCTCCTCGGCGACTGCCTTGGTTTTGACGCCGGCGAAGCCATACCAGCTAACCGATTCAAACCACTCTCTCATGTTCGCCATTTCAAGCTGCAGGCAAGAGATTTCTTCTGCTTGCTGATGAGCAAGCAAGCGGTTCGGTTTGACTGCGACTGGGTAAGGCTGGAGGCGCAATCCCAAAACGACGGTAGATCATCCTCTGATACGCGGATTGGAACCGCAGGACCTGATGCGTCGTGGAGCTGCCTCGGTCTAGGGACCAGCGTCGGAAAGTCCCGGCTGATAGTGGCTGCGAGGGTTCTCCGGCCGTGACCGCGCCTCCAGCCTTGCCCGGCTGCAGATGGGTTTGATCAGTGTGGGCACCTCCCGGGTATGCTTCGAATATCCGATTGTTCAGCCGGCCGCGATTTCGGCCTTCCGTGCGATGGCCCAGATAAAGCCGGCCAACTCGCGGGCAATCGCGGTGGTGACGACATTGGCCTGCTTGCCGGTATGGGTCAGGCGGCGATAACGCCGACAGAGGCGCAACTGCGCCTTCCAGGCGATCTCGCGGATCGGCCGGGGCAATCCTTCCTGGCGCAACAGCAATTCCCGGCTGACCCGGGCGGGATGTCGGTAACTCCAGGCCGCCTCGATCAACATCCGCCGGGCGGCACCGTTGCCCGCCTTGGTGATGCCACCTTGCCGGCGGGTTTGCCCACTGGACCGTTCCGAGGGAACCAAGCCGAGATAGGCCATCAGCTGTCGCGGATTGATGAACCGGTGGAAATCACCG
>DAIDMG010000080.1 GCA_027449105.1 Acidiphilium sp. | reverse complement strand
GATCAGCAGGGCCAGAGCGCCGAACGCCGACCATAACGCACCGGTCTCATGCCTTGCAAGCACGTCGACAAGATTACGCACAGCATATTGCGAAAGTACGGAGCACGTTACCGCTGCTAACACCGTGGACAGGATCACCGCATGACCGAGCTTGTGACGATAGACTGCACCCAAAAGGAAGCGAAACGGCCTCCGCTCGGAGCCGCTGCACGATTTTGTGTTGGCGCCGGCATCAATTTTCGTCGTGCCGCCGGTGGATAAAGCCATTTCTGTTTTCCTCCGCGTTTCACTTGAAACAATCGGATTTCACGCGTCCGGCCTCACGAATATTCCGGACACATATCCCGTGACGCCTCGAACTTGGCGCCAAATGCGGCAGCAATACGGCAGCCGTGCCCAATCTCCGCCGCATCTGTCCGTAAGGTCGGAAACCTCGGAGTTTTTAGTCAAGGAGTGAACCCCCTATGCGGATCGCGCAAATTGCACCCCTTTTTGAGGCCGTGCCTCCGAAGCTTTACGGTGGTACAGAGCGGGTTGTGTCGTTTCTGACCGAAGAGCTTGTGGCAATGGGTCATGACGTTACCCTGTTTGCAAGCGGCGACTCTGTGACGAGCGCGAAGCTAGAACCCGTATGGCCGCGCGCTCTCCGGCTTGATACGACGATCCGGGATTCGACTGCGCCTCACGTTCTTTTGATGGAGCATGTTCGAAGGGTCGCTGCCGATTTCGATGTGTTACATTTTCATACGGATTACTGGCCAGCATCGCTGTTTAGCCGCCAGCCCGTTCCCTCGATTACAACGTTGCATGGCCGCCTGGACCTGCCTGAACTCAAGCCGGTCTACGCTGGTTTGCCGCCGATGAATTTGGTTGCCATCTCCGAGTCACAGAGGCAGCCACTGCCGGAAGGGAATTTCGTCGGCACGGTACTGCATGGTCTGCCGGAAAACTTGCTGATGCCCATGCCCGGCGAAAAAAAATATCTCGCCTTTCTCGGTCGAATATGCCCTGAGAAAAGGGCTGACCGTGCCATCCGGATCGCCAGAGCCGCAGGTATGAATCTTCGCATCGCCGCCAAAGTTGATCGGGTAGATGCGGAATATTACGAGACCACGATCCGCCCAATGTTAGGACATGATGCTGAACTGATCGGCGAGATCGACGATCGCGCCAAGCCCGGCTTTCTATCCGGCGCGCAGGCATTGCTGATGCCCATCGACTGGCCCGAGCCCTTCGGCCTGGTAATGATCGAGGCAATGGCCTGTGGTACGCCTGTCATTGCCTGGAATCACGGTTCGGTGCCCGAGATCATCGAAGACGGGGTCACCGGTTTTATCGTCGAGAGCGAACCCGAGGCAGCGGCAGCGCTTGCGCGGGTCCATACTCTGGATCGTCGCCGTATCCGCGCCGAGTTTGAGAAGCGCTTCACGGCGCGCCGAATGGCCGCCGACTACCTTAAAATTTACCAGCGCATCTCGGCACCCGACAATATCTACCAGCGTATCTTCTTGTCAGAGCATCCGGCCCTGCAGTTAGTTGGATAGGCGAGTGCCGAAGCGCTTGAAATTGAAACAAGGCACAAACTGCAGTCGGGGCACAAAATCGTCACACCTGCGGGGCCGTTAGGCGCACGCGTAAATTGGGCCCCGGGCACGCCTGCAGTTTGTGCCATGCTGCAGGCGTGCCGGTGTATCGACGCGCTGCGTTTACGGTCGCGCGCCCCCGATTACGGCCCCAGGATGCGCGGCGAGCAACTTCCGATACATGGGTGATATCGCCTGTTTCGGGAAAAAAGCTTTCCAAACAGAAACAGGCAGCATCTGCGAAGGCGGCGGGGCAAAAACGAAGTCTGCTTTGCTCACCATTCTATGACAGGCAATGCAGGCGTTGACCTTGCCGTAGGAGAGGACTTTTCCGGCTGGCGAGTAGCTCGCCATCAGCCAGTTTCGATCATCCCGGTCGTACCCGTCAATCTTTAGCATCGCGGTGATACCCGTGAGTTTTCTGTTCCGGTCGTAATTTTCCTTGACGAGCAGACTCCCTGCCGGATAGCGCGTCACGGACGTGATCCTGCCCGTCGGACCAATTGTCCTGCTCGCAGGACCGTTGCTCAGATCGACGGTATAGACGTCAACAACGCGCGAGCCGGCTTGGAAAGCCCGGGTACCCGGCATAATGGCACGTTGTTGTTCCAGGGTCTTGACGCTCTTCCAAAGAACCTCCGGGGTCGGGACCGCGGCGCTTGGCGCCGCAACAGCGGCCCAAGCCGCCAGCAACGTGGCAGCACCGCCGACCAAAACGATTTGCAACCATTTGGCGGTCATTGGTCTTGCTTCTCCTTCCTCGGACAACAGGCGCCCGGCCCGTTGCCGGTCCTGATGACCCGAGAGGGGTCTACCACACTCTTAGCATTACAGGCACGACCGTCAGCAACATGAACGGGCAGCCGCCGGCCGCTACAGGCTTCAGCAGCCCGGGCGCAACGCGCCGCATGCCAAGCCGCAGCGGTGCCGGCTCACACCGCCAGCAGCAGCCACTGCTGCCCTGACGGGCCACCGGGTGCAATTCTGCTTCAGCGCAGGCGTGCGGCCGCGGCTGTTGCCCATCGTTGGCAGGTGCAACGGGGTCTGGAAAGGTGAGGTACCGCCCACGACAGCGAGGTCGGCCACCCCCGCTACGTCAACGCCTGCGAGCCACCCGCCGTGGCTGAGTGGAACCGGATCCGAGCGTCATCGTCGATTTGCCGCAGGGCTCCCGCTGCGTGGACGGGTGAAATGCCGTCAAGAAAAAGGAGAGCACCGCTGCGCGCCTTTGGCTTATCCCCGGTATGAATGCAGGGCCTTTGGACCGATCGATGTACGATCAATTCTTTCCGGATTCGTGAGCCACAGCTCCAAGACCCGAGATCAGAGCGATGAGTCCTCTGAGGAGCGCGGCCGGGTCGGGAGGACAGCCAGGAATATGGAGATCAACGGGAAGTAGTTGCCCAAGTGCCCCGATACAGACTGGACTTTGTGCAAAAAGTCCTCCTGTGCAAGCGCAATCGCCCGTGGCCACGACCCATTTTGGGGCCGGCATTGCGTCGTATGTCAGCCGCAGGGCCGCGCCCATGTTGTGGGTCAGAGATCCCGTCACCATCAATACGTCAGCATGACGCGGCGAAGCCACAATCTTCAACCCGAACCGTTCCAGGTCATAGAGCGCGTTGTTGAGCGCGATAATCTCGAGTTCGCACGCGTTGCAAGATCCGGCGTCGACGTGGCGAATAGCCAGTGAGCGACCAAGACGGCGCTGCGCGATACGGTTCACGGTTCCTACCAGGCCGGACTTTTGCTCGTCCGACAGGTGCGGCGCCGGCTCCGTCAATTTACCCCTGAACAGGCTTTCTATCAGTGTTTTCCGCATCCGCACCTACAGATCACAACCGGCATAAGCAGCATTGAACGACTTGTTGCAGAGAGGAAAATCAGCGACAATGTTCCCCTCGATAGCGGCCTCCAGAGCTGGCCAGAGAAACCACGACGGATCTCGTACGAAAACGTCGCTGATTCGTCCGTCGCAGACACGCACAAACGCAAAGATATCGCCCCGAAACCCCTCGACCAGCGCTGCCCCGCTGCGCACTGTCAGATCATTCGGTAGCGCCGCATGAATGGAAGATTTCGGCATCATGTCCAACAGACACAGGAGAATTCGCACGCTTTCCTGGATCTCCGCGATTCGCACCCGCACTCTTGCATCGACGTCAGCGGAGCTCAATACAGGGACTCTAACATCGATGCCGTCATAGGGCGCGTAAGGCATGTCCCGCCGAGCATCGAAATCCTGCCCCGCCGCGCGTCCCACATACCCGCCGCATCCCAGCAGGCTCGCGAGGGCCGGATCGAGCCGGCCTGTACCGACGACACGGTCCTGGAGCGAAGCCGTCTTTTCGTAAAGGTCCACAAGCCTCTCGAAAGTGACGAGCACCGATGGGAGGCCTGATTTCAACGCAGTTGCGCCTTCTTCATTCAGATCGCGCAGAACGCCCCCGGGGACAATGCAGTCCATCATCAGGCGGTGGCCGAACACGAGCGCAGCGAGGCGCAGGACGCGTTCACGCAAGACCGCGGCGTGGGTGTTGAGCAGCGAGAAACCGCTGTCATTGCAGATCGCACCAAAATCACCCAGATGATTGGCCAGACGTTCCAGTTCGGCCATGATACCGCGTAACGTGCTCGCGCGCGGGGGAACCGTTAGGCCAAGAGCCTGTTCAACGGCACGCGCAAAGGCAAATGCATACGCGACTGTCGAATCCCCGCTGATCCGCCCGACCAGGGCAGCGGCGTCGTCAATAGCCCCTCCTCTCATCAGACCAAGGACGTCCCGATGGACATATCCGAGCCTTGCCTCGAGGCGAACAATGATTTCGCCATTCACAGAGAACCGGAAGTGGCCCGGCTCAATCGTACCGGCGTGAACTGGCCCGACGGGAATCTGGTGAACGCCGGGTCCAAGAGCAGGCTTGAAGTTGTACGATGTCCTGGCGCGCGAGTGTGGCCAGAATCCGTGATCAAGCCATGGGCGGGTATCGGGCAAACCGTCCGCAACCAACCCGTAAACGTCCTGAATGGCTCTCTCCATCAGGATCGCGGACGGATGATGTCGACCAACCGAAGGATAATGCGAGTCCGGCGCGGAATGGCTGACGATTTCTATCGACCTCTCGCCCTTGTGGCGAACCGCAAGATTGACGTTGCCACCCTCGTCATTCCGCTCGCCCCACATCGCGACGAAAGTAGCGTCTCGCTCTGCGAGATTCCTCGTCACGTCCTTCCAGCGCGCATTATTCACAAGGGGCGCCATTCTCTAACCAAGCAGTAACGCCACATGGGCGAACCAATCATAAAGAAAAACAGGCAGTGCCATTCCTCCAAAAAGAACGATTCCAAAGTGCAGCAGAATCGGCGTCTTGGATGCGCGAACAGGGTGTGATCCCGGACTGGGAGTGCCAAAGCAGAGGGTCGTCATGCGCCCGATCAAGGCGCCGAAAGCGAGCAGAATTCCCAAACCAAGGACGACAGCCAGAATCGGCGCATGAGCAAACGTCGATGTTATCAGCAGGAATTCGGACGTAAAAATGCCGAATGGCGGCAACCCGGCAATCGCGACCACACCCACAACCAGCATCCAGCCCAGCAGCGGATGACTGCTGGTAAGGCCACGGATATCGGCAATTTTCTGGGTGCCCTTGGCCTGAGCCACGTGTCCGACCGTGAAGAAAATCGCCGACTTGGTCAGACTGTGCATCATCATCTGCAGCAACCCGGCTACATTTCCAAGTGTGCCTCCGACTCCGAAAGCGAAAGCGATGATGCCCATATGCTCGACGGACGAATAGGCAAACATCCGTTTGATGTCGCGCCGGCGATACAACATGATCGCCGCAAACAGCAGCGTGACAATCCCGGTGCCGATCATGAGGACGTTAGGTTCGCTGATTACAGAGCTATGCGCAAGCAGAACCTTGAAGCGCAGGATGACATAAATCGCGACATTGAGGAGGAGGCCTGAAAGAACCGCGGAAATAGGGGTCGGCCCCTCCGCGTGGGCGTCCGGCAACCAGGCATGCATCGGGACAAGCCCCGCCTTGGTACCGTATCCAATCAGCAGAAAGATAAACGCCACGTTCAACATCGCCGGGTCGAGAAGCCGGGCATTGTGTAACAGGTTCGTCCACTGCATTGCGCCCATGCCGGCGCCGAGTGCCGGCTCTGCCGCGAGATACACCAGGATCGTGCCAAAAAGAGCGAGTGCGATGCCGACACTTGCAAGAATGAGGTATTTCCAAGCTGCTTCCACCGCTGCGTGCGTGCGGTATATACCGACCATCATCACAGTCGCGAGAGTGGCAAGCTCAATCCCGAACCACATCAAGCCAAGATTATTGGTGATCAGGGCAAGATTCATTCCGGCCATCATGGACTGGTACATCGCATGGTAAAACCGCAAATATCGCGGCGTTAGATTGCCTGTCTCCAGTTCATAGGCGATATAACCGGCACTGAAGATGCTTGTCGTGAAACCAACAAAGCCATTCAACAATAGAAAGACGATGTTGAGATCATCAACCAGAAATAGCCCATTTGATGCCGGCCGGCGCAGCAATAACAAGCTGATGTCCGCGAGAGTGGCCAGGCTCACGAAGACATTCAGCCTCGCAGCAAGACGCCAATGCGATACCATTGCCAAAATGGTTGCAGAGACGACGGGAATTGCAATCGTGGCATCCACTGCGCCCGTGGCGACGTTCATCATTGCAGTTCCCCACGGAATGCGTCGAGCGCAGTACTATCAATCGTGTCAAAACGTTCCCTGATGCGGAAAAGGAACACGCCAATAACGATAAACGCGATTACGATCGAGAATGTGACGCTGATTTCGACAACGAGGGGCATGCCTTCAGCGCCAGCCGCCGCAAGGATCAGGCCGTTCTCAAGCGACATGAAGCCTGCGATCTGGCTAACGGCATTGCGCCGTGCTATCATCATCAACATTCCGAGAAGGATTGTGGCGAGCGCCAAGGCAACGTCCTCGCGCGCGAGCACGGCGGAGTGCGCGGCAGTGTGCAGCATCACGACCAGTGACAGCGCAACAAGGCCCATCCCCGCAAGCATGGTCAGACCAATACCGACGGCCGCCTCGACTTCACGGTGAATGTTAAGGCGCCGGACAATACGATGGAGAGCAAGCGGAATGATGATCGCCTTGAACCCCAGGGCGATGACCGCGGTAATGTAGAGTTGTGGCTCAGCCTGGATCCAGGCCTGCCATGCAACAGCAAGCCCAAGGACTGCGGAATGCAGCGCGAGCACGTTGATCACTGCGGAGAGCCGGTCCTGGTACAGCATCATGAAGCTGACAAGAACCAACGCGCCTGAAAGCGCGTGGGCCAGGCTGAGCGCACCGTTAGGACCGAAGATTGAGTTGACCAATGTTACCATCATAGCGTTGCCGAGAGAAACAGCAGTAACGTGCCTAGGAGGCCAAGCATCAATGCGGCGCCAACGAAGTTTGGAACGCGAAACACCCTCATCTTTGCAATTGTTGTTTCAAAGATAGCGAGCAGGACAGCGGCCAGTGCAAGCTTGCCAAAATACGCCGCCACCCCGAACAGGAGCGGCCCTGGCCGATCGCCTGAGGAGGCGATGCCGAGGGGTACGAAGATGCATGCGATGAGGGACACGTAAAGCAGCAATTTAAGCGCGTGGGCCAGATCGATCAAAGCAAGGTGTCGGGCCGAGTATTCAAGCACCATGGCTTCATGCACCATCGTCAGCTCGAGGTGGGTCGCCGGATTGTCGACCGGTAACCGGCCCGTCTCCACAATGGCAACCATGACCAGGGCAACAAGCGCCAGGCCCATGGACAGGCGTAAGCCGGTTGAGCCGGAATGCATAAAAGTCGAGATAACGGTGAGCTGGCTTGAGCCTGCTACCAGCGCCACGGCAAATACGATCATCAGCATTGCCGGCTCGGCCAACGAGGCAAACATTGCCTCGCGGCTGGCTCCCAGACCGCCAAACGGCGTTCCCACATCGAGCGCAGCCAACATCTGAAAAAATCGCGCGCTGCCCAGCAAAGCCGCGATCACGATCAGATCGCCCGACCGGGAAAACAGGAGACCGGTTTCAAATGTCGGAACCAGAGAAGCGGCAATCCAGGTGACGGCAAAAATCAGGTAGGGCGCTACACGGAAAAGCCACGACGCCTCCGTCGCAACGACTGCGTCTTTCGCGATCAATTTCGCGAGGTCCCGGTACACCTGCAGCAAAGGAGGGCCAGCGCGGCGTTGCAGACGAGCCTTGGCCAGCCGCACGAAGCCTGTCAGTAATGGTGCCGCCGCCAGAACGAGGAACATCTGTAGAAACTGCAGACCCAGCGGCAGGCTCAGCCCCATGGCGCAACCCATACAAGGAGGACGACGAGCGTTATGAAGACGATGGTCAAATAGCGCCGGATGGTAAGAAACTGCAGACGGTTCATTCTGTCAGCGGCCCATCCGACAAGAACTAACAGCGGAGCGTAGCAGCACTGCCATACCGGATCGATCAACGCGGAAATGAGATGCGCAGGCCCAACGCCCCCCGGCATTGGCATGGTTACCTGGTCACGCGCGTTGAACACGAAACTTCCGAAAACACGGCGAATTGGCTGCGCAAAGCCGGATGCGGAATATTGTGTGCTTAAGGGAGGAGAGGCGGCAGTTGCATCCTCCGGGCTGGCATAGCCACAGCCCCAAGGTGGGGCCCGGCAAATGATGCGAGAGCCGTAGCGATGCAATATCACGGCAGCAAACCCAGCTCCCGCAGCAATGAGGGCGAAGATGGAAAGCGGGTTATAGGAGCTCCGGCTGAGGGAGACGGGGACGACGGTCAGCCAGGACATGCCGTGACCGGCAGGCAGGCGGGCCCCGAGCAGCGACCGGGTAACGGGCGCAAAAAGATCAATCACCATCCCGGGGGCCAACCCAACAACGACACACAGCGCCGCCAGTCCGATCATGCCGGCCCGGGAAAAGGCATCCGTCTCGGTCGCCGCCGACGCGGCCGGCGAGCGGGGACGGCCGAGGAACGTGATTCCGAAAACTTTGACGAAGCAGGCAGCCGAAAGGGCTGCAGCGAGAGCGAGCATTGCTCCCACCGAGGGAACCGCGAGCTTCAATGACCAAGCCGACAGGCGAGGGCTCAACAGGATCGCCTGGAATAACATCCACTCCGATGCGAAACCGTTCAGGGGAGGAAGCCCGGAAATAGCGACACTACCGATGAGGAAGAGGAGGCCTGTTTGCGGCATCCGGCGAAGAAGCCCGCCAAGCCGCTCCATGTCCCGCTCTCCGGTTCGTGCCAGCACCGCGCCTGAGCCAAGGAATAACAGGTTTTTAAACAAGGAGTGATTGAAGGCATGAAAAACGGCAGCCGCAAGCGCGAGCGCGGCGCAAACATCAAGGCGTTCAGCCCGAAAGGCGAGCGCGAGACCCAGCCCGATGAAGATGATCCCGATATTTTCTACCGTATGATAGGCCAGCAGTCGTTTGAGATCGTGCTCCATCAGCGCGTAAAGCACGCCGAGGACGGCAGTGATTCCGCCCATAATCAAAACGATCAAGCCCCACCACCAGGCAGGCTTGCCGAGAAAATCGAATACGATGAGAACGAAAGCGTAGACGGCTACCTTCGTCATTACCCCGCTCATCAGAGCCGATACGTGGCTCGGGGCCGCAGGATGAGCCCGAGGCAGCCATATGTGCAACGGAACGAGCCCTGCTTTTGATCCTGCGCCGAATAGCGCCAGCAACATCACCACGGCACCAACCCAGGACCCGGGATGGGCCGCCCGAATTGACGCGAAATCGTATTGACCGTGAACGCCGGCGAGCAGTCCGAAGGCAAGCAAAAGTGCAAGCGTTCCCGAACTCGCCATCACCAGATAGACTACGCCCGACGCGCGGGCTTCCTCATCCTCATGATGGGCCACGACAAGCGCCCAGGAGGAAAGCGACATCAACTCCCAGAATATCAGGAAATCATAAGCGTCCGCAGCAATGAGGACCATGTTCATCGCCGCGATAAATAACGGAAAGAAGGGCAGCACGCGCCAAGCTTCCCGTTCGCCCCGGCCATAGCCCACAGCGTAAAGGCTGGCGGTGGCCGCCCCAACATCCGTAATGATCAGGAACGCCGCTGAAAGTCCTGTCATTTGAAAATTCATTCCAAGGTGTGGAAGACCCAGCGGCAACACAACCGCTGTCCCTGGCGTAGCTCCAAAAGCCAGTTGAAGAATTGCGGCCCCGGAAGCGATCGCGGCGACGATGAACGATGCACCGTAAACGAGAGGCCGGGCATCGGGTGTCCGACCGCGCAAGGCGCCAAAGCCGCCCAAAAGGCTCCACGCGAGCGCGCAAAAGAGAATTACAGATGTCACGATCTGTCGTTCTTAAGACGGACGCCCCGTCCACCCGACGCATCCGAAACGTCGCCTTCGCTAATCAGGATGATTCCGGCCCGATCCAACGCGTCAAGAAGTTTCATCAGCGAATCCACATTGCCGCGGACAACCCCGTCGCTGGCCTCCATTCGCTGGATGGTGGGCAGCGACAGGCCAGAAAGTTCGGCCAGCTCCCTTTGGTCCATAGCCAGCAGCGCCCGAGCCGCCCTTAACTGTCCAGCCGTAATCATGTTTAAAACACCATTAGTGGTGTTTTAACTGATAATATATAGAGTTAGTTTTTATTAATACATGTTTTTCAATCCTGTATTGCAGTTTTTACAATATTTGGGCGATCGAGCCTCAAACATGGTGGTTAAGTACCGCCTCCCGGTCACACCCGACCAGAGCGAGTACCGACGCCGAGAAGAGTAAGGCTTCGACCGCTGCCGGCATCAATGCCCGGCCACTTTGGGCCAGCGTCCTGCTCGACCCATTTGG